>NZ_JAWLNX010000003.1:0-286283 GCF_035320975.1 Saccharopolyspora mangrovi | reverse complement strand
CCATGCCCAGTGGAAACCGCCCACCGATCCGGGACCAGGAGAGCGGGGTGGCGGCTCCGGCTGGAGCCGCCACCCCGCTCCGCCTCGCTCACGGGGTTTGGAGCATCTGGAGCGGAGCCTGCTCCTTGGACAGCGGGATCTGGTAGCGCTGGGTGAGGAAGGTGGCGATCGTGTTGAACAGCGGTGCCGCCGAAGACGACTCACGGGCGCCGGAAGGCGCGTCGAGCATCAGGCCCACGACGAAGCGCGGGTTGTCGGCCGGAACCATGCCGGCGAAGGTGATCCAGTACTTCGACTGGCTGTAGCAGCGGCACGCCGGGTCGATCTGCTGGGCCGTACCCGTCTTGCCCGACACCTGGTAGCCCGGCAGGGCCGCGGCCGGACCCGTGCCGTCGTCAGCGCTGCCCGGGCCGTTCTGCACCACCGAGCGGAGCATGTCCTTGACGGTGTGCGCGGTCTGCGGGCTGACCACCCGGACCGGTTCCGGCCGGGGCCGCTCCACCCGCGTGCCGTCCGGGCGGACCTCGGCCTCGATGATCTGCGGCGGAACGCGAACGCCGTCGTTGGCGATGGCCTGGTACATGCCCGCCATCTGCAGCACCGTCATCGAAAGGCCCTGCCCGATCGGCAGGTTCGCGAACGTCGATCCCGACCAGTTCTCGCGCGCCGGGATGCTGCCACCGCTCTCGCCGGGCAGGCCGATGCCGGTCGGCTTGCCCAGCCCGAACGCCCTGGCCATGTCGTACCAGCGCTGCTCGCCGAGCTGCTGGGCCACCATCAGGGTGCCCACGTTGGAGGACTTGCCCAGCACACCGGTGAACGTCAGCCCGATCGTGCCGTGCTCCCAGGCGTCACCGACGGTGCGGTCGGCGACCTCGATGCTGCCCGGGACCTGCAGCACCTGCTCCGGCTTGACGATGCCCTGCTCGATCGCACCCGCCGCGGTGATCACCTTGTTCACCGAACCGGGCTCGAAGGGCGTGGTGACCGCGGGGTTGCCGAGGTTGCCCACCCACGGGCCGCGCGGATCGAAGGTCTTGTCGTTGGCCAGCGCGTAGACCTCGCCGGTCTTGGCGTCGAGCACCACCGCGCTCGCGCTCTTGGCCCCCGCGCGCACGGCGTAGTCGGAGACCTCCCGCTGCACCGTGTACTGCAGGTCGGAGTCCAGGGTCAGCTGCACGTCCGAGCCCGGGGTGGCCGGTTCCAGCTCCCGCTCGGTGCCGGGGATGACCAGGCTCGAGCCCATCGCGGTGTCGGACACCTTGGTGCCGTTGCGGCCGGCGAGGACGTCGTTCATCGCGGCTTCGAGACCGATCTGGCCTTCGACCTTGCGCTCGTCCATCCGCCAGTTCGCGGCCCCTATGACGTTGGCCGCCAGGTTGCCCGCCGGGTACTCGCGGGTCGCGCGGTACTCGGCACCGATGTGCGGGTACTTCTCGGTGATCAGGTTGGCCTGGCTGGGGTCGATCTCCGGGCCGAAGTAGGTGAACCCCGCGTCCTTGAACAGCGCGTCGAGCACTTCCTGCTCGGTGATCTGACCGGGCAGCGTCTTGGCGATGAACCGGGCGACCTCCTGCTTGTACTGCGCGGAGGTCGGCTTGCTCGGGTCCTTGGCGTGCTGCTCGTCGAAGTCCTTGGTGAGCTGGCGCGGGTTCGCGTAGAGCTGACGCGCTTCGCTGGAGAACGCGAGCACGTTGGTGTTGCGGTCCACGATGGACCCGCGGTCGGCGGGGATCGCGTCCTTGGTGATCCGCTGCTTCTCGGCCTGGCTGGACAGCGCACCGGCTTCCACGCCCTGGACCTGGACCAGCTTGGCGCCGGTGACCAGCAACGCGATCACCATGAGCAACCGCCCGACCAACAACCGCCGGTTGCTCCCGGCGACGTTGGTTCGGGCGGTGCGACCTCGTGCTTGGGGCCTGCGCGGCATCAGCGCCCCATCGCCTGCGCTTGGGCCGGGTCCTGCTGCGGAGCAGCCGGCGGAACCGGCTGAACGGGAGCCCCGGCCTGTCCGGGAGCCGGCTGGCCGGGCACGACCGCAGGTGCGGGCGGGACGGGCGGCGGCGGGGTGGTGGCCTTCTTCGGCTCACCCACGACCGCGACCGACCCGTCCGCCTGCGGCACCAGGTGCGCGGGAGCCGGAGCCTTCACCATGCCCAGCTCCTGCTCGGCGCGGCGCTGGATCTCCGGCGTGGAGCCCATCGTGCTGACGTCGCGCTGCAGCTGCTCCTTGCGCTCGTTGAGCGCGTTGACCCGGGCTTCGCCCTCCTGCAGCCGGTAGCTGCCGGAGACCGCCGAGATCGACAGCCACAGCGTCGCCGCCAAACCGGTGGCCAGCACCACCATCACCACCACGACCAGCGGCAGCCGGGCCAGCGTCGAGACGCGCTCGTGCACCAGCTGCTTGGCCCGCGGCATGGCCGCGACGGGACGCCGCTCCTCGACGCCCTGCCGGACCTGGCGCGGGCGGCGCGCGGACTGCTCGCGCCGCTCCTCGCGACGCGCGTAGGCGCGCTCGGCGGCGGCCGAGCGGGTGCGGCGCTTGTCGGACTTCTTCGGCGTCGGCTTCAGCCCCGACGGCTGGGTCGCCGTGCGGGTCTTCTCCGCGATCGCGTCCTGGGCGCTGTCGGTCCGTGAAGCCGCGTTGGCACGTGCAGGTGCAGTCATGTCGCCTCCTCGCCGTTGCCCCCGCGGATCCGCTCGGCGGCGCGCAGCCGCACCGAAGCCGCCCTGGGGTTGGTTTCGATCTCGTCGGCACCGGCCTGCTCGGAACCCCGGGTGAGCAGCCGGAACTCCGGCCCGTGCCCGGGGAGTTCGACCGGCAGGTCGACCGGGGTGCGGGACTTCACGCGGTCGGCGAACTCCCGCTTGGTGATCTTGTCCTCCAGCGAGTGGTAGGACATGACCGCGATCCGGCCGCCCACGGCCAGTGATTCCAGCGCCGCGGGCAGCGCCCGCTCCAGCACGTCGAGTTCGGCGTTGACCTCGATGCGCAGCGCCTGGAAGGTGCGCTTGGCCGGGTGCCCGCCGGTGCGCCGGCTGGCCGCCGGGACCGTGTTGTAGAGCAGCTCGACCAGCCGCGCGCTGTTGCTGAAGGGTTCCTTGTCGCGCTCGCGGATGATCGCCGAGGCGATCTTGCCCGCGAACTTCTCCTCGCCGTAGACGCGCAGCACCCGGGCGAGGTCCTCGTGCGGGTAGGTGTTGAGGACGTCGGCCGCGGTGCGCGGCGCGCCCGGGTCCATCCGCATGTCCAGCGGCGCGTCCTGCGCGTAGGCGAAACCGCGGTCGGTCTCGTCCAGCTGCAGGGACGACACGCCCAGGTCGAACAGCGCACCGTCCACAGCGGACAGGTCGAGCTCGTCGAGCACCCGGTCCCACTCGTCGTAGACCGCGTGCACCAGGTCGATCCGGTCGGCGTAGGGCGCCAGCCGCTCACCGGCCAGGCGCAGCGCGTCCGGGTCCCGGTCCAGCCCGATCAGGCGCAGCCCCGGGTGCGCGGCCAGCATCGCCTCGGAGTGCCCACCCATGCCCAGCGTGGCGTCGACGACCACCGCGCCCTCGCGCGAGATCGCCGGGGCGAGCAGCTCCAGGCAGCGGTCCAGCAGCACCGGCACGTGCCTGTCGCGGGCGGAACCGCCCGTCTCATGCGGCTTGTCGGCCACGGCGGCCCCTCCCTCCCGCGTGCCGGTCTTGCTCATAACCACCGATCGGCGCGCACCCGGCAGTGCGCACCGACCGTCGTTGCGTTGATCCCCCTCTTGCACCGGATCCCGTCAGGTCCCCGCCCGCCCGTCGATTCCTGGTACCGGGGAAGATGCACCAGGAGTCGAAAGCCGAGCGGACCGAGGCCTCACGAAACCCGACCCTTGCGCCTAGAACACGCCGGGCAGCACCTCCTCGCGCGCCTGCGCGTAGCCCTCCTCGTGCTCGTCGAGGTAGCTCTGCCACCTGTCCGCCTGCCAGATCTCCAGGCGGGTGATCGCGCCGATGACCACGCATTCCTTGTTCAGCTCCGCGTAGCGCCGCAGCTCCGGCGCGATGGAGATCCGCCCCTGACCGTCGGGCCGCTGCTCGTCGGTTCCGGCGAACAGGTACCGCTGGTAGGCGCGAACCGCCTCGTTGGTGAACGGAGCCTCGGCGACCTTGCGCGCCATCTGCTCGAACTCGTCGCGCGGGAAGACGTAGAGGCAGTGGTCCTGTCCCTTGGTGACCATCAGACCCCCCGCCAGTGCGTCCCGGAACTTCGCCGGCAGCGTCAAGCGCCCCTTGTCGTCGAGCTTGGGGTGATGGGTGCCGAGAAACATCCCGGTCCACCTCCCCCGACCCGGATCGCCTCTGCCGACGACTGCTCCGCACGCCGAACCGACGCGGAATCAACTGCCGACGAAGGCAGCAGGACCCCCTTTTGCCCCACCGAGCCCCACACTACCCCACTTCGCTCCACCGTCAACACGAAACGCCCCCTGCGCCCCGGCCGGGTGGCGGCCGTTTCCGCAGGTAGCACGCCGTGGGGGCGAAGTGGGGGAAAACGGGGTCACCGCGCCGCCCCCACCCCACCACGCACCACCGCGGGTCCACCAGCCACGATGGGCGGGGATCTGGCGAAAACCGCCGGTCAGCACGCGTGTAGATCAACTAGGCGGGCGGCCGGTTATGCTCAGTCCGTTCGGTGTCCGGCGGCGGCCGGGCACCGGTGGTGGGGTGAAGTGGGGGCAGTGGGGCCCCGACTCCGCCGGCCCGGTCCGGGTGTCCTCCCGGCATCCCCGGTCTGCGGGCCAGACACGATCGGGAGGGCGAAATCCCAGGAGGTGGCGTGACGCCGAAAACCCAGCTGACCGGTACCGCCGGTCCGACGACCGGCGCGCCCGCTCCGGCCGCGCCCGGCATCGACCGCGTGCACGGCACCATCCAGCGCATCGCCGCCAACGTCGAGCAGGTCCTCGTCGGCAAGCCCGAGGTGGTCCGGATCGCGCTGGTCACCATGCTCGCCGAGGGCCACCTGCTGGTCGAGGACGTGCCCGGCGTGGGCAAGACCTCGCTGGCCAAGGCGCTCGCGCGGTCGATCGACTGCACGGTCAGCCGCATCCAGTTCACCCCGGACCTGCTGCCCAGCGACATCACCGGCGTGTCCATCTACAACCGGCAGACCGAGAGCTTCGAGTTCCGGCCCGGCCCGGTGTTCGCCAACATCGTGGTCGGCGACGAGATCAACCGGGCCTCGCCCAAGACGCAGTCCGCGCTGCTGGAGTGCATGGAGGAGCAGCAGGTCACCGTCGACGGCGACACCTACGCCCTCGGTGCGCCGTTCATGGTCATCGCCACGCAGAACCCGGTCGAGATGGAGGGCACCTACGCCCTGCCCGAGGCCCAGCGCGACCGCTTCACCGCGCGCGTGTCGATCGGCTACCCGGACGCCAAGGCCGAGCTGGCGATGGTCGACGAGCACTCCGGGCACGACCCGCTGGGCCAACTGCGCCCGGTCGCCGACAGCGCCGAGGTGCAGGAGCTGCTGCGCGCGGTCGCCCAGGTGCACACCTCCACCGACATCCGCCGCTACGCGATCGAGCTGGTCACCGCGACCCGCAACCTCGCCGAGCTGCGGTTGGGCGCCTCCCCGCGCTCGACGCTGCAGCTGCTGCGCGCCGCCCGCGCGCAGGCCGCGCTGGCCGGCCGCGACTTCGTCGTCCCCGACGACCTGCAGGCGGTGTCGGTACCGGTGCTGGCGCACCGGCTGGTGCTGACCAGCGAGGCGCGCGCCGCCCGCCGCTCGGCGACCGACCTGGTGCGGCAACTGCTGGAGCGCATCCCGGTGCCGCGCGGCGACACCCACGACGAACGAGGCTGACATGCTTTCCGGGCTGACCATCCGCGGCCGCTGCCTGTTGGCCGCGGGCGTGGCAGCCGGGATCTGCGCGCTGGTCCTCGACGAGCGGGACCTGCTGCGGGTCTCGGCCTTCGTGATCGCCTTGCCGCTGCTGTCGCTGATCCTGTCCGGCCAGGTCAGGTTCGGCGTGACCGCGCGCCGGGTGATCGATCCGCCGCGCGTTCCCGTCGGGTCGCAGGCGGAGGTGCGGCTGCACATCAGCGGCAGCGGCCGGTTGCCCGCCGACGGGCTGGTCCTGGAGGACGGCACCCCGCACGCGCTCGGCGGCCGTCCCCGCTTCCGGCTGCCGATCGTGCCCCGCCACCGCGGCCAGGTCGTCAGCTACCCGGTGATCCCGGCGCTGCGCGGGATCCACCACATCGGACCGCTGCGCACCTGGATCGGCGACCCGTTCGGGCTGGCGCAGTTCGAGCGCGAGCTGGCCGGGCGTTCTCGGCTGGTGGCCACTCCCCAGGTCGTCGAGCTGGCCGGGCTGCCCGCCGGTTCCGGGCTGGGCACCGGCGAGGACGGCACCGCGCGGCTGCGCGCCGGGCACGGCGAGGACGACGCGATGGTCCGCCAGTACCGGCAGGGCGACGACATCCGCCGCGTGCACTGGAAGTCCACCGCCCGCCGCGACGAGCTGATGGTGCGGGTGGAGGAGCGGCCCTGGCACGGCGGGGTCACCGTGCTGCTGGACCGGCGCTCGGCCGCGCACCGGGGCAACGGCGCGCGCAACAGCGTCGAGTGGGCGATCTCCGCGGTCGCCAGCATCTGCCTGCACCTGGCCCGCAGCGGCCAGCAGGTCCGGCTGGTCACCGAGGACGGCCAACCGCTCTCCCGCGACATCGGCGGCGACGACGGCGGCGGCGGCAGGGACGAGGCGCTGCTCGACTCGCTGGCGGCCGTGCGCCCCTCGCCCCAGCGCGACCTGCAGTGCAGCCGCGACCCCGGAGACGGGCACGAGCTCATCGCCGTGCTCGGCGAGACCACCACCGCGGCCGTCGCCGAGCTGACCAAGCTCCGCCCCCAGGAGACCCGCAGCATCGCGGTGCTGCTCGCGGTCCAGTCGTGGAACGGCGAGGGAGGCGGGGTCGACGTCGAGGGCGCGGCGCGCACGCTGCGCGCGGCGGGCTGGACGGTCGTGGTGGCCGACGGCCCCCGAACCCCGATCTCCGAGGTCTGGCAGGAGCTGTGCGGGCAGACGAAGTCGGCGGACACCGCGGGAATGATGCCGTGAGCACCGAGAACACCGGGTCCCTCGACACCTCGCTGGTGGCCGCAGCGGCCGGGGCGCTGGCCGTCATGTGCGCCTCGGCGTCGTTCGCCGGCGTGCTCGCCGACGCCGGCTGGCTGATACCAGCGCTGATCACGGTCCTGGCCGTGGTGGGCGTGGGCGTGCTGGGCAGGCGCCTGGGCTGGCCGACGGTCGGCGTGGTCGCCGCTCAGCTGGCCGGACTGCTGGTGATCTTGACGGTCCTGTTCGCCTCCTCCAGCGCGATCCTCGGGGTGCTGCCCGGACCGGCGGCGATCGCCGAGCTCGCCCGGCTGCTGGGCGGCACCGGGGAGCTGATCCGCACCGGCGTACCGCCCGTGCCCGCCGACCCGCCGCTGCAGGCGCTGGTGTGCCTCGGCCTGGGCGTGGTGGCGTTGCTGGTGGACCTGATCGCGGTGGGCATCGGGACTCCGGCCGTGACCGGTCTGGTGCTGCTGTGCGTGTTCGCGATCCCGGCGTCGCTGGCCGACCGGATGCTGCCCTGGTGGTCGTTCGCGCTGGGCGGCGCCGGGTACGCCCTGCTGCTCGCCGCGGCCGGACATCACCGCAGGTGGCGGCGCTACGAGGAACCGGACCGGGTGGCCTACGCGCTGTTCGGCAGGACCACCGCCGTCGTCGCGGGCACCGCCGGGGTGATCGCGGTGCTGGCCGGTTCGGTGTTCACCGGTGTCGGCACCGAGGGCCGCCTGCCCGGGTCGGTGCCGGAGGAGTTCGGCGGCACCGACGGCATCGGCCTGCAACCGTTCACCTCGCTGCGCGGGCAGCTCAACCGCGACCGGGTCGTGGAGCTGTTCCGCGTCCGGGGCCTGCAGCAGGACAGCTACCTGCGGGCGATGACGCTGCGCAAGTTCGACCCGCGCACCGGCTGGCAGCTCGACGGCCTCACCCAGGGCGTGGACGCGAACGCACCGCTGCCGCTGCCCGAGGGCACCACCATCGGACGCGGCAGGCCCGAGCGCATCGAGGTGCAGCCGATCGGCTACCGGGACCCGTGGCTGCCGGTGTTCGGCACGCCGGTCTCCGTGTCGGGCATGGGCCGCAACTGGCGCTACGACCCGGCCGCCGGGATCGTGTTCACCCAGACCAACCAGGAGACCCGGCCCTACACCCAGCAGGTGATCGTCCCGGATCCGTCGCCGGAGGAGCTGCGCGCCGCGCGCGGGCCGATGCCGATCGACCCCGCCTACGTCGACGCCTCCGGCATCTCACCGCAGGTCGCCGAGCTGGCGCAGCGGCTGACCGCGGACGCGCCCACCGAGTTCGACAAGGCGGTGGCGGTCAACCGGTTCTTCACCGACCCCGCCAACGGGTTCCGCTACGACCTGACCACCGCGCCGTCGACCGGTCAGGACGCGTTGAGCGACTTCCTGTTCCGGGGCAAGCGCGGGTTCTGCGAGCAGTACGCCTCGTCGATGGCGGTGCTGCTGCGCTCGCTCGGCATCCCCTCGCGGGTGGCGATCGGGTTCACCGCCGGCTACCAGGACGGCACCGAGCAGGTCATCACCACCGAGGACGCGCACGCGTGGGTGGAGGCCTACTTCCCGGGCTGGGGTTGGCAGACGTTCGACCCGACGCCGCTCAGCGATGGCCGCACCGCGCTGCCGCAGTTCCTCGACACCGCGCTGCACCCGCCGCAGACCCCGGCGCCGCAGCCGGGTCAGCCGCGGCCCGGACCGGTGCCGGGTGCACCGGCTCCGCCGGTGGCCGGTGCCCAGCCGGACTCCCGCGACGTCCCGCAGCAGCGGCGGGAACCGGCGGATCGCGGCTGGTCGATCACGGTGCTGGCGCTGATCGTGCTGCTGGCCTGCGCGGGCGCGGCGACGCCGCTGGCGATCCGCGAGATCCGCCGCGGCCAGCGCCTGCAGGCGATCACCGAGGGACGCGAGGGGGCCGCGAGCACCGCGTGGCGCGAGGTGCTGGACGAGGTCCGCGACCGCGGCCACCAGCCGCGCGACACCGACACCGCCCGCCAGCTGGCGGACCGCCTGGTCACCGACCACGACTTGGACGCGACCGGCGCTGACGCCCTGAAGCACCTGGTCACGGCGGTGGAGCGCGAGTGGTACGCGCCGACGGCCCCGTCCGACGGCACGTTGACGGACACCCTCGAGGCCATCACCAGGAGCCTGCACCACAACGCCCCGCTGGACCTGCGCTCCCGCCTCTTCCCGCGCTCGGCCCTCCCGCCCTGGCGCACGACCCCCTGAGCCGCCGCTCGCGCAGACGAAGATCGCCGCCGGTTCCGAGGTCCCGGCGGCGATCTTCGATGTGAGGTTCTACTGCTCGAAACGCTTGCGGAAGCGTTCTTCCATGCGCTGGGCGAGGGAGCCGCGCGCCGGCGAACGGCCGGATCCGCGCTTGGGCTTCTCGCCTCCGCCGCCGTTGTCCGTCGACTCGGCGTCATCGCCGCCACCGCGCAACGCGGACAGGACGATCACTGCTCCGCCGAACATCACGAGGAAGCCGACCACGCTCAGCACCGGGATTTCCGCCGGTCGCAGGGCGGGGATCACCGCGCCGATGACCAGCAGGGCAAGGCCCAGCACGAAGACGGCGATGCCCTGCAAACGCCGACGTCGGGATGGGCGTTGTAGCCGTCCTCCGCGCACGGTGGAGGCGAACTTGGGGTCCTCGGCGTAGAGCGCGCGCTCGATCTGCTCGAGCTGTCGCTGCTCGTGCTCGGAGAGTGGCATGACTCCTCCTCCGGCACAGGTTCTCGGTGGCGCCGGGCTTGCCGACCGGCGAACGCTTGGGGGCGTCTCCTTCGAGGATACGGTTCCGGCGAGCCGACGACTACCCGGTCCGGCCACCGGAAACCTGCGACATTGCGGACATCGCCGGATCGGGGCCGTGATCGACTTCTCAGACGGTATCAACGACCAGCGGTAATCATCCGGAGCACCCTGGGTAGTCGCGTTCAGTGATCGTTTTGTCACCTGTACGGCCGATCGGCAGAATTTCCGAAACCGGCTGGTCCGCAGACGTGTCGTGCAGCTCAGGCGGGCTTGCGGGCGATCGCGTGCAGCCGGGTGGCGATGTCGCGCAGCGGCGAGCGGGTCGCGGCGGCCTGCTCCAGCTCCGCGACGGCGTCGGCGGTGCGCGGGTTGTCGTCGGTCACCGAGCCCGGCACCAGGTCGCTGAGCGCCCCCTGGCCCTGCACGAGCTCGACGGTGAACCCGCCCTCGACCAGGGACCGCTGCAGCCCGTCGGTGTCGAACCGGCGCTGCAGCGTCTCCGACCCGGCCTCCAGGACGCCGTCGGCGTCGTTGAGCAGCCGCAGCGCCTCGCCGACGCGACCGGCCAGCGCGCGAGCGAGCACCGCCGCATAGCGGTTGGCGACCAGCACCGACACCGCCCCGCCGGGCGCGGTGGAGGCGGCCAGCGCGGCGATGGCGGCCGGGACGTCGTCGACGACCTCCAGCAGGCCGTGCGCGAGGACGAGGTCCGCGCCGCCGTCCGGGCTCAGCGCCGCGAGCGCATCGGTGTCGCCCTGCAGCGGGGTCACGCGGTCGGCGACGCCGGCGTCCTCGGCGCGGCGCTGCAGGGTGGCCAGCGCGTTCGGGCTGGGGTCGACGACGGTGACCGCGCATCCGGCCTCGGCCAGCGGCACCGCCCACACCCCGCTGCCGCCGCCGACGTCGAGCACGCGCGGTCGGCGGCCGAGCCGCTGCGCCGCGTCGGCGATCTCGGTTTCCAGCACCTGGTGGACGGCGTCCGATCTCATGACCAAGAGCGTAATCCCGGCACGCCCGCACCTCTCACCGGCGGGGGCGAACACCGCAGGAACCACCAGGGCGAACACCGCGGTTCTCGTCGGGTCGAGAACTGCGGTTTTCGACCCCGTGGGCCGGGGGTGATCGGGGTGATGCGGGCGAATCTCGGCCAGCGCTGCTCTGGGAGGCCCGGGTTCCGTAGGCTACGTGCGTGCAGACGGTTGCGGTGCTGAGTCTCAAAGGTGGCGTGGGCAAGACGACCGTGGTGCTCGGGCTCGCCTCGGCCGCCATGCGACGAGGGGTTCGGACGCTGGTGGTCGATCTCGACCCGCAGTGCAACGCCACCGCCGCCCTCGAACCGGACAAAACCGCGAAAGGTCTCACCGACGTGCTCGCCGATCCCCGCCCGGAGGTGCTGCGCGCGGCGGTGACCGGCAGCGCCTGGGGCGACGAGGTCGACGTGCTGGTCGGGTCCGAGGACGCCGAGAACCTCAACGGGCACCAGGCCGACGGCGGTCACCTGTCCCGCCTGGACGAGGCGCTGTCCGAACTGGACGATCTGATCGCCGACGGCGAGCTCCCCTACCAGCTGGTGCTGCTGGACTGCCCGCCGTCGCTGGGCCGGTTGACCCGGTCCGCGCTGGTCGCGGCGGATCGCGCGCTGCTGGTGACCGAGCCGACGATCTTCGCCGTCTCCGGCGTGCAGCGCGCCTTCGAGGCCGTCCAGGCCGAGCGCGCCACCAACCCGGACCTGCAGCCGCTGGGCGTGGTCGTCAACCGGGTCCGGCCCAGGTCGCACGAGCACCAGTACCGCATCGACGAGCTGCGCGACATCTTCGGCCCGCTGGTGATGCCGGTGGCGCTGCCGGACCGGCTCGCGGTCCAGCAGGCGCAGGGCGCGTGCATGCCGATCCACCAGTGGGGCACGCCGGGAGCTCGCGAGGTGGCGCTGGCGTTCAACCTGATCCTCGCCCGCACGCTCCGCGCGGGCCGACTGCGCCGCCCGGAGCCGGAGGACGAGGACCTCGTCGAGGAAGACGAGTGACGAGGTGCCCGAGGGCGACACGGTCTTCCTCGCCTGCCACCGGCTGGACGAGGCCCTGTCCGGGCAGCCGCTGGTCCGCGGCGAGCTCCGGCACCCGCGCCTGTCCACTGTGGAGCTCGCCGGCCGGGTGGTGAGCGAGGTCCGCCCGGCGGGCAAGCACCTGCTGATCCGCTTCGAGCACGGCCGCACGCTGCACAACCACCTGAAGATGGACGGCGCCTGGCACCTCTACCCGCCCGGCGGCCGGTGGCGGCGCCCCGGGCACCAGGCCCGCGCGGTGCTGGCGACGGCAGACCAGGTGGCGGTCGGCTTCGCCCTGCACGACATGCGCTGGATCCCGACCGCCCGCGAGCCGGAGTTCATCGGCCACCTCGGGCCGGACCTGCTGGCACCCGACTGGGGCCCGGAGCACGAGGCCGAGGCGCTGCGCAGGCTCACCGCCGAACCGGACCGCGAGATCGGCCTGGCCCTGCTGGACCAGCGGATCATGGCCGGCATCGGCAACCTCTACAAGACCGAGGTCTGCTTCCTGCTCGGTCGCTCCCCGTGGACGCCGGTCGCCGAGATCGACGCTCGGAAGGCCGTCCGCCTCAGCCACGAGCTCCTGCTCCGCAACGCCTGGCACCCTGAGCAGACCACGACCAAGAGCCTCCGCCGCGGCGACCAGCACTGGGTCTACGCCCGAAGGACCTGCCTACGCTGCGGAAACCCGGTCCACCGAGGCACCCAGGGCCAACCCCCGGACGCCCGAGTCACCTACCACTGCCCCCGCTGCCAACCCTGATTTCCATTGAAATCGGATAATCCGCGCCCGGGGACGTAGGTCAGGGCATGTTGCGGAGGTCTGCGAGGTTCCGGAGGAGGGGGTAGACGATGACGATGCCGATCGAACCCCAGACGAGACCGGTGATCCGGAGGTCGCCGACGCTGAGCGTCAGGTCGCCGACACCGGCGATGACGGCGGTGCCGAGGACCGCGAGGTTGACCGGATCGGCGAAGTCCACGCGGGCGTCGAGCCAGATGCGGACCCCGACGAGGGCGAGCATGCCGAACAGGACCAGCGTCGCCCCGCCGAGAACGCCCATCGGCACCGTGTTGATCAGCGCGGCGAGCTTCGGCGAGAACGACAGCACGATCGCTGCCACCGCCGCGACCAGGCAGGAAGCCGTGGAGTAGATGCGGGTCGCGGCCATCACACCGATGTTGGCGGCGTAGCTGCTCACCGCGGAACCACCGGCCGATCCCGACAGCATCGTGGCGAGCCCGCCGCCGATCAACGCGTCACCGACGTACGGGTCGAGGTCGCGGCCGGACACGGCGGCGACGGCCTTGAGGTGGGCGACGTGCTCGGCGACCAGCACTATCGCCAGCGGCAGCACGAACGGCACGACCGAGACGTGCACCTGCGGTGTGATCAGCTCCGGGACGCCGAACCACGGCGCGTCCGCCAGCTCGGCGACCCGCTCGGGCACCAGCTGCCCCATCATCGCCGCGTACAGCCAACCCACCAGGACACCGATCAGCACCGCGACGCGGCCGGCCATGCCCCGGCTGATCACCGTCAGCAGCACGACGGTCCCCAGCGTCAGCGCGGCCGGGACCCGCTGCTGGTCGAACGACGACACCGACTGCGGGGCCAGGCTCAGCCCGATCATGAGCACGATCGCACCGGTCACCACCGGCGGCATCGCGGTCTCCAGCAGCCGCACGCCCAGCGCCTTGACGGCCACGCCGACGGCCAGCACCACCAGTCCGACGACCATGATCCCGCCGAGCAGCGCCGCAGGGCCCGCGCCGACCTCGCTGACCGCGGCGCTCATCGGCACCACGAACGCCACCGAGGAACCCAGGTAGCTGGGCACCCGGTTGCGGGTGATCACCAGGAACAGCAGGGTGCCGATGCCGGAGAGCAGGAGCGTGGTGGCGACCGGGAAGCCGGTCAGCAGCGGCACGAGCGTGGTGGTGCCGAACATCGCGAGCAGGTGCTGCACGCCGAAGCCGATGGTGAGCGGCCAGCTCAGCCGTTCCTCTGAGGACACGACGGAATCGCGCAGCAGTCGTCGACCGTTGCCGTGCACGGCCCACAACGCCACATTGGCCTCCCCGCGCCACCCGGTCGGGCGGATTCACTGTCACGGCATGTGATGACTGGGGAAAGATTACTATTCGGCATCACGCAATCAAGTCACCCGGTCCGTCGTCGCTAAAAATATCGACTACCGCTAGTGATACCGATGCAGCGCGTCGTGAAAGTCAGTGCTGAGCGGACTCGTCCGTTCCGCCGAACACCTCGCGCATCCCGGCCGCGAGACCGGCGAGCCGGTCCGTGGCGTCCTGCAGCTGGTGCCGCTGCTCGCCCGCCCCGCTCGCGGCGACGGCCTTCCCGGCGGCGGCGACCACTCCGCCGTAGCTCGACACGCCCTCGTCCAGCTCGGCCCGCAGCCGTTCGACGTCCGCGCGGAGCTCCTTCTGCTCACCGGGCGGCGCGTAGCGCATCGCCGACTCCACCGCGACCAGCCGCTGCGCGCCCCGGCGCAGCTCCGCGGCGGCGGCATCGGCCGTCGCGCGGGCTTCGGCGGCCGAGGCCCCGGCACCGGCCGAGGTGAGCTCGGTGAGCGCGGCGCCGAGGGTCTGCTCGGCGTCCCGCAGCCGCTGCATCGGAGGGCGCGCCGCCGAACCCGGAGCCGGCAGCAGGTCGGTGGCGCTGGGCTCCGGCAGCGGCGTGTTCTTCAGCTTGCGGTACTTCAACCCGGCGCTGATCGCGCCCACACCACCGGCCACGGCGACGCCGCCCAGGCCGACCGCAGCGGTCTCCCCCGCGTACTGCCAGAAGAAGACCGAGTCCACGATCGGTGTCATCCACGAGACGACGGCGCCGAGGCCGAACACACCGGCTCCGGTGGCGCTCCCACCGGCGATCCGCTTGGCCGCCCGGCGGCGCCGGACGAGCTTCGCCCGCGGGTCGCGCCAGCCGGCCCACTTGCGCCGCACCTCGGTCGCCACCGGCCCGCGCAGCGTTTCCAGGGCAGCCTCGCCCAACTGCGCGAGCTCCTGTTTCCGGGACATGGCGCCTCCGCCTCGATCAGGCCTGGTCCGCCTGCGGCTTCTCCTGCTTCGTGGTCTCGGCCGGGGTCTGCTCGCCGCTGGAGATCTGCTGCTGCGAACCGCTGGTCACCTGCTGCTGGTCGCCGCCCATCGAGGCGCGCAGCTGCGCCAGGCGGCTGGCGCCCGCCGCGTCGACGGAGGCCTGCTCGACCTCCAGCATCCGGCCCTGCACGCTGTTCTCCGCCAGCTCCGCCTCGCCGAGGGCGGTGGTGTAGCGGCGCTCGATCTTGTCCCGGACCTCTTCCAGCGAAGGCGTGTTGCCCGGAGCCGCGACCTCGGTCATCGACTTCATCGACGCCGAGACCTGCTCCTGCATCTTGGCCTGCTCCAGCTGGCTGAGGAGCTTGGTGCGCTCGGCGATCTTCTGCTGCAGGACCTGCGCGTTGCGCTCGACGGCCTGCTTGGCCTGCTCAGCGGCACCCAGCGACTGGTCGTGCAGGGTCTTGAGGTCCTCGACGCCCTGCTCGGCGGTGACCAGCTGGCTGGCCAGCTGCGTCGCGGTCTCCTCGTACTTCTGGGCCTTGGCCTCGTCCCCTTCGGAGCGGGCCTGGTCGGCCATCACCAGCGCCTGCTTGGCCGAGGCCTGCAGCTTCTCGACCTCACCGAGCTGGCGGTTCAGCTTCATCTCCAGCTGGCGCTGGTTGCCGATCACCGACGCGGCCTGCTGGGAGAGAGCCTGGTGCTGCCGCTGGGCCTCTTCGATGGCCTGCTGGATCTGCACCTTCGGGTCAGCGTGCTCGTCGACCTTCGACGAGAAGGACGCCATCAGGTACTTCCAGGCCTTCACGAACGGGTTGGCCATCTCCTCCGCCTGCCTTCTTTCCGCTTGCCTGCCACGTGGCGCTGCGAGCCGTCTGCCCCCAGCCGATCTCTCGCCGATACAACGCCCCAAGAGCTTCGGCTGGTTCCATCGTGTCAGGTAGTTGTGTCTGCTTCCACCAAACACGGCAGATCTCCGGGTATTTCCCGGAGCGCTCGACGTTGATCGAACCAGCCCCGCCCGACCGCCGCCGCTCCGGGGGCACAACGGACATAGAACCGTGATCAACAAAAAGCCGACCGCCCCGCGTACCTGCGGGCACGCGGGGCGGTCGGTGTCGTCTAGTCGTTCAGGCGGCCACTACCTGCTTGCGCACCGGAGCGCTGATGCGCTGGCTGAGCACCGGCTGCAGTCCTGCGCGGGACGAGCCGTCACCTGCATCAGCGAACTGCTCGGCGTCGGAGAGCTCAGCACCGATGAGGCTCGGCACCAGCTGACCGCCGTCGATGTCCGCCGTCGCTGGCTGCTCGACGACCGATGGCACGACCATCGTCCCGTCGAGGTCACCGGCCACGGTCACCAACAGCTCTGGCAGCGGCAGGTCCAAGGCGTCACAGATCGAGGACAGCAGCTCGCTGGACGCCTCCTTGCGGCCCCGTTCGACCTCGGACAGGTATCCGAGGCTCACCCGGGCAGCGCGCGAAACATCCCGCAACGTCCGAGACTGTGCGGTCCGGGCGCGGCGCAGCCGTTCACCGACCGCCTCCCGCAACAATACGGTCATCGCGCGCCTCCCTTCCTTCGTCGCCTTCCGCGTGCACTACGCGTGAACGCCCCCTACGTTACTCATCGAAGGGCCGGAACGAGAACGATCGAGCCGAAGTCCGCCCAGGGCGAACGGTTCATGATCGATCGGACTAGTCCCCACTCGGCCATGTTCACGCAGCGCACGGCGCATGCGGGGACATGGCGGCCCACCTGCAAATTATTCAACGCAGCATCCCGGCGAAGTGTTCCAGGGCCACCCGAACAGCGGCCGCGCGCACCGCGTGGCGATCACCGTCGAGCACCACGGAGCGCACCTGCGAATCTTGCGGGCCGGAAAAGCCCAGGTGAACGGTACCGGGAGCGACTCCGTCCTGCGGATCCGGGCCCGCCACGCCGGTCAGCCCGACGCCCCAGTCCGCACCGCAGCGCCGCGACGCGCCGACGGCGAGTTGGGCGGCCACGTCCGGGTGGACCGCGCCGTGCTCGGCGAGCAGCTGCGGATCGACCCCCGCGAGCCGCTCCTTGAGGTCCGTGGCGTAGACGACGAGCCCGCCGCGCACCACGGCGCTGGAGCCCGGCACCTCGGTGAGGGCGGCCGACACCAGCCCGGCGGTCAGCGACTCGGCGGTCGCGACCGTCTCGCTGCGCCGCCGCAGGACGCCGATCAGCTCCGCGACCTGCGAGAACGGCAATCCGAGAGGTTCGAGGATCACGCGTCGGCCTTCGCACCGCCCGCGGCGCGCAGCCGCAGGGCGCGGATCACGTAGTCGAGCCCGGTCGCGACGGTGGCGATCAGCGCAACGCCGAGCACGATCCAGCGAGGGATGTCGGCCCACGAGGCCAGCGGCATCAGGTAGAGCCCGATCGCGATGGCCTGCAGCAAGGTCTTGATCTTGCCCCCATGGCTGGCGGCGATCACGCCGTGCCGGATCACCCAGAACCGCAGCAGCGTCACGCCCAGCTCGCGGGCGATGATCACCCAGGTCGCCCACCACCACAGGTCGCCGAGCAGGCTCAGCCCGACCAGCGCGGCACCGGTGAGCGCCTTGTCGGCGATCGGGTCGGCGATCTTGCCGAAGTCGGTGACCAGGCCGCGCTTGCGGGCCACCTCGCCGTCGATCCGGTCGGTGACCGAGGCCAGGACGAACACGCCGGTGGCGATCCAGCGCCACAGCGTGTCGTGGCCGTCGTCCCAGAACAGCGCGACCAGGAACACCGGCACGAGGACGAGCCGGGACATGGTCAGCACGTTGGCGATGTTGAGGACGGGAGCCTGCTGCGCCTGGCCGTCGGCCGTCATGGCTGCTCCCCGGGCTTCTCCACGGGGCGCACGACGAGGTCGACGCCGTCGCTGTCGATGACCTCGCACCGCACCATCTCGTCGACGGCGAGGTCGTCGGTGTCGACGACCAGGCATTCGCCGTCGACCTCGGGACCCTGGTGGTCGGCGCGCCCGATGATCTCGTCCTCGTCGAAGCGCTCGACGAGCACGGTGACCTCGGTGCCGATGCGGTCCTCGGCGCGCTGCGCGATGAGCTCGTCGGCGAGGGCGGTCAGCTGCTCGACGCGCTTGTCGACCACCTCGGGGTCGAGCTTGCCGTCGAAGCTGGCGGCCTCGGTGCCGTCCTCGTCGGAGTAGCCGAACACGCCGACGGCGTCCAGCCGGGCCGCAGTCAGGAACTCCTGCAGCTCGGCGAAGTCCTCCTCGGTCTCACCGGGGAAGCCGACGATGAAGTTGCTGCGGATCCCGGCCTCCGGCGCCAGCTCCCGGATCTGCTCGATGAGCTGCAGGAACGACTGGGTGGAGCCGAACCGGCGCATCCGGCGCAGCACGGACTCGCTGGAGTGCTGGAAGGACAGGTCGAAGTAGGTCGCCACACCGGGCTCGGTGGCGATGGTGCGCACCAGGCCCGGACGGGTCTCGGCGGGCTGCAGGTAGGACACCCGGACCCGCTCGACGCCGTCGAGCTCGGCCAGCCGCGGCAGCAGCAGCTCCAAGGCGCGCTGGTCGGAGAGGTCCTTGCCGTAGGAGGTGGAGTTCTCGCTGACCAGGAACAGCTCCTTGGCGCCGTTCTCGGCCAGCCAGGCGCCCTCGCCCAGGACCTCTTCCGGCGGGCGGGACAGGAACGAACCGCGGAAGGACGGGATCGCGCAGAACGAGCAGCGGCGGTCGCAGCCGGAGGCGAGCTTGAGCGCGGCGACCGGCGAGTCGTCGAGCCTGCGGCGCGAGATCTCGCGCGCGGCGGGCACCCAGCCGTGACCGGGCACGGCGACCTCGGCCGCGGCGGCCGGGCGCGACACGGGGCTGATCGGCAGCATCTTGCGCCGGTCCTGCGGCTGGTGGGACTCCACGGTGCGACCGGCGAGCACGTCATCGAGCCGGTCGGCGAGGGTGTCGTAGTGGTCGAAGCCCAGCACGGCGTTGGCTTCGGGCATCTGCTCGGCGAGCTCGGCGCCGTAGCGCTCGGCCATGCAGCCGACCGCGACGACCTTGGCGCCGGTGTCGGAGGCGGCGAGCAGCGTGTCGACCGAGTCCTTCTTCGCCGATTCGACGAAGCCGCAGGTGTTGACCACGACGACCTCGGCCTCGTCGGGTTCGACGAGGTCCCAGCCCCGGCCGTGCAGGTTGCCCGCCAGCTCTTCGGAATCCACCTCGTTGCGCGCGCAACCGAGCGTGATCATGGCGACTCGGTGGTGTTGCTGCTCGGTTGACATGGGTCGAGCCTAACGTCCCTGCTGTCGACCTTCGGCAACGAGCCTGCCGCCGCGCAGCGCCGCCGAGCGGTGGCCAAGATTACGACCGTCCGGACGACCATCGTCCTGTTGTGATGGTTAGGCTTACCTAACGTGAATGCCATCGAGGTGCGGCCGGCCCGAGTCCGCGACGCGCGAGCGATCAAGTCGTTGATCGACCACTACGCGGGCAAAGTGGTGCTCGGCAAGGAACTCGTGACCCTCTACGAGGACATCCAGGAGTTCCAGGTCGCCGAGGACGACGGCCGCATCGTCGGCTGCGGCGCGCTGCACGTGCTCTGGGAGGACCTCGCCGAGATCCGCACGGTGGCCGTCGACCCGCTGGAGAAGGGACGCGGCGCCGGGCACCTCATCGTCGACCGGCTGATCGAGCACGCGGCGGAGCTGGGGCTGTCCCGGATCTTCGTGCTCACCTTCGAGACGGAGTTCTTCGGCAGCCACGGCTTCCGGCCGATCGCCGACACCCCGGTCTCCGCCGAGGTCTACGCCGAGATCCGCCGCTCGCCCGACGAGGGCGTCGCGCAGTTCCTGGACCTGGCGCACGTCAAGCCGAACACCTTGGGCAACACGCGGATGCTGCTGCAGCTCGCCTGAGGTTCGCGCTCCCGATATTCACGCGCTGCGCGGGAAGCGCGGCGCTACGATGGATGCATGAATGGTTATGCGCCGTCGGAGATAGTGATCCGGCGGGCTCGGATCGCCGACGTCCCGACGATCAAGGCGCTGGTCGACACCTACGCCGGTGAAGTGCTGCTGGAGAAGGAACTCGTCACGCTCTACGAGGACATCCAGGAGTTCTGGGTCGCCGACGACGGCGGGCGCGTCGTGGGCTGCGGCGCGCTGCACGTGCTCTGGGAGGACCTCGCCGAGATCCGCACGGTGGCGATCGACCCGGTGGTCAAGGGGCGCGGCATCGGGCACCGGCTCGTCCGCCGCCTCGTCGAGCTGGCCACCGAACTGGGCTTGACCAGGGTTTTCGTGCTCACCTTCGAGACCGAGTTCTTCGGCCGCCACGGCTTCCGCACCATCGACGGCGCTCCGGTCAGCCCCGAGGTCTACGAGGAGATGCGCCGCTCCGTCGACGCCGGCGTCGCCGAGTTCCTCGACCTGGCCAACATCAAGCCCAACACCCTCGGCAACACCCGCATGCTGCTGGAGCTCTCGGGCTGAACTCGTCGTTCATCAACCTTTCGCGTTCGCAAGTTCGCAACTTCCTCACGGGCACCTCTGGCACCGGCTATAAACACCGGTGGTCATTCGTTCCACCCAGAGGAGACCACCTTGGAACGCAACCGTCGCCGTGGCCTGATCGCCACCGTGGCCGCCACCGGTGCCCTGCTGCTGACCGGCGGAACGGCCTTCGCCGCCGACCTCACGCCCGAAGAGCTGCAGAAGACCACCGACAGCTACCTGTACGAGCACTCGCTCGACGAGTTCACCGAGACCCGTTCCGAGCAGCCGCACGCCGACCAGCTCGACTGGTCCTCCGACGGCTGCTCCTACTCCCCCGACTCGCCGTTCGGCTACAAGTTCCTGCAGAGCTGCCACCGGCACGACTTCGGCTACCGCAACTACAAGAAGCAGGAGCGGTTCTCCGAGGACAACCGGCTGGAGGTCGACGACAACTTCCGCGACGACATGTACTCGGTGTGCGACGGAGATCGCGCCTGCGAGGCCACCGCGGACCTGTACTACCAGGCCGTTCGCCAGTTCGGCGGCTCGGCGTCCTCGCTGGCCGAGGCCGTCGAGATGGCCGACGTGCCGGAGCGCGCCGCCCAGCGCTGAGCCGCACCTCTCGAATTTCGCGCGAAATTCGACATCGAGGTTTCGGGCTCAAAATTCGCGCGAAATTCGACAAGCCCCCACCCGGCGGGAGGACCGTCTCGCGAGGTGGGGGCCGTCTTTTCGATGGGGCGAGCTTTCCGCGTGGCCGCCCGTGGGGGCCTCGTGGCGGTCAGCGGCCGACTCGGGTGTCCATCGGGCGGGGTTCGGACTTCGTCGTCGCCGCACCGCCGTCGATCGGGCCGACGCCGTAGAACGCCTCGCACGGGCCGCCGATGTAGTGCTCGAAGTCCGTGGCCACGTGGATCATGGACTTGCCGTCGGAGGTCGGCAGCAGCGACGGGCTGAAGTTCCGGCAGACGCTGCCCTGGTTGTAGCTGATCTGCACCGGGGCCGGGATCTCCTTCCACGGCCCGCCGAGGTCCTCGGGGTTCTCGTTGGCCATCACGGTCTTGCCGTTGCCCGGCGCCCAGCCGCCGTTGTCGCCGGCGAGCATCTGGTAGGCCAGCAGCAGCCGCCCGTTGGGGTTCGGGCCGGGCGCGAGCGCGATGGTCGGCGTGCCCAGCGGCTGCCCACCGGTGTCGGAGACGATCTCGGTGCCGAGGTCGTAGGGGTCGCCCCAGTCCCAGCCGTCGGAGGATTTGCGGATCCAGACCGTGCAGGTGTGCACCGGGTCGTAATTGCAGACCTCGTAGACCATCACGTAAGTGCCGTCCGGCAGCTTGCGGACGCCCGACATTCCGGGACGCACGGTGAACTTGTCGTTCTTCAGCATCTCCTTCGAATCGGTCCAATTGCGACCGTCCGAGGAACGCACCTGCATCAGCTTTTGATCGTGCTTCGGGTCGCCGTCATCGGAATAGAAGGCGACCAGATCTCCCTGCTCGGAAACCGTGAACTCGGGTTCCCACACGCCCGGCCCGACCGGCGCCCTCACGATGTCGGAGAGGTGGTTCCAGGTCTTGCCGTGGTCGTCGCTGCGCCACACCCGGATGCTGGACTGGCGTTCCTCGGCGTCGGCGCCGATCCCGGCGGTCCCGGCCCACAGCAGCGTTCCCGCCGGCATGTCGCCGACCTGCTCCGGCAGCTCGTACAGCGTCGAGCAGCACATGCCCTTGGTGTTCTCACCTGCGGGATCGTGGATCTCGGCGAGCGGTTGGAAGGTCTTGCCGTCGTCGCGGCTCTCGTGGACGACGGCGAAACCGGCGTTGTCGCGGTAGGTCGTCATGCTCGCCAGCACGCGCCCGTTGGCCTCGCCCGAGTGCTCCAGCCGCACCAGCCTCGGATAGCTGGAACCGCCGACGCGCAGCAGCTCACCCTTCTCGACGTCCTGCGTCCCGACATCACCGGGAGCGGGCGCGGATAACGCGATCTGCTGGAATCCGGCGGCCACCAATGCCGCCGAGAACAGCACGACCAACAAAGCGCGAACTTTCCGGACGACCATGCGCAATACCCCTCAACCGCGGGCGGATCAACCGTCAGCGGCGGAGAGGCTATCGCAGAAACATTCTGAATCGAGCCCTCTGAGAATTCCGTTCAGAGCAATTGGGCGGACGCAAATGGAGCAGTGGAAAGAATGCGAAACAAATGGCGATGAACTCCGTGAAAAGCGCGGAAGAAGAATCGGGCCCGCGGCTTGAAGATCGCCGCGGGCCCGTGCTCACTCCTCCTCGTCGGGCGAGGGCCCGCCGCGGATCGCGTACAGCGCGTTCTCCAGCTCGTCGGGCTTGACCAGCACGTCGCGCGCCTTGGACCCCTCCGACGGGCCGACCACCCCGCGCGATTCGAGCAGGTCCATCAGCCGACCGGCCTTGGCGAAGCCGACCCGCAGCTTGCGCTGCAACATCGAGGTGGACCCGAACTGGCTGGTCACGACGAGTTCGGCGGCCTGCAGCAGGACGTCGAGGTCGTCGCCGATGTCGGAGTCGACCTCCTTCTTCTCGCCCGCCTTGGCCGCGGTGACCCCGTCGGTGTAGTCCGGCTCGGCCTGGTCCTTGGTGTAGGCGACGATGCGGTGGATCTCGTCGTCGGCGACGAACGAGCCCTGCACGCGCACCGGCCTCGAGGCGCCCATCGGCAGGTAGAGCGCGTCGCCCATGCCGATCAGCTTCTCCGCACCCGGCTGGTCGAGGATGACCCGCGAGTCGGTCAGCGACGAGGTCGCGAACGCCAGCCGCGACGGCACGTTGGTCTTGATCAGGCCGGTGACCACGTCCACCGACGGCCGCTGCGTGGCCAGCACCAGGTGGATGCCCGCGGCGCGGGCCTTCTGCGTGATCCGCACGATCGCGTCCTCGACGTCGCGCGGTGCGGTCATCATCAGGTCCGCGAGCTCGTCGACGATCGCCAGGATGTAGGGGTAGGGCTTGTACTCGCGCTCGCTGCCCAGCGGCGCGGTGATCTCGCCCGACTTCACCTTCGCGTTGAAGTCGTCGATGTGCCGCACCCGGTTGGCCTGCATGTCCTGGTAGCGCTGCTCCATCTCCTCCACCAGCCAGGCCAGCGCGGCGGCGGCCTTCTTCGGCTGGGTGATGATGGGCGTGATCAGGTGCGGGATGCCCTCGTAGGGCGTCAGCTCCACCATCTTCGGGTCGATCAGGATCATCCTGACCTCTTGCGGGGTGGCCCGCGCCAGCAGCGACACCAGCATCGAGTTGACGAAGCTCGACTTACCGGAACCGGTCGAACCCGCGCACAGCAGGTGCGGCATCTTGGACAGGTTCGCGGTGACCATGTGGCCCTCGATGTCCTTGCCCAGGCCCATGACCAGCGGGTGCGAGTCCTTGGCGGCTTCCGAGGAGCGCAGCACGTCGCCGAGCCGCACCATCTCCCGGTCGCTGTTGGGCACCTCGATGCCCACCGCGGACTTGCCGGGGATCGGCGCGAGCAACCGCACGTTGTCGGTGGCCGCGGCGTAGGCGATGTTCTTGGTCAGCGCGGTGATCTTCTCGACCTTCACACCGGGACCGAGCTCGACCTCGTAGCGCGTGACGGTCGGCCCCCGGGTGAAGCCGGTGACCTGCGCGTCGATGTTGAACTGCTCCAGCACGGCCGTGATCGCCTCGATCATCGAGTCGTTGACCTTGCTGCGGCTCTTCGGCGGGTCGCCGTCGGTGAGCACGTCCAGCGGCGGCAGCTGGTAGTCGCCCTCGACGTCGCGGCTGATCTGCGGCCGGTCGCTGTCCTTCGGCGGCTTCTCGGCCTTCTCCGGCTTGGCGGCGGGGACCTCGACGGGCTTGGGCTTGGCGGCCTTGGCCGGTGGCTCCTCCGGGACGTCGTCGAGGGAGAGCTGCTTGTCCTCCTCCGACATCGCCGCCTGGCGGCGCCGGGACGGGCGGCGCAGCTTGACCGTCGACGGGTCGCCTTCGAGCTCGGCCTTGCTGGGCGCGGGCTCGAAGCCGTCCTCGTCGTCGTAGCCCTCGCCGCGCATCTTGGCCAGCACGTCGCGCACCGAGGACCCGGTGAGCACGAGCAGGCCGAACAGCCCGGCGATGACCAGCACCGGGACGGCGACGTAGCCGGTCAGGCCGTAGGACAGCGCGCCACCGGCGACGAATCCGAGCGCGCCCCCGGCGGTGGGCCATGCTTGGGACTCCAACGGGGAACCCGACAGGACGTGAATGGTTCCCAGCGTCGCGAACAGCAGCAGCACCGAGCCGATGACCACCCGCGGCCGGGCTTCGGGGCTGGTCTCGGTGCGCATCAGGACGATCGAGGTGATCAGCAGGACGATGGGCAGCACGATCGCGCCGATGCCGATGACCGAGCGCAGCGCCCAGTCGAACCAGTGACCGACCGGTCCGCCGGCCTTCCACCACACCCCGGCGGCCACGATCACGGCCAGCGCGAGGTAGATCAGCGCGACTCCGTCGCGGCGGTGGGCGGGGTCGAGTTCGCGGGTCTTGCCGACCGCGCGGACCACTCCGCCGAGTCCGCCACCTTGCTTCTTGGTGCTCTTGGCGGGGGTGCGCTTCGCGGGCGTCTTGCGCGGCGCGTGCGTCGATCCGGCACGCGGCTTGCTCTGCCCCTTGGACGACGAGGTCTTGGAAGCAGCGCTCTTCGACGCGGTGCTCTTGCCACGCTTCGCGGCGGTGCCGCTACGCTGCGTCGCCGCCTTGCCGCGCGACGAGCCCCGCCCCCCGTTAGTTGTCCGGCTCGCCATGCCCCACACGGTATCGGCACCTGCCTCTCCCGTCACAACAACCACAGGGGTTCGCGCCCTCTCGGCGCGCGAGCCATGAGATCCTTGCCCATCATGGTTGCCCTGCCCAGCGGCCCGGAGCCGACACACCGAAGCGACCGCGAGGACCTGTTCCGCGCCACGCCGAGGCTGTGGCGCGCGCTGATGCGCGTGGACCGCGCGGTGATCGCGCTGACGGGGCGGCTGGTCATCACCGGCGACGTGCCCGTTGAGCTGCGCGGACAGCCGCTGCTGATGGCGGCCAACCACGTCGGCAACCTGGATCCGCTGGTGCTGATCGCGGCCTGCGGGGAGCGGCGGATCGCGCCCCGGTTCGTGGCCACGGGCGGCTTGTTCGACGCGCCGGTGCTCGGCGCGGTCATGCGCGCCGGCCGGCACGTCCGCGCCGATCGCGGCAAGGCGACCGCCGCTGAAGCCCTGGACAAGGTGGTCGCGGCGCTCAAGGAGGACGTGAACCCGGTTCTGGTCTACCCGGAGGGGCGGATCACCCTGGAGCCGAACATGTGGCCCGAGCGCGGCAAGACCGGCGTGGCCCGCATGGCGCTGGCGGCGGGGACGAAGGTGGTCCCGGTCAGCCAGTGGGGTGCGCACGAGGCCATGTGCTACGGCATGGTCCGCGTGGAGAGCGCCCGCGACCTGTGGATCCTGTTGTCGTCCTGGCTGCGGGCGATCGCGCGCCGGCCGACGATGCGGGTCCACTTCGGCGCCCCGGTGGACCTCTCGGACCTGTCCGCGGATCGAGTCGGCGACGCCGCGCGCGCCCGCGACCGCATCATGCGCGCCATCACCGACGGCCTGGCCCCGCTGCGCATCGACGAGCCGGAATCCCCGCACCACCAGGACGCGACCCGCCCGGTCAACGACAAGCCCTCCCCCTGGTTGAGCAGGTAACCGAGCGGAAACGCGCTCGCCGCGACCATTGTGCGCCAACCGCACGTCACGACCTCGTCCCATCTCGTTAACTGTCCACACTGCATCGCCATCCATCACCGGCGAAAACCCGGACAGACGAGGACGACGCCGCCACCACCGCGCTGGCGCTCGGGCTGCTGATCGGCTCATCGCCGACGGTCGGCTCGGCATCCGCCGCGCCACCAGCACCCGAATTCACCCCGGCGCCGATCCAGTGGGGACCGTGCGCCAGCGAGTCGCTGCAGAAGGCCGGTGCCGAATGCGGCGCGGTCTCGGTTCCGCTGGACTACGCCGACCCGGCGGGCGAGCAGATCAAGCTCGCGGTCTCGCGCATCAAGCACACCGTCCCCGAAGACCAGTACCAGGGCGTCATGCTGGTCAACCCGGGCGGGCCCGGCGGTTCCGGGCTGAACCTGAGCGTGCTCGGCTCGTACGTGCCGAAGAACGCCGGCGCCGCCTACGACTGGATCGGCTTCGACCCGCGCGGTGTCGGTAACAGCGAACCCGCGCTGTCGTGCGACCCGAACTACTTCGGCTACGACCGGCCGCACTACGTGCCTGAGGCCGAGCTGGAGAAGACCTGGCTGGAGCGCTCCGAGGGCTACGCGAAGGCCTGCGGCAACGCCGGCAAGCTGCTCGACCACATCAAGACCACCGATTCGGTCGAGGACATGGAGAGCATCCGCAAGGCGCTGGGCCAGGAGCAGATCAACTACTACGGCTTCTCCTACGGCACCTACCTCGGGCAGGTCTACAGCACGCTGCACCCGGAGCGGATGCGCCGGCTGGTGATGGACGGCGTCGTCGACGTCGAGGACGTCTGGTACCAGGCGAACCTGAACCAGGACGTGGCGTTCGACCGCAACATCAAGATCTTCTTCGACTGGGTCGCCCGCAACGACGCGACCTACCACCTGGGCACCGGCGCCGACGTCGAGAAGCGCTACTACGAGCAGCTCGCCGCGCTGGACCAGAAGCCGGCCGGTGACGTGATCGGCTCGGCGGAGTGGACCGACCTGTTCCTGCAGGCCGGGTATTCGACGTCGGTGTGGCCGGAGCGCGCGCAGGCGTTCGCGGCGTGGGTCAACAACGGCGACTGGGCCCCGGCCAAGGCGCTCTACGACGACGCCAACACCCCGGGCGACGACAACGGCTACTCGATCTACACCGGAGTGCAGTGCACGGACGTGCAGTGGCCGACCAGCTGGGAGCAGTGGCGCCAGGACAACTGGGAAACCCACGCCGAGGCGCCCTTCGAAACCTGGGGCAACGCCTGGTACAACGCCCCGTGCCTGAACTGGCCCGCCAAGCCCGGCAAGCCCGTCGAGGTCGACGGCAGCGAGGTCGGCAGCGCGCTGCTCATCAGCGAAGAGCTCGACGCGGCCACCCCGTTCCCGGGCGCCCTGGAAGCCCGCAAGCGCTTCCCGAACGCCAGCCTCATCAGCCTCCCCGGCGGCACGACGCACTAGGGTTCGCTGAGCGGGAACGCCTGCGAGGACGACAAGATCGCGGACTACCTGCTCACCGGCGCCCTCCCGCCCCGCCAGACCGGCGAAGGCACGGACACCACCTGCGAACCGCTCCCGCAGCCGAACCCGGAAGCGGTCGGCGCCCAGTCCACCCACGGACAACCGGCGGTCCTGCAGGAAGCCCTGCAGTCCAACCACCACTGACGCGGTGACGCGAAACGGGCCGTCCTCCCCCGCGGAGACCGGCCCGTGCGCGTTGGACCATTGCGCCATCCAGGTGACCGACGAGGCGAATCCACTCACTCAGTAAGGTGATCGCGTTCATAATGTGCGCCGGTCCGAAACGCTGTGATCATCATCGGTGATCACCGAAGGTGGACCGGAAGCCAGACGTGCAACACGACGATGGGGGAACACCGCTGTGGCCGGGTTCGTAGTCGATCCTGCGGGACTGCAGAGTGCGATCAAACGCTTGGAGAAGATCCGGGACGACGCCCTCGCGATGGTCGACAGCGCCGCACGTGTGGAGCCGGGCGAGCTGACGGCCAAGGACACCTACACGAACAGGGCACGCCTGGCGATCACCGAACGAGCAGCGGGCGAAACGGGCTCGTTGCGGATGACGGCGCACGATCTGACCAAGAAGCTTCAGGAGAAGATCGACGCCTACAACGCGGTCCTCGCCGAGTACCAGGCTGCGGACGAGCACGGAAGTGACGTCCAGCGCCATGTCGCAAGCTAATGTGCCGGGCGTGATCCGAACCGTGACGACGAGGAGTGACGTGGTCAAGCGCAGCGCGATTCTCTGTGCAGGCGCAGTCTTCAGCGCCCTCACCGCCTGCGGCGGTGGTGGAACCGAAGGCTCCCCCGCACCGGAGGCGCAGCAGCCGAGCGGTGTCACGATCAGCGCACCGAAGGACGCGATGGCGACGGACCGTTGCGGCCTCCTGCCCGCCGACGCCGCGACCGGGCTCGGCCTTGCCCCGCAAGGCAAGGAGCAGTCCGATCCGCTGGATCCGGAAGCTCCCTCCCCGTGCGTCTGGAACTCCGAGGACGGCAAGAACCGCCTGTCACTGACCCCGCTCGATGGGCGCTCGATCCAGGCGTACTACGACAACAAGTCGAAGTACGCCGATTTCCAGGAGCTTTCGATCGCAGGGCACCCGTCGGTGCGGGCCAACCAGGGCGACCCCAAGCAGGACGGCACTTGCGACATCTTCGTCGCCACGAAGGAAGGCCAGATCTTGTCCGCACAGGCCCATGTGATGGACACGAGCCAAGACGCCTGCGGCATCGCGCAGAAGGCGCTTGAAGCCGCCGTTCCAACCCTTCCTGCTTCGAAGTAGCCATTGGGGGACAAGACAAATGCTCGACATGTGTTACGCGAGTAGCGCCAAGGAATACCGCAAGCAGATGGGCGGGGCCCCGGACGCCGCCAGCCTGCCTGCCCCCACCGACGAGGGTGTGAAGCGCTGGGAGAACGCCGCGAAGGCGTTCGACCAGATGGTCGAGGACATCGCCGCGGCGCTGCGCGATGCCGAGGCCGCGCACACGGGTCGTGCCGCCGAGGCCGCCAACGCCTCCATCGCCGAGATCCAGCCGCTCGCTCGGTCGGCGGCCGAGACCTCGCGCGGGGTCAAGGCAGCTCTGGAGGAGCAGAACACCTACCAGCGCGAGGCTTTTCAGGCTTTGCCTCGGCAGGACGATCCGCTGCCGAGCGGGAAGGGGGCGATCCTCGACCCACCGCAGAAGGGATGGGTCGAGGACTGGGGTCTCGACTCGAACCCGGTGACCGGCTGGATGTCGGACTACGAAGAGCGCCAGCAGGCCTACGTGGACACCAACCAGCAGGCCGACCAGGTCATGGAGCGCTACAGCCAGCAGACCGACGGCGTGATCGCGCGGCTGCCCGAGTTCGAGCCCGCGCACCAGCCGCCGCCCGCCGCCCCGCGGGTGTCGTCGTACCCGACCCCCGGCACGCATTCCGCTGGTGACAGCGGTTCTTCCTACTCGGGCGGCGGCTACTCCGCTCCGGCAGGCACGTCTTCGGCGTGGGCTTCGGCTCCCGCCGCCGCGCCTTCGGTGCACGCGCCGTCCGCTCCGCCTGCCGCCTCCAACCCGTCCTGGGCGACGCCGGGACCGGGCCTTCCCCCTGGTGTCGTGCGCGGTCCCGACGGCACGCTGTTCCGGCAGAACCCGCAGACCGGCGCGTGGGAACGGCAGAACCCGCACAACGGTCGCTGGGCTCCCTCCCCCAACGGCGGCCCCGGTGGTCGGCGCAGCGGAGAAGCCGCGGGGGCTCCCGCGGGTCGCGGTGCTGGTGGCCGGGCCGCGATGGGCAGTCTCGGTGCTACCGGTGGCGCGAACGCCTCCGGTGGTGCCGCCGGCCGGGCCGGGCAGGCCGGTGCGGGTGCCGGCGCCCGTGCCGGTCGCGGCAGGCAGGGCGAGTCCGAGGAGCAGGAGCACCAGCGTCCGGGCTGGTTGGTGGAGCAGGACGACGTGTTCACCAACGACATGCAGCGCACCGCCCCCGCCGTTTTCGGTGACGCCGACCAAGGCCGGTGATTCGTGGCCAGGCGTGAACTGAGCCTGCCTCCCGCCGCGGCGAACTACCTCTGCACCCGTTTCGACCTGCAACTCCACCCGCTGCTGCGGGTGGGCTGGCTACCGCTGGACGCCACCGAGCAGGATTGCCGCGAGGCGGCCGAGCTCGGTCGGCGCCAGCTGATCCAGCAGGGCCTGTTCGACGGCGACGAGCTGCACCCGTTCGTCGAGGACGCCGTGCGGCTTCTGGCCCGGCCGCCGCTGGCGGTCGGGGTCGCGGTCCACGCGCGGGAGGGCGAGAACTTCAACGCCGTGCTCGTCGAGTACGGCCGCAGCACCGTCCAGGCCTACCAGGCCGACGGTGAAACCCCCGACGACCTGCGGGAAATCCGCGTCAAGCGGCACCAGCACGGTGGTCCGGCGGGCAACGCGGTCAACCTGCTCGGCAGGATCACCGCCGCCGAGGACGCAGCGGTGTCCCTCCCCTACGCCCACCTCGAGCAGGTGAGCGGGCGGATGAGCGGCTCGGCGCGGACCCTGTCCGCCGCGCTGGGGTACGCGGGAGTCCGCGGTGCGCAAGCGAAGACGCTAATGAAGGCGTTCACGGCGAAGCGCAGCCTGGAAGGGCTCATCACCGTGCGGGCCTACGACGAGAAGGTCCGGCGCACGCGTTCCCTGCCGTTCAACGTGCAGTTCTTCGCCACCGAGGCCGGCTGCTACCTGGCCCAGCGCAAACCCGGCCGGGACGGGCAGGACTGGTACACCCTGGCTCCGGCCGATTCGCGGAAGCTCATCGGAACCGTCAACGAGATGATCCGATTGCTCACCAGCCCGGCGGCTCGGGTCTGAGACGCGGAGAAGGGCCGGCCTCGCAACGGAGGCCGGCCCTTCTTCGCCGTCGGTGTGTCGGCTCAGCCCTCTGTGATCGGAGCGTTGACGCACGCGCTGTTCTGCGGGGACCCGATCGGGGCCGTCAGCCCCAGAGCGGCGACGTTGTTGCCGCACGCCTGAACCGGCAACACGCTCACGTTGTTGTCGTTCAGCAGGTTCACCCCGTCGTTGTCCGCACTGTCGGCGAAAGCCGGGCCACCAATGGCCATGAGTGCCGTCGCTGCGGCGGCAGCGCCGAGAAGTCGAGCGGAAGTACGCACCTTCAGACCCCAATCTTCCGAGTGGTTTTCCAGCGGAACGAAGAAGCTCGAACCGACGAGTTTCACCCTCGCAGCGGATGTACCGATCAGCGCGGTGGGTCATTCCAAAGTGGCACGCGGTCCACACGAGAGGTGTTCGAAACGACCCAGCGTGAACGGGAAATCCGGACATTCCTCAGTGGAGATCGACACGACCGTGTAATGGGTGATTGAAATCCGGTACGAGCCACGATGTTCCGCCCTGCACGGCGGCTACCCGCGGTGATGCGAAAAAGCGAACGGGTTGGCTCGGAAGGATTTTCGAGCCAACCCGTTCAGGGGAAAGATCAGGATCCGACGGGGAGCACGTTCGGCACGATCATCGGGCGCCTGCGGTACTTCTCGGCCACCCAGCGGCCGACCACCCGGCGCACCGACTGCGCGATGCGGTGCGTGTCGGTGATGCCCTCGGCCTCGGTGCGCGCCAGCTCCATCTCCACCAGCGGCACCACGTCGTCCAGCGCCTTCGGGTCGTCGGAGAAACCGCGCCCGGAGATCGTCGGCGAGGACACCGCGCGCCCGTTCGTGGCGTCCACCGCGACCGTGATCGCGATGAAGCCGCCCTCGCCCAGCACCAACCGGTCCGACAGCGTCGACTCGCCCACGTCGCCCACAGACAGGCCGTCGACGTAGACGTGACCGACCTCGACGCGTCCCGCGATGCTCGCGATGCCGTCCACCAGGTCCACCACCACGCCGTCCTCGGCGATGACCACGCGATCGGCGGGCACGCCGGTCAGCCGCGCCAGCTCGGCGTTCGCGCGCAAGTGGCGCCACTCGCCGTGCACCGGCATCACGTTGCTCGGACGCACCGCGTTGTACAGGTACAGCAGCTCACCGGCGGAGGCGTGACCCGAGACGTGGACCTTCGCGTGGCCCTGGTGCACCACCTGCGCACCCAGCCGGACCAGGCCGTTGACCACGCCGAACACCGCGGTCTCGTTGCCCGGGATCAGCGAGCTGGCCAGCACCACCGTGTCACCGGCGCGGATGCCGATCTGCTTGTGCTCGCCGCGCGCCATCCGCGACAGCGCCGACAGCGGCTCGCCCTGCGAACCCGTCGAGACGAACGCGACCTCTTCCTCCGGCATCTCCAGCGCCTGGTCGAGGTCGACCAGCAGGCCGTCCGGCACGTTCAGCATGCCCAGATCGGCCGCGATGCCCATGTTGCGCACCATCGACCGGCCCACGAAGCAGACCTTGCGACCGTGCGTCTCAGCGACCTCCAGCACCTGCTGCACGCGGTGCACGTGGCTGGCGAAGCAGGCCACGATGACCCGCTGCGTCGCCTTGCCGATCACCCGGTCCAGCACCGGGCCGATCTCGCGCTCCGGCGTGACGAAGCCGGGCACCTCGGCGTTGGTGGAGTCGACCAGGAACAGGTCCACGCCCTCGTCGCCGAGCCGGGAGAACCCGGCCAGGTCGGTCAGCCGGCTGTCCAGCGGCAGCTGGTCCAGCTTGATGTCACCGGTGTGCAGCACGACCCCGGCGGGCGTGCGGATCGCGACCGCCAGCGCGTCCGGGATCGAGTGGTTGACCGCGAAGAACTCCAGCTCGAATGCACCGTGCGCGCTGCGCTGCCCCTCGGCGACCTCGATCAGCTCCGGGTTCAGCCGGTGCTCGCGGCACTTGGCCGCCAGCAGCGCCAGCGTGAACTTCGAGCCGACCACCGGCAGGTCCGGCCGCAACCGCAGCAGGAACGGCACCGCGCCGATGTGGTCCTCGTGGCCGTGCGTGAGCACCAGGGCCTCGATGTCGTCCAGCCGGTCCTCGATCGCGCCGAAGTCCGGCAGGATCAGGTCGACACCGGGCTGGTCGTCCTCCGGGAACAGCACGCCGCAGTCGACGATCAGCAGCCGGCCCTCGTGCTCGAAGACCGTCATGTTGCGGCCGACCTCGCCGATACCGCCCAGCGCGACGACCCTGAGACCACCTTCGGCCAACGGGCGTGGTGGTGCCGACGAAGTCGGCGTCACCGGGTGGTACTCGGTGGCTGTCGCCTGTGCGCTCAACGCTGTGTCACCTCTGTGCTGCGTCCGGGTTGACCAATACCAGGCCAGCATCCCACAGGTCGCTGGTGATCAGCCGCACCTGCTCCTCCGTGGCGGCGGGCAGCGGCAGCCTCGGCTGGCCCGTCTCGTAGCCGCACAGCCGCAGCGCGGTCTTGGCGAAGATGACGCCGCCGACGAAGTTCATCGAGCGGTACACCGGGAGCAGTCCCTTGTGGACCTCCAGAGCCCCTGCGACATCACCGGATTCGTAGGAGTCGAGCATCTTGCGGAGCCGGTCGCCGACCACGTGACCGATCACGCTGACGAAGCCGACCGCGCCCACCGACAGCCACGGCAGGTTCAGCGGGTCCTCGCCGGAGTAGTAGGCCAGACCGGCGTCGTTCATCGCCTCGCTGCCCGCCCACAGGTCGTGCTTGGAGTCCTTCACCGCCACGATCTGCGGGTGCTCGGCCAGCCGCTTGAGGGTGTCGACCTGGATCGGCACCACGCTGCGCGGCGGGATGTCATAGAGCATCACCGGCAGCTCGGTGGCGTCGGCGACCGTCCAGAAGTGCTGGTAGAGGCCTTCCTGCGGCGGCCGGGAGTAGTAGGGGGTCACGACCAGCAGGCCGTGCGCACCGGCCTTCTCGGCGGAGCGCGCCAGCTCCACGGAGTGCTCGGTGTTGTTGGTGCCGGCACCGGCGACGACGGTCGCCCGGTCGCCCACCGCCTCGACCACCGCGCGAAGCAGCTGCTCCTTCTCCTGATCGGTGGTGGTGGGGCTCTCACCGGTGGTGCCGTTGACGACCAGCCCGTCGTTGCCGACGTTGTCGACCAGGTAAGCGGCGAGCTCCTGCGCCACTTTCAGGTCGACCTTCCCGTCTTCGTCGAACGGCGTGACCATGGCGGTCAGGACGCGGCCGAACGGGCGGCCCGGAATGGCGGTGGGGCAGTCGGTCATGGCCCTGACGCTACCTGGTCAGGGGCCTGCCGAAGACAGCCGGACCGAGCTGAACCGAGCCCGCCGGAAAGGTGTTTCCGACGGGCTCGAACAGGCGTGTTTCTTTCGGCTTACCAGGGCCCTGACGAGCAGTTTTCCTAGAACGAGCGGCGCAGGTCCTGCATCGCCATGATGTCGGCCTCGTTGCCCTCGAAGGTGACCTTCGCTTCGCTCCGGCCGAAGGCGTAGAGCAGGAGCTCGGCGGGCTCGCCGATGATGCGCACCGTGCGCGGGCCGCGCTTGGCCTGGATCTCGGTGCCGTCGGTGCGGCGCAGCACCACGCCCACCGGGCTGCGGCCGTAGAACATCCGCGCGACCCGCCCCAGCGACTTCCACAGGGCCTCGTCGCGGACCTCGTCGGCGGGACGCGGCTGCCAGTTCGGCTGCGCGCGGCGGACGTCCTCGTGGTGCACGAAGAACTCGGCCGCGTTGACCGTCTCGTCGACCCCGCCGATGCTCATCGGGTTCCACTTGGGCGGGCCCTGCCGCACCTGGTCGACCAGCTCCGGCCAGGCGAGCCCGCGCAGCTCCTGCTCGGCGCGCTCACCGCGCTCGGCCAGCGCCTTGATCAACCTGCCGGCGAGGGCGTCCGGCCGGCGCTCGCGCACCACCAGGTGCACCGCGAGGTCCCTGGTCGCCCACCCCTCGCACAGCGTCGGCGCGTCCGGGCCGACTTGCTCGAACAGCTCGCACAACAGCTGGCGTTCATCGCTGGCCACACCCATGCCGCACACTCTAAACGCCGAGCGGCCCAGGCGTCCGCCACGTCACCGATCGAGACGAAAACGGCACCCGCGGTTTCCCGGCGGGTGCCGTTGCGACATCAGGAGCGGCGCGCGGGTCCAGGAGGCGCGCACGGATCAGGACGTTCGTCAGCCCTCGCTGACGAAGGGGCTGGAGGCCACCTCCGTGCCGTCCTTGAGGGTGGTGATCTCGAAGTCGCTGAAGACGTTCGGGGCGGCCTTCTGCAGCTGCTTCAGGCACTCCACGGCCAGGCCGCGGATCTCCACGTCCGCGTGCTCCGAGGCGCGCATCGCGACGAAGTGCCGCCAAGCGCGGTAGTTGCCGGTGACCACGATGCGGGTCTCGGTGGCGTTGGGCAGCACCGAGCGGGCCGCCTGCCGGGCCTGCTTGCGGCGCAGGGTCATCTTCGGCTCGTCGGCGAACTTCTCCTCCAGCGCGGCCAGCAGGTCGCGGTAGGCCTGCGCGCTCGCCTCGGCGGCCTGGACGAACTTCTCGTGCAGCTCCGGGTCCTCGGCGATGACGTCGGGCTCGACCATCGCCGCGTCGCCCTCCGGGACGTAGCGCTGCGAGAGCTGCGAGTAGGAGAAGTGCCGGTGCCGGATCAGCTCGTGGGTCAGCGAGCGGGACATCCCGGTGAGGTAGAACGTCACCGACCCGTGCTCCAGCACGGACAGGTGGCCGACCTCCAGGATGTGCTTGAGGTAGCCGGCGTTGGTGGCCGTGGCCGGGTTCGGCTTGCGCCACGACTGGTAGCACGCCCGGCCCGCGAACTCCGCCAGCGCCTGACCGCCGTCGGCATCGGTCGACCAGTCCACGTCCTCCGGCGGGAAGAACTCGGTCTTGCCGATCAGCTGCACCTTCGGCCGCACAATCTCGGTCACGACGGGCGTGCCCCTCTCCTGCTCTGACGACTCCCCATGTGCTGCCCGGAAGCCTAACCAGCGGGCCGGACGAGATCCCCTGACGCCATTTGACACCATCGGGCGGTTGCATGACGTCACCGACGACGGCACAGTGGTGTCATGGATCTGAACCCCTACATCGACCAGCTTCGCGAAGACCTCACCTCCGCCGCTGCCGCAGGCGACGACCAGACGCGGCAAACGGCGGCGGTGCTGTCCGGCGCGATCGAGCCGGCCGCACGGCTGGCGATCATGAACGCACTGTCCGACCTCGCGGCCGAGGTCACGACGAACCTCGACGGGCAGGTCGTGGACCTGCGACTGGACGGCCGCGACATCCGCGTCGTGGTCAGCGGTGGCAGCACTCCCAGCACCACGGGCGACGAGGCCGAACCCCCACCACCTCCGCCGCCCAGCGGCGACAACGGCGACATCAGCCGCATCACGCTGCGACTCATGGAGGAGATCAAGTCGCAGGCCGAGCAAGCGGCCTCCGCGCAGGGCGTCTCGCTGAACACCTTCGTCGCGCAGGCCGTGCAGGGCGCGCTGCAGGGGCGCGGCCGCGGCGGCCCGTGGGACAGGCCCCGCCGCGGTGGTCGCGGCGGACACGGTCACGGGCCCGGCGGTCACGGGCGTGGTCGCGGTGGCCCGTGGGACGGCCCCGGCTTCGGCGGCTGGCCCGGCGGCGAGGGCGGCGGCTCCCGCGTTCGCGGCTGGGTGCAGGGCTGACCTGGTGACATGGCGGAAAGGCGGCTTGAGATGACCGAGAACAACGATTCCAACGACGAACCGGACCTGAACCAGGAGTGGGCCGAGGCCGAGGAAGAGCTCACCGACCTGCTGCGCAGCCAGGACTTCGACACCGACAGCCCGATCCGGATCGACATCGGCAACAACCGCGGCTCCGTCGTGGTCGAGCTCGCCGAGACGGCGGTGACGCACGTCGAGGTCAGGCACGACCCGTCCTCGACCGGCCAGGACTGGCAGAACGGCCTGTCCGGGTTGCTGAGCTGGGTCACCGAGCAGTTCGGCGCCGCCGGCCCGACCGGCGGGCGAGGCGGTTTCGACCTCGGCAACCTGCCACGAGAGCCGGTCGTCGAGGCGGTCCGGCGCACGCGGATCGACCTGAGCAGCGGCCGGCTGGTCGTGCGGGCACCGTCCAACGCACCGCTGCGCGGTGTTCCGCTCGCGGTGCGGGTGACCGCGCCGCTCGGCTCCGAGGTGGGTGTGCAGAGCGGATCCGCCGAGGTCTCGGTGAGCGGCGCGGCCGGGAAGGTCAACGTGCAGGCCGGGACGGGAACCGTCGCGGTCGAGGAGGCCGCTGACCGGGCGACCGTGCGCAGCGGCTCCGGGCACCTCCGGCTGGGGACCATGCGCGGCGGCGTGCACGCGCGCTCCGGGCGCGGTGACATCGAGGTCGGCGCCATCGGGGCACCGTCGTCGGTGGCCAACGGGTCGGGCGCCATCTGGCTCGGCGAGGTCTCCGGTGACGTGCTGGTGCGCACCGGCAGCGGCGACATCACCGTGGCCGACGCCGTCGACGGGCAGGTCGAGCTGATCACCGGGTCCGGTGAGCTGCAGGTCTCGATCCACGGCGGAACGGCCGCCGAGGTCGACCTCACCTCCTCGACCGGTGCCGCGCGCAGCGACCTGGACGTCGCCGATCAGCCACCGGAGACGGAGCCGACGCTGCGGGTCTTCGGCCGCACCGGCAGCGGGGACGCGGTGCTGACCACCGCCGGCTGATTCCCGCTACGCCGCTGCGAGTTCGGCGTTCAGCGGGCGGATGAGGTCACCGCGCTCCCCGACGACCACGTCGTCGAGGCCGAGCCAGGCCGCCATGTCGCGCAACGCGGCGGCCAGCTCGGGCGCGACGCGTCCGGCGTCGCGCCCGGGTTCGAGGAAGGCCCCGGGGACCCGGAGCACGCCCGCCGACCGGTCGGCCTTGAGGTCGACGCGGCCGACGAGCTCACCGTCGAGGAGGAAGGGGAAGACGTAGTAGCCGTACTGCCGCTTGGGCTCCGGGACGTAGATCTCGATGCGGTAGCGGAAGCCGAAGATCCTCTCGGCGCGAGCACGTTCCCAGATCAGCGGGTCGAACGGGCACAGCGGAGCCCGTCCGGTGATCTTGCGGGGAGAGCGGGCGTCGACGTGCCGGTAGGCGGGCTGGCGCCACCCGTGCACCACCACGGGCTCCAGCACGCCGTCCTCGACGAGCTCCGCGACCGCCTGCTTCGACTGGTCCGGGGACAGCCGGTAGTAGTCGCGCAGATCGGTTTCGGTACCGATGCCCAAGGCTTCGGCGGAGCGCTCCACCAGCGCGCGCACGGCTTCGGAATCCTCGGGCTCGTGCGCGAGGATTCCGGCGGGCAGCACGCGTTCCGGCAGGTCGTAGAGCCGTTCGAAACCCCGGCGGGTGCCGGTCGTCAGCTCCCCCATCGCGAACAGCAGCTCGCAGACCCGCTTGGTGTCGGTGCGGTTCCACCAGGGTCCGCGCCCCTGCCGCTCGCCACCGCCGAGCTCGCGTTCCAGCTGGCCCGCCCCGATCGGGCCGAGCTCCTTGACCGCGCTGAGCACGTCGTTGACCAGCTCGGGGTTCTGCTCCAGCAGTTCGCGGGAGCGCTTGCGCCACGCGCCGCCGTACTCGCGCATCCGCCAGCGCAGCAGCGGCCAGTCCTCGACGGGGATCAGCGACGCCTCGTGCGCCCAGTACTCGACGAGCATCCGGGGCTGCCGGGAGGTGTGCGACCACGCAGCGGTGTCGACCAGCTCGGCCGGGTAGCCGCCGAGTCTGCTGAACAGCGGCATGTAGTGGGCGCGGACCGCGACGTTGACCGAATCCAGCTGCAGCAGCTTGGTTCGGGACAGCGCCCGCTGGAGGTGCCTCCGGGTCACCACTCCTCGTGGCCGGGGGTCGGCGAAGCCCTGAGCGGCCAGCGCCATTCGACGTGCCGTGTCGTTGCTGATGGTCTGCACGCGCAGGATCGTGCCACCACTCCCCGACAGTCCAGCGCTCCCCTGACTGAGCACTGTTGATGTGGTCACCTTGCGTGGCGGTGCGGGTGGCGGAACCTGAGCGGCTCCGCCGCATCCGTTGGCAGGCTCTAGCCAACCCTCCCGACGGTGAGTGATGGGCTGGGTGCCGACCGTCAGCGGACGACACGTTAGGTTGTCGCGCATGGCCGAAGCCGACGTGCGCGAAGCTGTGGCGTCCGATGCCTCCGAGATCGCGCGCATTCAGGTCGAGACGTGGCTGACCGCCTACGCCGAGATCCTCCCGCCCGCGGTCCTGGCCGGACTGGACAGCGCCCAAGCCGAGCGCGAATGGCGAGAAGCCGTCACGTCCGGCGCCGCGACCGTGCTGCTCGCGATCGAGGGACGCTGGACCGTGGGTTTCTGCGCGGCAGGCCCGGCCCCGGAGTCCGAGGTCGCCGCCGCGGACGGCGCGCTACCCCCGGACGCGACGACGACCGTGCTGGTCAGCGCCTTGTTGGTGGAACCGCGCTGGGGTCGTCGGGGCCACGCCGGACGGCTGCTCGGGACGATGGGACGCCAGTTCGCCGAGCGCGGTGCCACGCGTGGCATCGCGTGGGTCCCGGAGTCGGATTCGGCGTCGTTGTCGTTCTACCGCGGTGCGGGCTGGTCGCCGGACGGTACTGTGCGCACGTTGGACGCGGGCGGGCGCCCGCTTCGCGAAATGCGCCTGACCGGTCCGCTCGAATTCGAGTTCGAGCACCACTGACGCCTGCCCATCCGGAGCCGAACGTGCTGACGATCATCGGGTTGCTCTCCACCACCTTCGGTGTGTCGGTGGCGTCCGCGCTGCTCCCGCTGATCAGCGTCGAGCTGTTCGCGGTGGGCCTGGTCCTCAAGGAGCCCAGCATCCCGTGGTGGGTGTTGGCGCTGGTGATCGCCACGGGTCAGATCGGCGGCAAGCTCCTGCACTTCTACGCCGCCCGCGGCGCCATCCGCCTGCCCAAGTTCCTGCACCGCAAGAAGAAGCGGGAGGACCCGGAGGCCAAGGGCCGCTGGAAGACGTGGCTGGAGTCGTTCCGGGAGAACTGCCGCAACCGCCCGGTCTGGGCGGGCGCGGTCCTGCTGGTCAGCGCCCTGGCCAGCCTCCCCCCGTTCGCGGCGGTGGCCATCGTCGCCGGCTGGGCCAAGGTCCCGGTGACGACGTTCCTGATCACCGGTTTCGTAGGCCGCTTCGCCCGGTTCGGAGCACTCGCAGCAGCCCCCACAGCAATGGCCGCCTGGCTCTAAGACACGGTGCACGGAGCCGCATTCTCTTTTCCCACCTGGGACGCTTGCACCGCGGTGCCGTCCCCTTCGGGGGATTTCTGAGCGGCTTCGTGGCGAACACGCCGCGACGCCGTGTATTCCGCTACTGGCACCGCCAAGGAGACGGACCACTCCACAGCCCTACCGCCGCCCCCTCGCAGTGGGGTGGGAGGGGGCGGCGGTCCCTCAGGGGAGGGTGGGCAGGGCGGGGAGGCCGAGGCGGGCGGGGACGCCCAGGACCGAGTCGATCAAGCCGAAGACCGGCACGCCGACCGGGGCGAACGTCCACTTGTCGTTGAGGTCGCCGGTGTCGGGCTCGTCGACGATGGCCGGTCCGTCCTGGGCCGGAGCCGGGGCCGCCGCCGGAGCGGCCAGGGCTGCCGGGGCGGTGGTGCAGAGGGCGGCCCCGACCAGGAGCGAGGCGGTGATGGCGCGGGATGCGGTGTTGTTCATGCGGGTTCCCTTCGTTGCTGCCGATCTGCCGCGCGGTGCGCGGGCCACGCGGCAGGAGCGGACGTACTTCCTGGTCAGCCGGCCAGGATGGCGACGACCGGCGCGAGCAGCTGGGTGGGCAGCTGCACGGTCGGGGTGAGCACGGCGCCGAGGTCGACGCCGGGCAGGACCCACACCGACTCGGCGTTGGCGACGCCACCGGTGAGCAGCGCGGCACTCACGGCGATGGCGACCGCGGTGGCGGCACGGCGGATGGACGTGGACATGTTCGTTCCTCCCTTTTCCTCACCACCGGCCGCAGCCGGTGGAAGATCAGCAGACGGCGTCCGAGGGCTTGGGGTTGCCGAGTCCGAACAGCGGTCGCAGCGCGACACCGGCGTAGGTGCCGACGATGGCCATCACGCCCCACAGCCAGCCGTGCAGGCTGAACGAGGCGACGCCGGAGAAGTAGGCACCGATGTTGCAGCCGCCCGCGAAGCGCGCGCCGATGCCCATCAGGATTCCGCCGAGCACGGCGCCGACGGCCATCCGCCACGGGATCTTGCGGTGGAGGGTGAACGCACCGGCCAGCGCGGCGGCGATCAGCGCGCCGACCATGATCCCGAAGTCCATCACCGAGATCCGGTCGGCGAGCACCGAAGCGGTGAGCTTCGCGGCGTTCTCCGGGTCCTGCCAGAAGGGGGCTCCGGAGACGTCGATCCCGATCCAGCCGAGGATCTTCGCGCCCCACAGGCCGAACGCCGAGGTGATGCCCCACGAGTTGCCGGAGACGAACAGCGTCACCGCGTTGAGCACGGCCAGCAGCACCGCGCCCACCCACAGCGGCCAGGAGCCGCGCAGCGCGCGCAGCACGCCCTTGGCGATCGGCGGCTGGTCGATCGGCGGAGGCGTGCGGCGCCGCTCGACCAGCAGCGACACCCCGACGACGACACCGATGATGACCAGCGTGAACAGCACTCCGCCGACGTAGCCCAGCGGGGTTTCGGCCAGCGAGACCTTCGGGCCGATGCCCTGCACCGTCTTGATGAACGGCGAGATGAAGGCGGTGAGCACCGATCCGGCGATGAACCCGCCGAGGGTGAAGATGATCGCGGTCTGCCCGCTGCCGACGGCGAAGAGCGTGCCGGACGCGCAGGAACCGCCGACCTGCATGCCGACGCCGAACAGGAACGCTCCGAACACCACGCCCAGCCCGGCGGTCTGCAGCTGGGGTTCGGGGGTGCCGGAAAGCGAGTAGCCGCTGCCGAGGATTCCCGCGAACAGCACGGCCGCCACGCCCAGCATCAGCATGTGCGCGCGGATCGCCCTCCCCTGGCCGACGGTGATCAGCTGCCGCCAGGCGGAGGTGAAGCCGAACCGGGAGTGGAACAGCACCAGTCCCAGGGCCAGACCGACCGCGTAGAGCACGGTCATCTTCCAGCCGGCCGCGTTGGCCACGGCCAGGCCGAGCACGACGGCGATGGTGATGCCGATCGCGACGACGCCGCGTTGCGCGGGCGGCGCCGTGCGAACCGGCGGCGGGGCCGGTCTTTCAACGTCCACAACAGACATGTGCACTCCTACTTCTCCGTGAGCGGACCTGAGATGGCCACGATCGTCCCCTGCGGGATCCACTGGCCGAGGTTTCCGCCATGCTCGTGTCCGCCCATGTGCATGACGTCGACCTGGGCGGACGCGTAGATGGTGACCTCGCCGGTGAGGTTCTCGCCGCGGGCGCGCGCCCACTGCCGGTATCCCGACAGCGACGGCGGGTCGCCGAAGGTGTTGGCCTGGGTCATCCCGTAGGTGAGGGCGCCGCGGTCGCGCGGGTCGAACCGCAGCGGCAACACCGCGCCCGCGGTCGAGTTCACCACCGGACCGTGCAACAGCCAGGGCGCGAGGTGCATTCCGTACAGGAAGCTCGCCCGTTCCAGGGTGTGGGACGCCTTCGCCCAGCCCGAGACCAGCACCAACGCCCCGTCGGGGTGGTCGCTGACGGGCAGGCCGCGGTGGGCGGCTTCGGCGAGCACGACATCGGTCGCGGCCTTGCCGCGCGGTGTGCCGTCGCCCACGACGGAGATCGAGGGCGCCTCCAGGTCGGCGAGGTAGGAGACCTGCTTGCGCAGCGCGTCGGCGTCTTCGGCGAGCAGTTCGACGTCCGGGCAGGTCACCGGGCCGGGCGCCGCGGCGGCGATGGCGCCGAGGGCGGCGCTGGCGCACTCGGGGTCGGCCGATCCGGGGACCTCGGGCAGGTCACCGGTGTCGACTTCGACGGTCCCGCTGTCGGTTCCGCGCCGGATCACCAGGTCGCTGCCGCCGGGCGGTAGGTCGACCTCGGCCCACGTGCCGCTGGTGCCGGGCACCGGAACGGCCCGCGAGACCCGGTCGCCCTGCTCGACGGTGATGCCCGCGCCAGCGCTTTCCGGGAAGTGCACCAGGTTCCGGCCGACGCGCTGCGGGCTGACCAGCACGGGTGCGCCCGCCGCTTGGGCGATCCGGGCGGTGCCGGGGACGGGCAGCTCGTGCGGTGCGGGGATGCCGGGCAGGGTGGCCCAGGCGAGGACGACGGCGAGCACGCCGATCGCGCCGAAGCGGTAGGCGCGGCGTTCCTCCCGCAGCGCGAGGGTCAACGCCAGCACGGCGGCAGCGCCGATCACGAGCACCAGCACGGTGATCCCGTACCCGGTGGTCCAGAGCCTGCGGTCGAAGACGCCGGAGAGTACCAGCTGCCCGATGCCCGCTCCGACCAGCGCGATCGCGGCGGTCAGCGCGATGGGGCGCGGCCGCAGTCCGCTGTCGGGCGCCCAGTTCTTGGCCAGCGCCAGGCCGAACCAGACGACGGCGACCGCGACGAAGATCGTGTCGAGGAAGAAGGCCAGCGAGGTGTGGCCGAGGGCGGCTTCGGCGATGAGCAGCAGCGCCAGGGCGAAGCCGAGGAAGGTCGAGGGGCCGCGCCAGCGCAGCGCGACGGGCACGGCGAGCGCGAGCACCACGTGGGTGATCGCGAAGCCGGTGTTGATGTGCAGGACCGCGGCGGACAGCCCGGCCAGGGCGGCGGTGCCGACGCCTGCGATCCAGGCGGACCACGGGCGCATCTCCGCTCCGGCGCGCAGCAGGCCGATGCCTGCGACCAGCGGGGTGCCGGTCAGCAGCAGCACGCGCAGCACCAGCGCGAGGTAGTCCACACTGGACACTCCGGTGTGGGTGTGCATGTGTTCCACGTCCGCTCTCGTTCGGAAGGGCTGGGGAGGTGGGTGGCCGCCGCCGGGACGGCGGCCACCCGTTCGCCGCCGGGTCCAGGTCCGGTGGCTCCTGCGACTACTTCAGGTCGCTGTCGGCGACCACGAACAGCTCCGAGTGAGGTTTGGCGTAGCCGAACTCGCCGTGCGGCCAGGACCGCCGGTTGAAGTTGACGCCGACCTCACCGGTCCCCTCGTCGCGGAAGGTGTCGTCGAGCGAAACCTTCCCGTCCGGGCCGAGGTCGACCATGTTGATCTTGTGGTCGCCGTCGTTGCCGGATCGCGCGACGAAGTAGTTCGACACCGCCAGGCGCCCGGGCGTCTGGGTTTCGGTGTACTTGCCGTCCGGGCCGAGCACGAAGTTGTCGTACCCGCCCCAGTGCGGACCGCCCGCGGCCTTGCCCGGGTTGATGGGCGTCGTGCCGGCCACCGTCGGGCAGTCGGACTCGGCGCCACCGCGCTCGGACTCGGCGATGGTGTCGATGTTGCACTGGAAGTCGTTGCCGGAGTTGACCAGCTTCTGGATGTCCAGCGTGTACACACCGCCCGTGGTGCCCGGGTCGTCCTCGCCGAACGTGCCCGCCGCACGCCCCTGGATCGCCCGGTACAGGAACCGGTCGTCCGGGCTGGTCTGGATCCAGCCGCCGTTGGAGCTGCCGCCGTTGCGGTCGTTGGCCTTGTCGAAGTTCACGACCGCGGCGCCGTCGTCGAACACCTGGCGCCAGTGCGGTTCCGGCGCGGTGATGTCCGGCGTGTAGAACACCGCACCGCCCTGCATGGTCTGCGCGAAAGCGCCCTTGTGGCCCGGCAGGTTCGTCACCGTGGTCTCCATGACGGCACGGCTCTCGTTGTGCAGCGGGTCCTTCGGGTCCGAGCGCGGGCCGTTGGGCAGGTACGAGACCGCCTTGAGCTTCGGGTGGTTGCGATCGCTGATGTCCCAGGTCCGCACGGTCGGCCGCCGCAGGTACGGAGACGGGGCCTTCACCGGGTCGAGGATGATGTTGCGCGGCTCGGTGTAGTCCGAGGTGACCAGGGTGTTCAGGTCCTCGCGGGCCTGGATGCCGTGCGGGTTGGCGCAGGTCGGCGTGCCGATCCGCGGCAGGTTGGCGCACAGCTTCTCGTTGTCCCCGCCCGGTGTGGCGGCCGGGGATTCGGAGAGCACCTTGGCGTTCTGGTCGAACCGGACGACCTCACCGGGGCTGCCGGCGAAGCCGTTGCCCAGGTGCACCGAACCGTCCGAGTAGCGGTACGGGCCCGGGGCCACCGGGCCGCCCATGTAGGTGCCGTATGCGGTGCCGTCCTTGAGCGTCCAGTACGCGTCCGGAACGGATCCGCCCGGCGTCTGCGTGGGCAGGCTGATGCCCTTGAGCTTGACGTTGGGCAGCGAGGTCACGTCGAACGCGTAGGTCGCCGCGCCGAAGAGCGCACCGGCGAAGATGGTGTCGCCCTTGTGCCACACGTACTGCATGTGGTGCGGCTCGTTCTCCACCAGCGGTCCGACGGTGACGGTGTTGACCACCTGGCCGTAGCCGGGTGAGCCCTTGGTCGCGTCGATGATCGCCAGGAAGTCCGGGCCGGGTGCCGCGTTGGCGGCCTTGCCCGCGCCACCGGACAGCGAGCCCGGCAGGTTTCGGACGTCGGCCACCGCGGTGTCGGCGATGTTCTCGTCGCCCGCCCAGACGACAAGCCACTCCTTCGGCTTGCCGTCCGATGTGGACTTCTCCAGCGCGCTCTTCACGACGTGGTTGGTGACGGTGTAGTCCTTGCCGTCCGCACCCTTGACGGACTGCGAGGACACGTCGACATCGGCGTAGGCGTCCGGCACCGGTAACGTGACCGCACCGACCGCCAGGGCTAGGGCGGCCAGCCCGATGGGCAGCCTTCGAAGACTCTTTTTCATGTGTGCTCCGGATTTTCGTGGAGAATTCCGAAATCGGGCACGACGAATCGCACGCGACCGGAATGCGCGAATTTCCGGGCGAGCTTCGTCGTGGACTGCTCGGAGAGGGAGAGAACGCCTTGCAGCGGCGAGAGAAGGAGGTCGCTTACGCGTGACAGAGCGCGCTGGCCTGCTGCCGGAGATCGACATGCAGGCGAGCCACCAGACAGGCGAACCTGGACATGCCGGTAATAATCGAGAAGCGCCCACGTGGTGTCAATCTTCAACCACGTTGTGGGATCCCTTCCCACGAGACCCTGAGAATCGCCTGGCGAAAACGATCAGTAGCCCGAACGGCGGTATGCGCGAAAGCCCAAGCGAACTTATGGTTTCCGATTCTCCGTCGTCGTGGCGGCCCGGATGAGCACGCCGGCGGCGGCCTCGATCCGCTCCGCATCACCGGTGACGATGCGGTCCAGGCACAGCCCGCGCAGACCCGAGATGAGCAGGCTCGCGCGGGAACGCGCCTCGAGCTCGTCGAAGCCGAGCCCGCGGTAGACGGGCACGAGCGGCTCCACCATCGCCCTGACGGCGTCCGCGGCGAGCGCGGCGTAGCGATCCGGCTGCGTCGGGGCCAGGCTCAGCACCTGGAACAGGATCCGGATCGGCCGCTGCTGGCGCCCGCGGGTGATCGCCTCCCACAGCTCCCACGCCGCCCGCTCCAGGTCACCGGTGTCGCCGACGTCGCGGAACAGGCCGGAGACGTCGGGACGGCTCGCGGCGATCGCCTCGGCGATGAGCGCGTCGCGGCTGCCGAAGTAGTACAGCAGCATGCGCTTGCTGGTGCCCAGCTTCTCGGCCGTGGGCGCCAGGGAAAGGTCGGCGATGCCGTGCTCGGCGAGGTGGTCGACGGCCTTCCGCAGCAGTTCGGCGCGCTTGTCGCCTCGTGAACTCACCCCTTGACCGTACCGATCGGTACAACTAGCGTGCAATTCCTGTACCGATCGGTACAACGACACCGGCACGACCGTCGGGGGTGCGCATGACGACGAAGTCACCATCGGTAGCGATCACCGGCGCGGGGATCGGCGGGCTCACGCTCGCGATCGCGTTGCGGCGCAGGGGAATCCGGGCCACCGTCCACGAGCGGGCCTCCGAGCTGCGGGAAGTGGGCGCGGCGGTGGCGCTGTCGGCCAACGGCACGCGCGTGCTGCACGCCTTCGGCTTGCGCGACCGCCTGGCCGCCCGCAGCGCCGTGCCCACCGAGCTCATCTACCGGGACTGGCGCGGTGGTCGGCGGATCGCGGCCTTCACGGCCGGCGACGACTACGCGGCGCGGTTCGGCGCCCCGTACTACGGCGTGCACCGCGCCGACCTCCAGGCCGCCTTGGCCGAGGCCTGCGGCCACGACGACCTCCACCTCGACCACCGGCTCGTGGACCTCTCGACCGAGAACCGGGGGTACGAGCTGCACTTCGCCGACGGCACCGCGGCGCACGCCGATCTCGTCGTCGGCGCCGACGGCGTGCACTCCACGGTGCGCCGGTGGGTCGCGGACGACGAACCGGCCCAGTACTCCGGCACCAGCGGTTTTCGCGGCCTGATCCCGGTCGACGCGATGCCCTCGCTGCCCGACCCCGGCGCCATCCAGTTCTGGATGGGGCCCGGCGCTCACGTGCTGCACTACCCGATCGGCGACGGAGACTTCGTCAACTTCCTGGCCGTCGTGGACGATCCGCCGACGTGGACGGGCTCCAGCTGGGTGGAGGACGTCTCAGCCGACCAGCTCCGCGCGCCTTTCGCCGACTGGCACCCGGGAGTGCGCGAGATGGTCGCGGCGACGAGCCTGCACAAGCGGTGGGCCCTGTTCGGGCAACGGCCGCTCACCAGCTGGCACCGGGGCGGGATCGTGCTGCTCGGCGACGCCGCGCACGCCATGCTGCCGCACCACGGTCAGGGCGCCAACCAGTCCATCGAGGACGCGGCCACCCTCGCCGCGCTGCTGCACCGCTTCGCGCCGGACCAGGCGCTGCCCCGCTACGAACGCCTCCGGCGCGCCCGCACGCGCGCGGTCCAGCGCAGCTCGTGGGTGGCCTCGGCGCTGCTGCACCTGCCCGACGGGCCGGACGCAGACGACCGCGACCGGCGGCTCGCGGCGATCCCGGACACGCTGCAGTGGATCCACGAGCACGACGCCCAGGCCGCGACGGAGGCGCTGGGTTGAGCACTTCCCCTGCGGCTCAGGCCGTTTCGTCGCGCTCCAGCTCGATGGCCTTGCGCATGGCCTTGCGGCCGCGGTTGCGGTCGCCGGCGAGGTCGTAGGCCTGGGCGACGGCGAACCAGCGGCGCCAGTCGTTCGGTGACGCTTCCAGCTCGGCCTGCTTGGCGTCGAACCACTCGTCGGCCGCCGCCCGCTCGACCCGGCCCGAGGGCCGGCGCGGCAGGTGCGAGACGTCCGGCAGCGCGCCCTCGTCGTCGAGCCTGCGCGCCAGCCGCTCGGTGGAGGCGCCGAAGCGCAGCTGGTCGGCGACCAGGACCGCGCCGAGCACCGGGAAGACCAGGATCGCCAGGCCCAGCGCGATGAAGACTGGTTCGCCGCTGGAGATCATCGTGATCGCGCGGCCACCCATCAGCACCAAGTAGACCAGCAGCACGAGCGCGACCACGAACGCCGCGTTCCGCGCGGTCAGCAGCGGCTTGGTCACCTCAGATGCCCATCAGCGCGTCGAGGCCCACGGTCAGCCCCGGACGGCCCGGAACCTCGCGGATGCCCAGCAGCACGCCCGGCATGAAGGAACGGCGGTCGTAGGAGTCGTGCCGGATGGTGAGGGTCTCGCCCTCGGTGCCGAACAGCACTTCCTGGTGCGCGACCAGGCCGGTCATCCGCACCGCGTGCACCCGCACCCCGTCGACCTCGGCGCCGCGGGCGCCGTCGGGGTCCTTGGTGGTGGCGTCGGGCATCTCGCCGAGACCGGCTTCCTCGCGGGCCTTGCCGATGACGTGCGCGGTGCGGGCCGCAGTGCCCGACGGCGCGTCGGCCTTCTTCGGGTGGTGCAGCTCGACGATCTCGGCGTTGTCGAAGTACTTGGCGGCCAGCTCGGCGAACCGCATCGACAGCACCGCGCCGATCGCGAAGTTCGGCGCCACGATCACGCCGACCTGCGGCTTGTCGGCCAGCCAGGTGCGGATGGAGTCCAGTTCGGCCGGGCCGAGACCGCTGGTGCCGACCACGACGTTGATGCCGTTGTCGACGCAGAACTTGATGTTGTTCAGCACCGCGTCGGGGTGGGTGAGGTCGACGGCGACCTGCGCGCCGGACTCGACGAGCCGCTCGATGGGGTCGTCGTGGTCGATCTCAGCGACCAGCTCGGTGTCGGCGGCCTCGCCGACGGCTCGTGCGGCCTCGGAACCCATCCGCCCGCGGGCGCCCAGCACACCAACCTTGATCACCGTTGCAACACCTCTCCGCGCCGACACTGCTCACCCGGAGTCTAGGCACCCCGCCCGCGCGCACCGGACGACCCACCCCACCTGGTGACCAACACCATCCACGTGCGCCCGTTCCCCAGGGCCGAGGCGCAAGAGGACCACGGGCGACTCCGGCAAGAACCGCCCCGGCTGCCGCTACACGCCCTCCGGGAGGTCCTCCGGGGTCTTGTAGGGGCCGACGACGGCGGTGGTGAAGGGGCGGTTGAGGAGGTCGCGCGCGAGGACCGCGACGTCGTCCGGGGTGACCGCCTCGATCTTGGCGAGGGTCTCCTCGACCGTGTAGTGGCGGCCGTAGTTGAGCTCGGTCTTGCCGATGCGGCTCATCCGGGCCGCGCTGTCCTCCAGGCCCAGGACCAGGCCGCCGCGCAGCTGACCCCGTCCCCGGTCGACCTCCTCCGGCAACAGGCCGTCGGCGGCGACGTCGGCGAGCACCTTCCGGATCACCGAGGCGACCTCGCCGAGGCGCTCCGGCGTGCAGCCCGCGTACACCGAGAACGTGCCCGCGTCCGAGTAGGCCGCGCTCGACGAGTACACCGAGTACGCCAACCCCCGGCTCTCCCGGATCTCCTGGAACAGCCGCGAGCTCATCCCGCCGCCCAGCGCCGCGTTGAGCACGCCGAGGGCGAACCGGCGCTCGTCGTAGCGGTCCAGGCCGCGGCAGCCGATCAGCAGGTGGGTCTGCTCGGTGTCGTCGGGCTGCAGCACCAGCGGCTCCTGCTTCGGCAGCCGGACCCGGCCCCCGCGCGGCGCCTCCGGGCGGTCGTCGCCGGTCAGCCGGTCGCCGAGCGCCTTGCGCAGCAGCCGCACGACCTTGGCGTGCTCGACGTTGCCCGCCACCGCCACGATCATCTTCGGCATCTGGTAGCTGCGCCGGTAGAAGCCGTGCACCCGGTTGCGGGTCATCTCGCCGATCGACTCCTCGGTGCCCAGCACCGACCGCCCCAGCGGGCTGTCGCCCAGCACGGCGGTGGAGAACAGCTCGTGCAGCAGGTCCTCGGGGTCGTCGTCGCGCATCGCGATCTCCTCGAGCACCACGCTGCGCTCGACGTCGACGTCCGCGCTGTCGTTGACCGCGTCGAAGACCACGTCGCAGAGCATGTCGATGGCCAGCGGGAGGTCCTCGTCGAGCACGTGCGCGTAGTAGCAGGTGTGCTCCTTGGAGGTGAAGGCGTTGAGCTCCCCGCCGACCGCGTCGATCTCCTGCGCGATGCCCACGGCGGTCCGCTTCGCGGTGCCCTTGAACAGCAGGTGCTCCAGGTAGTGCGCGGCACCCGCCTGCGCCCGGGTCTCGTCGCGCGAACCGACGCCGACCCAGATGCCCACCGAGGCGGATCGAACTCCGGGCACGGGTTCGGTGACCACCCGCAGCCCGCCCGGCAGGACCGTCCGGCGCACTTCGGCGGCACCGTTGTGCCCGAGAACCCGGGTGGTCCCGGGACGCTGCAGGTATCCGGCTGTCTGCTTCTGCTGCTTCATATGCCCGTTCTCGTAGCTTCTGCGCTCCCCGCGCACGCACTACGACAATACGGCCCGCCCCGGCATTCCCGGGACGGGCCGCATCACGACGTCGGTCAGCCGATCATTCGGCGGAGGCTTCGGCCGGGGCGGCCTCGCCCTCGCTCTCGCCCGACTTCTCCTCCTCGTCGTTGACCAGCACCAGGCTGATCTTGCCGCGGTTGTCGATGTCGGCGATCTCCACGCGCAGCTTGTCGCCGACGTTCACCACGTCCTCGACCTTGCCGATGCGCTTGCCGTTGCCCAGCTTGGAGATGTGCACCAGGCCGTCCTTGCCCGGCAGCAGCGAGACGAACGCGCCGAAGGCCGCGGTCTTGACCACGGTGCCCAGGAAGCGCTCGCCGACCTTCGGCAGCTGCGGGTTCGCGATGGCGTTGATCTTGTCGATCGCCGCCTCGGCGGACGGGCCGTCGGCCGCACCCACGTAGATGGTGCCGTCGTCCTCGATGGTGATCTCGGCGCCGGTCTCCTCGGTGATCGAGTTGATCATCTTGCCCTTCGGGCCGATGACCTCGCCGATCTTGTCGACCGGGATGCTCACCGAGGTCACGCGCGGGGCGTGCGGGCTCATCTCGTCCGGCTTGCCGATGGCCTCGGCCATGACCTCCAGGATCGTGAACCGGGCGTCGCGCGCCTGGCCCAGCGCCTGCGCCAGCACCTCGGACGGGATGCCGTCCAGCTTGGTGTCCAGCTGCAGGGCGGTCACGAAGTCCTTCGTGCCCGCGACCTTGAAGTCCATGTCGCCGAAGGCGTCCTCGGCACCGAGGATGTCGGTCAGCGCCACGTAGTGGGTCTTGCCGTCGACCTCGTCGGAGACCAGGCCCATCGCGATGCCCGCGACCGGGGCCTTCAGCGGCACACCCGCGTTGAGCAGGGACAGCGTCGAGGCGCAGACCGAGCCCATCGAGGTGGAACCGTTGGAGCCCAGGGCCTCGGAGACCTGCCGGAGGGCGTACGGGAACTCCTCGCGCGAGGGCAGCACCGGGACCAGCGCGCGCTCGGCCAGCGCGCCGTGGCCGATCTCGCGACGCTTCGGGCTGCCCACCCGGCCGGTCTCACCGGTCGAGTACGGCGGGAAGTTGTAGTGGTGCATGTACCGCTTCGTCGTCTCCGGGGAGAGCGAGTCGATGGTCTGCTCCAGCCGCAGCATGTTCAGCGTGGACACACCCAGGATCTGGGTCTCGCCGCGCTCGAACAGCGCCGAACCGTGGGTCCGCGGGATCACGCCGACCTCGGCGGACAGGCTGCGGATGTCGGTCAGGCTGCGGCCGTCGATGCGGACCTGGTCGCGGATGATGCGCTGGCGGACCAGCTTCTTGGTCAGCGAGCGGAACGCCGCGCCGATCTCCTTCTCGCGGCCCTCGAACGCCTCGCCCTCACCGGTGCCGACCTTCTCCAGGACCGACGCCTTGATCTCGTCGAGGCGGTTCTCGCGCTCCTGCTTGCCGGCGATCTTCAGCGCCTCGGCCAGCTCGGCGGACACGGCCTGCTCGACGGCGGTGAACGCGTCGTCCTGGTAGGCCGGGAACACCGGGAACTCCTGGGTGTCCTTGCCGACCGCCTGGGCCAGCTGCTGCTGGGCCACGCACAGGCTGCGGATGAACGGCTTGGCGGCCTCCAGGCCGGCGGCCACGATCTCCTCGGTCGGCGCCTGGGCACCGCCGTCGACCAGCTCGACGGTCTTCTCGGTGGCCTCGGCCTCGACCATCATGATCGCGACGTCGTCACCGACGATGCGGCCCGCGACGACCATGTCGAACACGGCGCGCTCGAGCTGCTCGTGGGTCGGGAACGCGACCCACTGGCCGTCGATCAGCGCCATGCGGGTGGCACCGATCGGGCCGGAGAACGGCAGGCCCGAGCCCTGGGTGGACGCGGACGCGGCGTTGATCGCCAGCACGTCGTAGAGGTCGCCCGGCTTCAGGCTCATGACCGTGACCACGACCTGGACCTCGTTGCGCAGGCCGTCGACGAACGACGGGCGCAGCGGGCGGTCGATCAGCCGGCAGGTCAGGATCGCGTCCGTGGACGGCCGGCCCTCGCGGCGGAAGAACGAGCCGGGGATGCGGCCCGCGGCGTACATCCGCTCTTCGACGTCGACGGTCAGCGGGAAGAAGTCGAAGTGCTCCTTCGGCTGCTTGGAGGCCGTGGTGGCCGACAGCAGCATGGTTTCGTCGTCGAGGTAGGCGACGACGCTCCCGGCGGCCTGCTTGGCGAGCCGGCCGGTCTCGAAACGAACGGTACGGGTGCCGAACGCGCCGTTGTCCAGCACGGCGGTCGACTCGTACACGCCCTCTTCGATCGCTTCAGTCAAGGTGACTCCCTATCGTCACAACGCCCACGGCAGGAGCATCCGGATCGGTGATCCGACAAGGCCGGCCATCGATCGAAGCTCCCGGGACCGTCTCGTGACGACTTGCCCGGCAGCCACTACCGAGGACCGGCGGACGCCTGCACCCAGTGCTTGCCACCGTGAGCGCTCTATTGAGTTGCTGACGGCGCCTGAACGGCACCGCCCGGTTTTACGCACCGGGGGGAGCGGCCGCGGCCACTCCCCCCGGTGTCATGTCAACGACGCAGACCGAGTCGCTGGATCAGCGAACGGTAGCGTTCGATGTCCACCTTGGTCAGGTAGTTGAGCAGACGACGGCGGCGACCCACCATCAGCAGCAGACCACGACGCGAGTGGTGGTCGTGCTTGTGCTGCTTGAGGTGCTCGGTCAGGCCGGTGATCCGCTTGGTCAGCAGGGCCACCTGGGCCTCCGGCGAACCGGTGTCGCCGTCCTTCAGGCCGTACTCGGCCAGGATCTGCTTCTTCTCGTCAGTGGACAGCGCCACGAAATACTCCTTCTTGCATGTCCCGTGTCGGTGGGCGGCGAGCTGCCTGGCGGCGCCGCCGCCGTGAGGGCTGGTTACCCCAGAACGGCCACCACGGACTGCAGCCGCTCCACAGGCCAGGATAACAGGGAAGGCCTGCTCGCCCCGGTTACCCCGACGCGTCGCGCGTCACCGGCACCCGGTGCACCGCCCGGTACACCGGAGCGCCTTCGCCCTGGTCACTGCGCATCACCGCCAGTTCCCCGGCGGTCCACCAAGGTCCGGTGTAGCCGGTGAACAGCGCCGCCACCGACCGCCGACCGGACCCGCCCGAGGCCCACCTGGCGATGGTCAGGTGCGCCCGGAAGCCGTCCGGGTCGCCACCGGCCGCCCGCACCAGCTCGCGCAGGGTTCGCCGGTCGTCCCCGGTGGCGGCTTCGACGTCGATCCACAGCACGCCGCGGAACGTTCCCGCGCCGCTCAGGCGCAGGGTGGGCGGGGTGCCGGTGACCCGGCGGATCCGCCGGTCGAGGCGTTCGGCGACGCGTCGCGGGTCGGCGTCGTCGCCGTGGAAGCGCAACGTCAGGTGCCAGCGCTCGGCCGCGGCGAAGCGGAACTTGCGCAAGCCCGCCGTCGCCTCGCTCACCTGCGCCGGATCGAGCGCCGCGACCGCCTCGCCCAGGTGCGCCACCGCCTCGCCGGACGGCCACAGCGCGGTGAACAGCCGCATGCCGCGAGTATCGCGCCTACTCGCTGTCCGCGGCTCGGCGCAGCAGGCCGGCCAGGCGCGGGTAGCGGCCCTCCAGCAAGGAGGCGGCGGCCTCCAGCTCGGTGGGCTTGGCGACCTCCAGCAGGACCGGCCACGCGATCTGCTCGCCGTTGGCGGTCTGCTTGACCGGCAGGTTGTCGCGGCCCACCGAGGGCTGCGACTGGCGCACGTCCTCCAGCGCCTGCTTGATCGCGTCCGACTCGCCCGCGGCGACGCCCGGGATGAGGACCTTGCGCTCCAGCATCACCAGCCGGGCCAGCACCTGCGGGTTGCCGATCTTGGCGCGGCGGCCGCTCATGACCTGGCTGAGCATCGGCGCGCTGATGCCGAGCACGTCGGCCAGCTGGGCCTGCGAGATTCGGAAGGCCACGACCAGCCGGCGCACCCGGTCCCCCAGCGGCTCGCCGTACCACTGCCGCTGCAGAGCCAGGTTCCGCTGGACGCTGCTGCTCTCCGACACCTTCGCTCCCCCTGCGTGACCGCCACCCCGACGAGCCCGGGATGATCCGGACTCGAATCCTGCCAGCTCACCGGCCGCGCGGGGTCGAGAATCCGAAAACCTCTGCATTCCGGCGGCGGAGCTCACTCGCGCGCTCCGAGGATCCGGCGGGTTTCGGACACGTCGGCGTTCATCTGCTCGATCAGCGCCTCGACCGAGTCGTAGCGCTCCATCGCGCGGAGACGCTGCACGAAGTCCAGGTCGACGTGCTCGCCGTAGAAGTCGGCGTCCACGTCGAGCACGAAGGCCTCGACGGTGCGCTCGGTGCCCGAGAACGTCGGGTTGCTGCCCACCGACACCGCCGCGGGCAGCGCCGGTCCCGGCTGGGAGGCGCCGCGCCTGCGGTGGGTGAACCAGGCCGCGTAGACGCCGTCTGCGGGGATCGCCGTGTAGTCCGGAGTGGACAGGTTGGCGGTCGGGAAGCCCAGCTCCTTGCCGCCACGACCGGCGCCGCGCACCACGATGCCCTCGAGCCGGTGGTGCCGCCCCAGCGCGGAGGCCGCCGCGACCACGTCACCTGCGTCGATGCACGCGCGGATGTAGGTCGAGGAGAACGTCACGGAGGTGCCGTCGGGGTCGTCGGAGCGCTCCACCGGGCCGGACACCAGCGCGTCGGAGGCGACCTCGAACCCGAAGCGCTCGCCGAGCTTGGTCAGCAGCTCGATGTTGCCCGCCGCCTTGTGCCCGAAGGTGAAGTTCTCCCCCACCACGACCTCGGCGGCGTGCAGCTTCTCCACCAGGATCTCGTGCGCGAAGCCCTCCGCGGGCACGCGGGACAGCTCGCGGGTGAACGGCAGCACGCAGAACACGTCCACGCCCAACTGCTCGACGAGCTCGGCCCGCCGCCGCAAGGTGGTCAGCTGCGCCGGGTGACTGCCGGGACGCACGACCTCGGCCGGATGCGGATCGAAGGTCATCAGCACGCAGGGGACGCCGCGCCGCCGAGCCTGCTGCACGGCGTGCGCGATGAGTTTCTGGTGACCGCGATGCACCCCGTCGAAGACACCGATGGTGACCACGCAACGGCCCCAACCACCGGGAATCTGCTCCAAACCACGCCAACGCTGCACGATCTGGAAGCCTACTTGCCCCGCACGATCGAGCGCCGAGCGGTGGTTTCGAACCCGCCCGACCCCAGCCGCGCGGCGCCACCCACCACCCGACGAAGCCTCCAGCACCCGTCGGGGGATTCGAATTTCGCGCGAAATTCGAATCCCCCGCGCTGCGCGAGGTGAGCGCACGGCCGTCGTCAGTTCCCGGGGACGATGACCAGGACGGCCTTGGCCGTGCGGCCCCGGTCGCGGACCAGGGCCACGGCGCGGCCGTCGGGATCGAACATGCCGTAGGTCCCCTCGACGCCCGCGGCGGTGACGACCTGCCCGTGCGACAGCGCCCGGGCGGTCGAGGCGTCGACGTTGCGGCGCGGGAAGGCCGTCTCGACGGCCTGGTCCAGGTTCATCGACAGCTCGGGGGTGTCCTCCAGCTGCTCCAGCGTCCGCGCGGTGGCCAGCCCGAACGGACCCACCCGGGTGCGCCGCAGCGCGGTGAGGTGCCCGCCGACGTCGAGCGCCTCGCCGAGGTCGCGGGCCAGCGCCCGGACGTAGGTGCCCGATGAGCACTCCACCAGGACGTCCAGCTCGGTGGTCCGCTCGGTGCGCCGCAGCGCGAGCACGTCGAACCGGGAGACCGTGACCGGCCGGGACGCGAGCTCGACGGTTTCGCCGCTGCGCGCGATGTCGTAGGCGCGGCGCCCGTTGACCTTCACCGCGCTGACGGCGCTGGGGACCTGCTGCAGGTCGCCGGTCAGCGCCGCGACCCCGTCGCGGACCTCGGCCTCGTCCGCCCCGGAGGCGTCGGCGGTCGAGATAACCTCGCCCTCGGCGTCATCGGTGCTGGTCGCGACCCCGAGCGTGATCGTCGCGAGGTAGGCCTTGGTGTCCAGCGCCAGGTGGCCCAGCAGCTTGGTCGCCCGCTCCAGGCCGAGCACCAGCACGCCGGTGGCCATCGGGTCCAGTGTCCCGGCGTGCCCGACCTTGCGGGTGCCCATGATGCGGCGAACACGGGAGACGACGTCGTGCGAGGTCATCCCCGCCGGTTTGTCGACGACCAGGAGGCCTGGAGGAACGGCGGGACTCTGCTTGCGGGATTGCGCGGACACGGCGAACCATCATCCCCGACCCGGCGGCGCCCGATGCCTCCAGGGTCAGGCGGCGGCAGCGGCTTCGCGGGTCGCGCCCGTCACCGCCCACTTGCCGGAGCGGGCGCGCAGCAGCAGCGTGATCATCCGCAGCACCATGAACAGGCTCAGCCCGGTCCAGATCCCGGCCAGCCCCCAGCCGAACGCGAGCGCGAGCCAGATCAGCGGGAGGTAGCCGACGACGGCGCTGAGGATCGTCGCGGTGCGCAGGTAGGCGGCGTCGCCGGCGCCGAGGAACACCCCGTCGAGCGCGAAGACCACACCGGCCACGGGCTGGACCGCCACGAAGAACCACCAGGCGTGCGGCATCTCGCCGAGCACCGCCGGATCGGTGGTGAACACCGAGGGCAGCACCCCGGACACGGCGGTGAACAACAGCGCCAGCCCGCAGCCGAACACCAGGCTGTACCAGGTGACCTGCTTGGCGACGGCCTTCGCGCGCGGCACCGAACCGCTGCCCAGGGCCGCGCCGACCAGCGACTGGGCGGCGATCGCCAGCGAGTCCAGCACCAGCGACTGGAACATCCACAGCTGCCACACCACCTGGTGGGCGGCGGCGGTCTCGGCGCCGGTCCGGGCCGCGACCGAGGTCGCCGACAGGAAGCAGACCTGGAAGGCCATCGTGCGCAGCACCAGGTCGCGACCCATGCCCAGCTGGGCGCGCATCTTGGTCCAGTCGGGGCGCAGCGGGGCCTTCTCGACGAGCAGGGCTCGCACGAACAGGGCCGCGGCGATGGTCTGGCCGATCAGGTTCGCGATCGCCGAACCTTCCAGCCCCAGGCCCAGCGGGTAGACCAGGACGGGGCACAGCACGGCGGAGACGCCGTTGCCGATGAGCGTGTAGCGCAGCGGCCGGACGGTGTCCTGCACCCCGCGCATCCAGCCGTTCCCCGCCATCGTGATCAGCACCAGCGGCGCACCGCAGAGCGCGATGCGCAGCCAGGACCCGGCGGCGTCGGCGACCGGTCCGGGTCCGGCGAGCAGTTCCGCGACCGGGGTGGCGACCAGCTGCGCGAGCAGCGAGAGGATCATGCCCACGGCAACGCCGAGCCAGGTGGCCTGCACGCCTTCGGCGACGGCCTCGGTGCGCCGACCGGCGCCGTGCAGCCGCGCGGTGCGCGCGGTGGTGCCGTAGGTGAGGAACGTCAGCTGGCTGGAGACCAGCGTGAACAGGGTGCCGCCGAGCGCGAGCCCGGCCAGCGGGACAGCGCCGAGGTGACCGACCACGGCGGTGTCGACCAGCACGTACAGCGGCTCGGCCGCGAGCACGCCGAGCGCGGGGACCGCGAGCCCCAGCACCTTGCGCGGTGACACCCGTTCCCCGGCCTCGGACACGTCATCTCCCTTGTAAGCTGCGATTGTCAGGTTCGCCCCTGACACAGGGTAGCGGTAAGGAGCGTCAGTGGATAGCGCCGATTACACCGAGGTCGCGCTCCGGCTCGCCAACGCCGACCTGACCGACGTCGAGACGGTCCGCGCAGCGCTGCACGAGGAGCCCTGGTGGGCCGACCGGCTCCGCGACTCCGACCTGCCGCTGCTGTGGGAGGTCGCCGAGGGCCTGCGCCGGGCGCTGGCCGCGATGGTCGACGGGCCCGGCCACGACGAGACGGTCCGCGACGAGGTCAACGCGCTGCTCGCAGCCCATCCCCCGCGCCCCCGGCTCTCGGGTCACGGCGGCCACGACGACGCTCCCAACTGGCACGTGCACGTGGCCGGCCCGGACGCGCCCGCGGTGGACGAGGTCGTCGCGGCTGCCGCGTGGGGTCTGGCCCAGGGCATCGTCCACCACGGCACACGGCGCTGGGGCCGCTGCCAAGCCGAAGCCTGCGGCACGTACTACCTGGACACCTCGACCAACCAGGCCAAGCGCTTCTGCTCCCCCCGATGCGCCAACCGGGTCCACGTCGCAGCCTTCCGAGCCCGCAAACGCACCTGACCCCCTTCGAACTTCGCGCGAAATTCGACCGCCACACGGGAGAGTCGAATTTCGCGCGAAGTTGGAAACCACCAGGTCAAAACCCCACAGCACGACGAAACCCCCGGGCATCGGCATCCGCGCGGGGGGGCGGATTCCAATTTCTCGCGAAATTCGAGTGGGAACTTTGGGGGTCGAACTTCGCGCGAAATTCGAACGGGGGCTGGGTGCGAGGGGATCAGGGGTTGAGGAGCGGGGCGTTGTCGAGGGCTTTGCGGATCTCGGCGAGGATCTCCGCCTCCGTGCCCTTGGCCGTGAAGCCGGACGCCAGCCGGTGGCCGCCGCCTCCGCAGGCGTTTGCGGCGTGGCTGACGTCGATGCGGCTGTCGGCGCGCAGCGACACCGACCAGTGGTCCGCGCCGATCTCCTTGAGCACCGCGGCCACCTCGGCCTCGCTGGTGGTGCGGATGACGTCGATGACGCTGTCGACGTCCTCGCTGCCCAGCCCCTCGGAATCGGTGGCGCGGACGGTGGCGTGCACGAAGCCCAAGCCCTGCGCGGCCGAGCGCTCCAGCTCAGCCCGGCCGAGCACGCCGGCGAGCATGCCCATGAACCCGAACGGATGGGTGTCGAGCAGCGGTTTGGTGGTGGCCTCCGGATCGACACCGGCTTCGAGCAGCCGGGCCGCCACCCGGTGCACCTCGGCACCGGCGTGCCGGAACGATCGCGTGTCGGTGACCAGCCCGGCGTACACGCAGCGGGCGATCGGCAGGTCCAGCTCGGCCCCGAGCTCGTCGAGCAGCCGCAGCACGATCAGCACCGTGGCCTCGGCGGACTCGTCGACGACGTGCAGCGTGCCGTAGCGGGTGTTGGAGACGTGGTGGTCGAGGACGATGACCTCACCACCGGCCGCGATGGTGCCCTTGACCCGGTCGGCGAGCCTGCCCAGCCGACCCAGGCTGCCGGTGTCGCACACGACCAGCAGCGGAGGTGCCGCCGGCACCTCCGAGACGGGCACGACGAGCCCGTCCGCGTCGAGGTCGCGCAGCGAGTGCGCGGGCTTGTCCGGATGCCCGAAGGACACCCGGACGGTGCTGCCGCGCTTCTTCAGGGCCCGGCCCAGCGCGAGCGCGCTGCCCAGGGCGTCGGCATCGGGGTTGACGTGCCCGAACAGGGTCACGTCAGGTGCTGCCGCGAGCTTGCCCGCAGCCGCCGCGACGGCCTCCTGCAGGGACCGGCCCTGCGGGCCCGCGGTCTCGGGTTGCCCGCGCACACGTCACCTCCACGTCATCGGCGACCTGATCCGGTCACCGGTGACCAACGCACCCGATCCGGCGCCGCGACTCAACCACCTTGTGGGCCACGCCGCACATCGGCGTCGGAAAAGTCCTCGTCCTCGACACCTTCGGTGTCCTCGTCGTCATCGTCGGTGCTCGCGCGGTACGGATCGGCGTCACCGGCCGGGACGGCGCCGGAGGCCAGCCGGGCGACCTCCTCGTCGGCCTCCTTGGCCTTGGCGAGCAGCTCCTCCATCCGGCGCGCCTGGTCGGGCACGGTGTCCGCGACGAAGGTCAGCGTCGGGGTGAACCGCACGCCGGTCTGGTCGCCGACGCGGGAGCGCAGCACGCCGGTCGCGCTGCTGAGCGCGGCCGCCGTCGAGGCGTAGTCGGCGTCGTCACCGAAGACGGTGTAGTAAACCGTGGCATCCCGCAGATCCGGGGTGACCCGCGCGTCGGTGATCGTCACCATCGCCAGCCGCGGGTCCTTGACCTCGTGCTCCAGCCCGGACGCCACGATCTGCGCGATGCGCTTGGCCAGCCTGCGGGCGCGCGCCGTATCAGCCACGACGCACCTCCTTCTTGCAAGAAAGCTTCGAAACCCGCGGTGATCCGGCGGGTGGGTCTAATCCTCCGGTCCCAGCATGCGCTGGCGGGCGGAGAGCAGTTCCAGCTCTGGGCGGGCGGCGACGAGTCGCTCGCACGCGTCCAGCACCTCGCGGACGTGCGAGGCGTCGCCGGAGACCGCCGCGACACCGAGCAGGGCGCGGCGGTGGAGATCTTGATCGCCGGCCTCGGACACCGAGACCTCGAAGCGGCGGCGCAGCTCGGCCAGGACCGGGCGCACGACCGCGCGCTTCTGCTTCAACGAGTGGACGTCGCCCAGCAGCACGTCCAGCTCCAGTGCACCGACGTACATGAGCGCATCCCCCGGCCGTCCCCGCGCAGGGGGCCCGGAACGGACCCCCTGCGCAGGTTCGGAATCAGTCGCGAGGCTTCTCGCGCATCTCGTACGGCTCGATGATGTCGCCGACCTTGAGGTCGTTGTACGACCCCAGGGTCAGACCGCACTCGAAACCGTCGCGGACCTCGGTGGCGTCGTCCTTGAACCGCTTCAGCGAGTTGATGCTGAGGTTCTCGGCGACCACCACGTTGTCCCGCAGCAGGCGCGCCTTCGCGTTCCGCTTGACGATGCCGTCGGTGACCATGCAACCGGCGATCGTGCCGACCTTCGAGGACTTGAAGACCTCGCGGATCTCCGCCCGACCGAGCTCGACTTCCTCGTACTCGGGCTTGAGCATGCCCTTGAGGGCCTGCTCGATGTCCTCGATGGCCCGGTAGATCACCGAGTAGTACCGGATCTCGACGCCCTCGCGGTTGGCGACCTCGGCCGCCTTGCCCTCGGCCCGGACGTTGAAGCCCAGGACGATGGTGTTCTCCGCGGTGGCGAGGTTGATGTCGGACTCGTTGATGCCACCGACGCCGCGGTGGATGACCCGCAGCTCGACCTCGTCGCCGACCTCGATCTTCATCAGGGACTCCTCGAGCGCCTCGACGGTACCCGAGTTGTCACCCTTGATGATCAGGTTCAGCTGGTTGGTCTCCTTGAGCACCTTGTCCAGGTCCTCGAGGCTGACCCGCTTGCGCTTGGCCGCGTTCTGCGCCTCGCGGATGCGGGCCCCGCGGCGGTCGGCGATCTGCCGGGCGACCCGGTCCTCGTCGACCACCAGGAAGGAGTCACCGGCACCGGGCACCGACGTGAAGCCGATGACCTGGACCGGCCGCGACGGCAGCGCCGCGGTGACGTCCTCGTCGTTCTCGTTGATCATGCGGCGAACGCGGCCGTAGGCGTCACCGGCGACGACCGAGTCACCGACGCGCAGCGTGCCTCGCTGCACCAGCACCGTGGCCACCGGGCCGCGACCGCGGTCCAGGTGCGCCTCGATCGCGACACCCTGCGCCGACATGTTCGGGTTGGCCCGGAGGTCGAGCGAGGCGTCGGCGGTCAGCAGGATCGCCTCCAGCAGACCTTCGATGTTGGTGCCCTGCTTGGCGGAGATCTCGACGAACATCGTCTCGCCGCCGTACTCCTCGGCCACCAGGTTGTACTCGGTCAGCTGCTGGCGGATCTTGTCCGGGTTCGCACCCTCGACGTCGATCTTGTTGACTGCGACCACGATCGGCACACCGGCGGCCTGGGCGTGGTTGATCGCCTCGACCGTCTGCGGCATGACGCCGTCGTCGGCGGCGACCACCAGCACGGCGATGTCCGTCGACTTCGCACCGCGGGCACGCATGGCGGTGAACGCCTCGTGACCAGGGGTGTCGATGAAGGTGACGGGCCGCTCGTTGCCCTCCAGCTCGGTGACGACCTGGTAGGCACCGATGTGCTGGGTGATGCCGCCGGCCTCGCCGGCCTGCACGTTCGCCTTCCGGATGGTGTCCAGCAGCCGCGTCTTACCGTGGTCGACGTGACCCATGACGGTCACGACCGGCGGACGGGCGGCCAGCTCCTCCTCGGAGGAGCCCGGGTCGCCGTAGCTGATGTCGAACGACTGCAGCAGCTCCCGGTCCTCGTCCTCGGGGGAGACCATCTCGACCTTGTAGTTCATCTCCTGGCCGAGGAGCTCGAGGATCTCGTCGGAGACGGACTGGGTCGCGGTGACCATCTCACCGAGGTGGAACATCGCCTGCACCAGCGAAGCCGGGTTGGCGTTGATCTTCTCGGCGAAGTCGGTCAGCGAAGCACCGCGGCGCAGGCGAAGGGTTTCGCCGTTGCCGCGCGGGAGGCGGACGCCGCCGACCGACGGCGCCTGCATGTTCTCCATGTACTCCTGGCGCTTCTGCCGCTTCGACTTGCGACCGCGCTTCGCGGGCCCGCCGGGACGACCGAAGGCACCTGCCGTGCCGCCGCGACCACCGGGACCGCCCGGACGGCCACCGCCGCCGGGACGACCGCGGAAGCCACCGCCGGCCGGAGCTCCACCCGGAGCGCCGCCGCCACCGCCGGGGCGGAATCCACCGCCACCGCCGCCGGGACGACCGCCGCCGCCACCGGGACCGCGGCCACCGCCGCCGCCACCGGGGCCACCACGACCGCGACCGCCACCGGGACCGCCGCTACCGCTGCGGGCCGGGCGCGGAGGCATCATGCCGGGGTTCGGACGCGGCGGCATCATGCCCGGGTTCGGGCGCGAACCGCCGCCACCGCCGCCTTCGCCGCGCGGGGCGTTGCCGCCACCGGCGGGAGCGGTACCGGCACCCTGGCCGCCACCGCCGCGACGCTGGTCGTCACGACCGCGACCGGGGCCCTGCTGGCCACCGCGGTCCTGGCGCGGACCCGAACCGGGACGACCCGGGCGCTGCTGCGGAGCACCCTGACCGACGCCGAACGGGTTGTTGCCGACGCGCGGGGGCTTCGGGCCCGGCTTGGGAGCCTTGGGGCGAGCGGCGTCGCCGTCGCCACCCGGAGCCTTGGGCGTGGGCTTGGGACCCGGCTTGGGGCCGGGCTTGACGTCGCCCTTGGGCTTGTCGGCCTTGGGCTGCTCGAACTTCGGCTCTTCGACCTTGGGCGCCTCGGACTTGGGCGCGTCGGCCTTCGGCTCGGCCTGGGCGGCCGGGGCCGGCTCGGCCTTCGGTTCGGGCTTGGGGGTTGGTTTCGGACCCGGCTTGGGGCCGGGCTTGGGTGCCTCGGCGCGCGGGCCGGGCTTGGGACCAGGCTTGGGCGCCGAGGATTCGGCTGCCCCTCCGGTACTGACGGCTTTGGACTCGCTCTGAGCGGGCTTGCCGTTGTCGCCGCTCTTCTTCGACGACTTGGCGTATGCGTCGCGCAGCCTGCGCGCCACCGGGGCTTCCACGGTGGAGGATGCAGACTTGACGTACTCGCCCTGCTCGGCGAGCTTGTTCAGTACTTCCTTGCTGGTGACACCGAGCTCTTTCGCGAGCTCATGTACGCGGGCCTTGCCTGCCACTGCTCTCCTCATCTGGGTGAGGCCGGGCGGCAGTCCCGCTCGACCTCGTCCTATCGCCGATGCGCGTTCATGGCTTCAGCTTCACGGCTGATTCATGACGGGTCGACCTGCTTTCCTTCGGTTGCCTGGCGCGGGACGGATCCCGCGTCGGTCATGTCCTGAGCCGCCGAGGGCGGTTGCCCGGCACTCAAGTGGTGTTGCACGGCTGAGGTGTCGAGAGATCCCGGCACTCGAAGTGCCCGCGGAAAAGCCCGGCGCCGTTCGGCCAGACGAAGGCAAGCCGGATCAGGGTGCAGCCAGGCTCCCCGACCCGGTCGCCGATGCCGCAGATCGGGAACCGCGACGGGCCCCGAACCACCGACCTCAGCCACCACACGTAGCAGCTCAACGGCCGACGTCCGAGCACGACAACCCACACACGTACGAACGGGAACATGGCGCTGGCCATTCCCGGGTGCACTCGTGTGGATTGATCGCTCCCCTCGCGTCGAGCCTCCTCGTCGATTCTAACCCGACGGCGTCACTCGGCCGAACCCACGGTGGGCAGTCCCTCAACCGCAGGGTCCGGGCCGGTCGGCTGCACGGGTGCCTGGCCGCTCGTGGTCGTCGGCGACGACGGGTCGGCATCGCTGCGGATGTCGATCCGCCAGCCGGTCAGCCGGGCCGCCAGCCGCGCGTTCTGGCCTTCCTTGCCGATCGCCAGCGACAGCTGGAAGTCCGGCACGATCACCCGCGCGGTCTTGGTCCGCTCGTCGACCACCTCGACCGAGACCACCTTGGCCGGCGACAGCGCGTTGCCGACGAAGGTCGCCGGGTCGTCCGAGTAGTCGATGATGTCGATCTTCTCGCCGCCCAGCTCGCTCATCACGTTGCGCACCCGCGCGCCCATCGGGCCGATGCAGGCACCCTTGGCGTTGACGCCGCTGACGGCGGACCGCACCGCGATCTTCGACCGGTGCCCGGCCTCGCGCGCCACCGCGGGGATCTCCACGGTGCCGTCGGCGATCTCCGGGACCTCCAGCGCGAACAGCCGGCGGACCAGGTTCGGGTGGGTGCGCGACAGCGAGATCTGCGGGCCGCGGGCGCTGCGCGCCACGCCGTAGACGTAGCACTTGATCCGCGTGCCGTGCTCGTAGTTCTCCCCCGGCACCTGCTCGGCGCCCGGGATGACGCCCTCGCTGTCACCGATCTGCACGATCACCATGCCGCGCGAGTTGGCCCGCGCATCGCGCTGGATGACCCCGCCGATGATCTCGCCTTCCTTGGCGGCGAACTCGCCGAAGGTGCGCTCGTGCTCCGCGTCGCGCAACCGCTGCAGGATGACCTGCCGCGCGGTCGTCGCCGCGATCCGCCCGAACCCCTCCGGGGTGTCGTCCCACTCCTCCGAAACGCTGCCGTCGGCGTTGAGGGAGTGCGCGATGACCCGCACGATGCCGGTCTTGCGGTCGACCTCCACCCGCGCGTGCGGCTGGTGCCCCTCGGTGTGACGGTATGCGGTGAGCAGTGCCGATTCGATCGCTTCCAGGACCGTCTCGAACGGGATGTCCTTGTCGCGTTCGATCGCCCGCAGCGCCGCGATGTCGACGTTCACCTCGACTCCTCCGTGTCTTCCCGGTCGTCCCCCTGCTGGGAAACGCCGCTCGCAGCCCGCTCCAGCTTGCGCAGGTCCTCCGCCGGTGGCTGCTGGAACTCCACCTCGACCACCGCGCGCTCCACATCACGGTAGGCCACCTGGCGCAGTTCGCCGCCGACCAACACCTGCACGTCCTCATCATCGGCCTTGCCGACCCGCGCCACCAGCTGCTCGCCGCCGGTCAGCCGGATCTTGACCAGCCGGTAGCGGGCGCGCTTCCAGTGTCGCTGCTTGGTCAGGGGCCGGTCCACGCCGGGAGAGGTGACCTCCAGCGTGTAAGAACCGGCCAGCACGTGCTCGTGCGCGTCCAGGACCTTGGCGACCGAGCGGCTCACCTCGGTGATGTCGTCGAGGCCGACACCGTCATCGGAGTCGATGACGACCTTGACCAGCCGGCGACGACCGGCCTGCTGCACGTCTAGTTCTTCGAGGTCGAAGCCCTTCTCGGCGACGGCCTCGGCGACGACGGGCTCCAGCTGCGCGGTGATCTCACCACGCGGCGGGCTGGACACGTTGGCACTCCTAGGTTTCGGTTCGTGGTCTGGTTCAGACCTCATGCATCACGTCCCGGGCACGTCCGCGGGCGCGCACCGCCCACGTCCGGTCCACCCCGGCCGCGGTCGCCCAGGGTATCGCGTCCGCCCGCACCCGAGCGCGCCGTGGGACCCCAACGATCGGCGGATTGTGCACGACCCCGAACGGATCACCGGTCTGACCGCTCCGGTGGTGGTACCCAGGGTGCACGCGATGATCGCGGTGCCTGGCAGGATAGGTCTTCGTGGAACTCCCCCGCGCATCCCTGTCGGTCTTCGAGCGTCGGCGCGTGTTGCGGTTGTTCGCCGCCGCGCCCGCCGTGGCCGTGCTGGCCGCGTGCGGCACCGAGTCCGACGAGCCGGATCAGCTGCTGCCGCTGGCGACCGCCGCGAAGGCGGACGCCGCCCTGGCCAACGCGATCGCGCGGACGCACTCCGGGATGTCCGAGACCGCTCGGGAGCTGGCCGCCGCGCGGACCGCGCACGCCACGGCGCTGCAGCGGGAGATCGACCGGGTCGCGCCGCGTGATCCCGAGGACCCGCCGTCGGTGCCCGATCCCGCGCCGAAGAAGGCGCCGTCGACCGCCGGTGCCGCCGCCGACGCGCTGCGCACCGCGATGCGCCAGGGCCAGCAGCAGGCGGCGAACCTCGTTCCCGGGCTGCCCGGCCACCGCGCGGGCCTGGTGGCCTCGGTGTCGGCCGGCTGCGCGAGCCTGCAGGAGGTGCTGGGATGAGCGAGCTCTCGGAGCAGGCCGCAGCGGCGCTCGGCGACGCGCTGGGCGCCGAGCACGCGGCGCTGTGGGTGTACGGCCTGGCCAACGCCTTCGCCGGGGAGGCGCGGGTGCGCACCGCGATCGACGACGCCGTCGAGCAGCACACCAGGCTGCGCGACACCGCCGAGCAGGCGATGCGGCAGGCGGGCCTGACGCCGACCCCCGCGCAGCCCGCCTACGACGTCGGCGCCCAGGTGCCCGACCAGTCCGCGGCGATCGATCTGCTGATCACCGCCGAGGGCGACTGCGAGGTCGGCTGGCGCTCGGTGCTGGACAACAGCGACGACGCCGGGCTGCGCCGCACCGCGCTGGACGGCCTGACGACCTCGGCCACCCGCGCCACCCGCTGGCGGCTGACGCTGGGGCGGCAGCCCGCAGTGGAGCACTTCCCCGGTCAGCGGTCCTGAGCGGTCACTTCGGCGCCTGGTCCTGCGGCCAGCCCAGCTTGAGGGCCTCGTTGGTGACGTCGCTGAGCGCCGGGTCCTTCTTCGAGGACTTGCCGAAGAACGCCGAGTCGCCGATCACGACCAGCCGGTCCTGCCGTCCCGAGGCGTAGGCGGCGTCGTCGAGGTCGGGCATGTCCTTGGTGCCGTCCCGCTCGTCCTCGACCAGGTCCCGGATGTTGCCCGTGCCGTCCTTGGTGGTCAGCTCGTTGAGCTGGGCCGCCACCTGGGGCGTGGGCATCAGCACGGTGATGACCGAGGTCAGCACGCGGCGGCCGTCGGGCAGCGTCGTGGTGTAGAGCGCGCGGGTGAGGTGGTCGCACTCCTGCTTGGTGAAGAAGCTGCGGATGTCGTCGTCGGAGACGTTCTTGCAGCCCTGGAAGGCCTCTTCCTTGCGGACCAGGGTGAAGTCGTAGCGCAGCTTCGGCGGCGCGGGGGCGGCGGCCTCGTCGTCGGGCTTGATGGCGCTCCAGATCAGACCGGACACGACGGCGACCAGCACCAGCACCAGCCCGCGCAGGGCCCAACCCATCGGCGTGACCCGCTGCTGCTGCTGCTGCGGCGGGGGCGGCGGCACCGGCTGTCTGCTGGTGCCCGGGTAGGACTGCTGCGGCGCCTGGTGGGGCTGCTGCGGCGTCGGCGAGTGCGTGATCACCGGCCTGGTCGCGTGCTCCGGGGTCGGTGCGGCCACCGGGCGGTCCTGCCTGATGTAGGCGTTGTCCCGCCGCAGCGGCGCGGTCTCACGCTGCGTGTTGCCTTGCGCTCCCGTCACGTCCTCGGGCACACCCTGTCGGTCTGACACGAGTGCCTACGGTAGCGGGTGCGGATTACGGGACGGACAACCCGATGCGCGGTTGCGCTGATCAGAGCAGCGCCCGAACCGCCCGATCGACGTCGTCCTCGGTGTTGTAGAGGTGGAACGACAGCCTGGCCTGACCGCCTCGGCTGGCGCAGACGACACCGGCCTCGGTGAGCTTGGCCACCGCGTCGGGCCTGGGCAGCGACACGATCGCCGAACCGGCGGGCGGCAGCCCGAGCTCGGCCCGGAGCCCGTCGGCGAGACCGCTGCAGTGCGCGGCGACCTCGGCGAGATCCAGACAGGCCAGCCACTCCATCGACGCCGCCGCGCCGACCTGCGCCAGCCACACCGGGGAGATGTCGAGTCCGCGCGCACCACCGGCCAGCCGCAGCGGCAGGCCGTAGGTGGCCTCCCACGGGTCCTCGGCGGCGTACCAGTTGGCGCTGTGCGGCACCGGGCGCGGCGCGTCGGGGTGGACGGCCAGCCACGCCGAACCGCGCGGGGCCATCAGCCACTTGTAGCCCGCGGCGGCCACCCAGTCCGCCCAGCCCAGGCTCAGCGGCATCCAGCCGGCGGCCTGCGTGGCGTCGAGCAGCACGCGGGTGCCGTGCTCCCGCTTGGCGCGCTCGAGGGCTGCGAAGTCGGCGATCCGGCCGTCCTTGGACTGCACGGCGCTGACCGCCACCACGTCGAACTCCGGTGCGCACGCGCCGATTTCGTCCAGCTCGACCTCGGTGACCGTGACGCCCCGGCCGGCTTGCGCGGCGAACGGGAACAGCACGCTGGTGAAGTCGTCGGTGGCGACCAGGACCCGGGCCCCGTCGGGCACGCTGGCCGCGACCAGGCCGATCACCTGCGACGCGCTGGCGCCGATGGTGATCCGCTCGGCGGGGACGCCGATGAGCCGCGCGAAGGCGTCGCGGGCGGTGGCGACGTGGCCGTCGAAGTCGCCCGGCCGGTCTTGGCCGCGCCCCCAGCGCTCCACGGCTTCGGCGACCTTCCGCGCGGTCTCGGTCGGCGGGATGCCGATGCTGGCGGTGTTGAGATAGCCGTCGGGGACGTCGAAAACCGCGTTGAAAGCCTTCCGCATGGTCACCATCCTCGCACCGATCAGGCCTCGGCGGTGAGCTCTGCATACGGTTGGAGCATGCACAGCGAAGAGATCGAGATCCGCACCGGGAGCCGCGAGGTCGTCCGCGATCTGCGCGACGAGTGCCACCGGTTCCTGAGCTCGGCCGGTGCCGGCGACGGGCTGCTCAACGTGTGGGTGCCGCACGCGACCGCAGGGCTGGCGATCATCGAGACCGGCGCGGGCAGCGACGACGACCTGCTGGCGGCGCTGCGGGACCTGCTGCCCGGGGACGACCGCTGGCGGCACCGCCACGGCTCCCCCGGGCACGGTCGCGACCACGTCATGCCCGCGTTCGTCCCGCCCTACGCGACGATCCCGGTGCTGGGCGGGCGGATGGCGCTGGGCACCTGGCAGTCGGTGTGCCTGGTGGACACCAACGTCGACAACCCGGTCCGCAAGGTGCGGTTGAGCTTCCTGGCCGGCTGACCGGTCACCTGCTCAGGAACTCCTGGAGCCCGGCCAGGTCGTCGGAGTTGATGTGGTCGACCCCGACCTCCTCGAGCACCTCCCACACGGCTTCGCGCTCGGCTCCCGCGGAATCGGGGGTGGCCCAGAAGCGCACCCGCTGCCCGGCGGCGTGGGCGTCGCCCACGATCCGCTCCAGCTCGCTGCGCTCCTCGGCGGGCATCTCGCCGGAGCCGTTCCAGGTGAACACCTGCGTCCAGTCGTCGGAGACCAGCGGCACCAGCTTCGGATCGGCGCCGATCGAACCGCCGGTGCCGCCGTCGAGGAAGGCGTAGCGGTCGGTCTGGCCCTCCACGAACTCGGTGGGCTTGTCCCCGGAGATCACCACGGTGACCGGGCCTTCGGTGACGGTGCCGTTCTCGTAGTGGGTGAACAGCCCGGCGTACTTGCTGTCGCGCATGATCGCGTCGAGCCGCCGGTAGCCGTCCTCGCCGAAGGTCTTGAAGTCGACCAGCAGCTGGAAGTGCACGTCGTGGCCCGGGTAGACGCTGCCGCCGCCCGCGTTGACCCGCTCCAGCAGCGGGTCCAGGTACAGCGACTCGATGGTGCGGTCGGGGTGGAGCTGGAACGGGTCGTGTCCGATCAGCAGCGCGTCGCCCAGCGGGTAGATGTCGGCCTCGACGCTGGTGAACCCGTGGTCGAGGGCGTCCAGCAGCGGGCGTTCGTGCAGGTAGTCGTTGTGCGCGTGCGCCTGGGCCAACGGCTCGACGTCGGCTTCCGGTTCGGCGTTCGCGCTGGGCGCGATCAGGGTGAGCGCCGCGAGCGCGAGGAGCAGGAAACGCGAGGGGGACCGCATGAGAAAGCCTCCGGTGATGATCAGTTGATCACCACCGGAGGCTAGTGCGATCGCGCTGGTCAGCGCGTGCGCTGACGTGATTCAGCCACGCACCGCGCCGATCAGGTGGGACACCGCCTCGTCGGCGGCGACCTCGGTGCGCTCGCCGGAGAGCCGGTCGCGGACCTCGACGACGCCGTTGGCCAGGCCCTTGCCGACCACCAGGATGGACGGGATGCCGACCAGCTCGGCGTCGGCGAACTTCACGCCCGGCGACACCGTGCGGTCGTCCAGGATCACCTGCACGCCCGCGCTGTCGAGCTCGGCGGCCATCTCCTCGGCGCGGGCGCGGACGTTCTCGTCCTTGCCGGCGATGACCACGTGCACGTCGGCCGGGGCCACCTCGCGCGGCCACGCCAGGCCCATGTCGTCGTGGCTCTGCTCGGCGATCGCCGCGACCAGGCGGGACACGCCGACGCCGTAGGAGCCCATCGTGATCCGCTTGGGCTTGCCGTCCTGGCCGAGCGCGTCCAGGCCGAACGCGTCGGAGTACTTGCGGCCCAGCTGGAAGATGTGGCCGATCTCGATGCCGCGCGCGGCGACCAGGGTGCCCTGGCCGTCGGGCGACGGGTCGCCCTCGCGGACCTCGGCGGCCTCGATGGTGCCGTCCGGGGTGAAGTCGCGGCCGCAGACCAGGTCCAGCACGTGGTGGTCGTTCTTGTCCGCACCGGTCACCCAGGCCGTGCCGGTGACCACGCGCGGGTCGACCAGGTAGCGAACACCGTTGTCCTGCAGCGCCTTCGGACCGATGTAGCCCTTGACCAGGAACGGGTTCGCGGCGAAGTCGGACTCCTCCAGCAGCGCCACCTCGGCCGGCTCCAGCGAGGCTTCGAGGCGCTTCATGTCGACCTCGCGGTCGCCGGGCACGCCGACGGCCAGCAGCTCCCACTCCTCGGCGCCCGGGCGGCGGGTCTTGACCAGCACGTTCTTCAGCGTGTCCGCGGCGGTGAACTTGCGGTCGGTGTTGGCGTTGAGGAAGTCCACCAGCGACTCGATGGTGGGAGTGCTGGGCGTGTGGTGCACCTCGGCGGCCGGCTTGTCCTCAATGGACTCGGCGGGCGGCGCGGGGGTGACCACGGCCTCCACGTTGGCGGCGAACCCGGAACCGGTGCTGCGGACGAAGGTGTCCTCACCGGTGGGGCTCTCCGCCAGGAACTCCTCGGAGGCCGACCCGCCCATCGCGCCCGAGGTCGCGGCCACGATCACGTAGCGCAGGCCGACCCGGTCGAAGATCTTGATGTAGGCGTCGCGGTGCCGCTGGTAGGACTCCGACAGGCCCTCGTCGTCGATGTCGAAGGAGTAGGAGTCCTTCATCACGAACTCGCGGCCGCGCAGGATGCCCGCGCGGGGGCGCTCCTCGTCCCGGTACTTGGTCTGGATCTGGTACAGCATGACCGGGTAGTCCTTGTAGGAGCTGTACTCGCCCTTGACGGTGAGCGTGAACAGCTCCTCGTGGGTGGGCCCGAGGAGGTAGTCGGCGTTCTTGCGGTCCTTGAGCCGGAACAGGTTCGGGCCGTACTCGGTCCAGCGGTTGGTCGCCTCGTAGGGCTCCTTGGGCAGCAGCGCGGGGAAGTGGATCTCCTGCGCCCCGATCGCGTCCATCTCCTGGCGCACGACCTCCTCGACGCGCCGCAGCACCCGCAGACCCAGCGGCAGCCACGAGTAGATGCCCGGCGCGATGCGCCGCACGTAGCCGGCCCGCACGAGCAGCTTGTGGCTCGGCACCTCGGCGTCGGCCGGATCCTCGCGCAACGTACGCAGGAACAACGTCGACATCCTCGTGATCACGGCTACTGGCTCCTCGTTCGGCCCGATGGGAATACAGGCAGGGTAACGACCACCCCAACCCACCCGTCTGCGCGGTCGCGGGTGAGGCGGAGCCCTGATACTCCCGCACCCCAAACGACCTGGTCAAACGAATACCGCACCCCACCCAGAACCCCACCCACCTCCCCAAACCGCAAACCACCCCTCGTCCACGAGACGCACCCTGGGCACGGGGTGACCCGATTACCGCCGTATTCAGGAACCCGATTACGGCGGTAATCCGGAGCGGGACGCAGTAGGACCCTGAAAACTCCGGTAATCAGTGAACGGATTACCGGAGTAATCCGTCACCTCCGACGAAAAACGGAGCGTTCAGTTCACACGTTCAGGGAGTTTCACCCCGAAAAGATCCGCGAGGTGTATCTGAGAAGGGCGTTCGTTCCTCTTTGTTGGCATGCGACCCCAACCACGTCCGCCCGTCATCGACGAACTCCCGATCACCGTCTTCCGCCGCTGCGACGCCCGGGCCGCGGGCCTGACCGATGAACAGATCTACGCCCGCTTCCTCCGCGTGTTCCACGGCGTCTACACCACGCCCACCACGCCCCTGACCCACCTGCTGAAATGCGCCGCAGCCGCGTTGACCGTCCCCGAAGGCTCGGTCATCACCGGCAGATCAGCCGCGACGTTGCGCGGCGTGGAACTCGCCGGGTTCAGCGACCCGGTCGAGGTGATCGTGCCGAACGCCGACCGGATGATGCGCAGGAAGGGGCTGCGTTGCTCTGCGGTTCGCATCGCCGAGTTCGAGCACTCGCCGTGGCGCGGCGTCGGAGTGGCCGGGTTCCCCCGTATCGCGTTCGACCTGCTCAAACAGCGGTCGATCACGCAGGCGGTCGCCCACTGCGACGCCCTGCTGCACGCCGGAGCCATCACGGCAGAGGAGGTCGCGGGATCCCTCGTCGGCAGGCACGACCACGGGATCCGGCGTGCACGGCTGCGGATCCCCTACCTGGACGGGCGGGCCGAGTCGGTTCCCGAGTCCGTTCTCCGGGTCGAGTTCGTGCTGCGCGGCATGCGTCCCGTGCCGCAGCTGGAGGTCTACGACGGTGATCGGTTCGTCGCTCGCCTCGATCTCGCCTTCGAGGAGACGAAGGTCGCGGTCGAGTACGACGGGGGCTGGCACGCGGATCCCGCGCAGGTGGAGCACGACCGGGTTCGGCGTGATCGGCTGCGGGCGTTGGGGTGGACGGTGATCGTGGTGACCAACGATCGGCTGCGCAACCGCGTGGACGAGGTCATCGCAGAGGTCGCGTCAGCGGTCAGGTGGCGCGGTCGTAGCGCCGCGTGAGCGTTTACCCTGGTGGGGTGTTGGTTCTGCTTCCTCCTTCGGAGACCAAGGCGGCTGGTGGGGACGGTGCTCGGCTGGAGCTGGCCGGGATGTCGCACCCGGAGCTGAACGGGACTCGTCGCGAGCTCGTCGACGCTCTGTCCACTTTGTCCTCTGACGTGCCGAGAAGCCTTGAGGTGCTGGGGATTTCCGAGCGCCAGGTCGACGAGGTGGAGCGCAACGCCGCGCTGTGGTCGGCACCCACGCGGCCCGCGCTGGAGCGCTACACCGGGGTGCTCTACGACGCGCTGGACATCGGTTCGCTGGAGCCCGCCGAGCGCAAGCAGGCGGATGCGCGGCTGGCGGTGGCCTCGGCGCTGTTCGGGCTGGTGCGCGGCACCGACTCGATCCCGGCCTACCGGCTCTCCGGCGGCGGCTCGCTGCCCGGCCTGGGGACGTTGCGCAGCGTGTGGCGGCCGGTGCTGGAGCCGGTGCTGGCCGAGGCCGACGACCTCGTCGTCGACCTCCGCTCCGGCGCCTACGCGGCGCTGGCCAAGGTCGGCGGGGCCGTCGAGGTGCGGGTCCTCTCCGAAGACGCCTCGGGCAAGCGCAAGGTGGTCAGCCACCACAACAAGTCGCACAAGGGCCGCCTCGCCCGCGCACTCGCCTGCGCGCCGGAGGAGCCCGCGACCGTCGAGGACGTCCTGGACACCGCCTCGGACGCGGGTCTGAACGTGGAACGCGAGGCCGACCGCAAGCTCTGCATCGTGGTGCGGTGAAAATTCGGTTGCGGTCGGCGGCCGGTTCCCCCGAAACTAGCCGTCGACGAGAAGGAAGGAGGTTTGCCGTGGTGAGCGCAGTGACGGTCGTGCGCGCGGTTCAGCCGCGCAGACACCCCAAACTTCTTCCTCCGCTTCGCGTGCGCTGAAACCGGTTGCTCCGGCGGAGGAATCCGTTCAAGGAGCCCGCAGTCGTGCACGACGATCCGAAGTTCATCCGCACCACCAAGCAGTTCAAGCAGCGCAAGCCCGCCGCGCCCCGACGCCGCCGCTTCGACGACGAGCCCGTCCGGCGCGGTCGGCTGACCGAAGAGGAACGCACCCACCTCGCGGAACTCCGCGACGAGCCGGAGCCGCTCCCGCTGCCCGACGGCGCCGACCGCTGGTCCACCTGGGACTCCGGCGGGCACGGGCCGCAGCCGCATCCGGAGTGGCTGGTCACCGATCTCGCGGCGGTCGACCAGGAGCTCGGCGTGCTCAAGACCGGCAAGGAAGCCGACGTGCACCTGCTGCGCCGTTCGGTTCCCGATGGCCAGTCCTGCCTGCTCGCGGCCAAGCGCTACCGCGACGCCGACCACCGCATGTTCCACCGCGATGGCGGCTATCTGGAGGGCAGGCGGTTGCGCCGGTCCCGCGAGATGCGGGCGATCGAGAACCGCACCTCGTTCGGCCGAGGCATGATCGCCCAGCAGTGGGCGGTGGCGGAGTTCACCGTGCTCAGCGCCTTGTGGCAGGCGGGAGCGCCGGTCCCCTCCCCGGCGCAGCGGGTCGGCACCGAGGTGCTCATGCAGTTCCTCGGCTCACCGGACGGCACTGCCGCACCTCGGCTCGCCGCGCTGCGCCCGGACTCCGGCGAGCTCGACGACCTCTGGGCCCAGCTCGTCGAAGCCCTCAGGACGCTGGCGCGGCACGGATTCACCCACGGCGACCTGTCGGCCTACAACGTGCTGGTGCACCGAGGCCGCCTGATGCTCATCGACCTGCCGCAGGCGGTGGACGTGGTCGCCAACCCGCAGGGCGCGGATTACCTGCGGCGTGACGCACGCAACATCGCGTCCTGGTTCCGCTCCCGCAGCGGCGACGAGACCCGGTTCGACCCCGATGAACTGGCCGACTTGCTCGCCGCCGAGGCGAATCTGCGCTGACCGATGTGTCCCGGCCCTCGGACACCGCGAGCCCAGGGGCCGGGTCGATCGGATAGACTTGCCCGAGTCCGCGGCCGAGATTCGGCCGCACTGCGAGCGGCGTCCGCCGCGTTCGCCCACCCATCGGCGCGGCATCGCGCCGGGCTCGTCCTCGTGATCGCCCGCGGAGGGATCCGCGAAGCTCTCCCCGTGACGTGCCTACCTCCGGGGAGTTCTCTTCGTGCCTTCTTCTTCTGCCACGCCCGCACGCCGCAGCCAGCAGGACCGGCCGCGTCGCCGCCGCCCGCAGGCCAAGGCGGTCAACGCCAAGCCGGCGAAGCGGAGCCTGTTCGACGAGGTCGGGGTGACGGCCGTCGACCCGGCACCGTTCGCCGACCTCGGCCTTCCCAAGCGCCTGGTACGCGCCCTGCACGACAACGGCATGCGGGAGGCCTTCCCGATCCAGGCCGCGACCATCCCGGACGCGCTGACCGGCCGCGACGTGCTCGGCCGGGGCCAGACGGGTTCGGGCAAGACGTTGGCCTTCGGGCTACCGCTGCTGGCGCTGCAGACCGAGAGCGCGCGCCCGATGCGGCCGCGCGCTCTGGTGCTGGTGCCCACCCGCGAACTGGCCACGCAGGTCACCGACTCGCTCAAACCGCTCGCCAAGGCCCTGGGCCTGTACGTCCGCGAGGTCGTGGGCGGCACGTCGTTCAACCGGCAGGTCGACACGCTGCGGCGCGGCGTGGACGTCCTGGTCGCCACTCCCGGTCGGCTCAACGACCACCTCCGGCAGGGCACCTGCGATCTGTCCGAAGTGGAGCGAACCGCGCTCGACGAGGCCGACCAGATGGCCGACATGGGATTCATGCCGCAGGTGCGGGAAATCCTGGACCTGGTGCCCTCCGACGGGCAGCGGCTGCTGTTCTCCGCGACGCTCGACGGTGACGTGGACAAGCTCGTCGAGCGGTACATGACCGACCCGGTGGTGCACTCGCTGGCGCCGCCGTCGGCGAGCGTGGACAGCATGGAGCACCACCAGTTCCTGGTGTCGGCGACCGACAAGCAGACCGTGCTGGCGCGCATCGCCGCGCGCGAAGGCCGCACGATCATGTTCGTGCGCACCAAGCACCACGCCGACCGGCTCGCCAAGAAGCTGCGCGCGGTCGGCGTCGAGGCAGGTGCGCTGCACGGCGGGAAGGCGCAGAACGCGCGCACCCGCATCCTCGACGAGTTCAAGAACGCCTCGACCAGCACGTTGGTGGCCACCAACGTGGCGGCTCGCGGCATCCACATCGACGACGTGAGCCTGGTGGTGCACGTCGAGCCCCCGGCGGACCCGAAGGACTACCTGCACCGCGCCGGTCGCACCGCGCGCGCGGGTTCCAGCGGAACCGTGGTCACGCTGGTGACCGAGGACCAGAAGCAGGCGTTCCGCGCGATGGCCAACCAGGCCGGGGTCAAGGCCATCACCACCGAGATCCGCCCGCAGGACGCCGAACTCGCCCGGGTCACCGGCGCCCGCGAGCCCTCCGGCACGCCGCTGGCCGCTCCGCAGCGACAGCAGCCCAAGCCGGCGAAGTCGCGCGGCGAGCACCGCCCGCAGCGCGCTCCCCGCGGCACCGAGCCGAGCCGCCGAGGCAGCGGCTCCGGTTCCAGCAGCAACCCGAACCGCAACCGCCGCGGCACCACCGGCGGCCGCGCAACCGCCCCGCAACGCCCGCGCCGCTCCAACACCCCTCGCTGATCCACCCGGATTACCGCAGTAATCCGGGACCCGATTACTGCGGTAATCCGGGTCTCAACTCCGGCGGTGCTCCGTACCGGCGTTGGCGGTGCTCCGTCTCGCCCGATTACTGCTGTAATCCGTCGCCCGATTACGGCGGTAATCCGGGTTTCGACTGCGCGGGTGGCCCTGGTCTTGGGGGTGTGGCGGTTTTGGGGACGGATTACCGCCGTAATCCGTGGACGGAATACGGCGGTAATCCGTTCTTCTGCGTGAGGGCATGACTGCGCCCCTCCGGCCGTGGGTCGGAGGGGCGTCGTCGTGCGGTCAGTCCTTCAGACCCGCGACGGGGCCGATGACGATGACCGCTGGGGGTTTGATGTCGTGGGTGCGGACGTCGTCCGCGACCCGGGACAGGGTGGTCTTCAGGGAGCGCTGGGTGCCAGTGGTGGCTTCCTGGACGACCGCGACCGGGGTGTCGGCCGGGCGCCCGTTCTTGATCAGCACCTCGGCGAACGCCTCGATCCGCTGCACCGCCATGAGCAGCACCAACGTGCCGCGCAGCCGGGCCAGGGCTTCCCAGTCCACGAGCGAGCGCTCGTCGTCGGGAGCCACGTGGCCGGAGACCACGACCGCTTCGTGCGCCACGCCGCGGTGCGTGACCGGCACGTCGGCCATCGCCGGAGCCGAGAAGGCGCTGGTGATGCCGGGCACCACGATCACCGGGACACCGGCTTCGGCGCAGGCCAGCAGCTCCTCGAAGCCGCGGCCGAACAGGTACGGGTCGCCGCCCTTGAGCCGGGCGACGAACTTGCCCGCGCGGACCTTCTCGATCAGCGTCTCGTTGATCACGGCCTGGCTCGCCGAGCGGCCGTAGGGGATCTTCGAGACGTCGATGACCTCGACGTGCGAGCCCAGCTCCTCCAGCAGTTCCCGAGGCGCCAGGTGGTCGGTGAGCACCACGTCGGCCTTGGCCAGCAGCCGCCGCCCGCGCACGGTGATCAGGTCCGGAGCGCCCGGTCCGCCGCCGATGAGCGCGACACCGGGTGCGTGCGGCTCGGGGTGCTCGTCGACCGCACCGGACTGCATCGCCTCCAGCAGCGCGTCGCGGACACCGGCGCTGCGGCGCGGTTTGCCGCCGGCGAGCACGCCGAGCAGCAGCCCGTCGTGCTCGGCGACGGCGGGCGTGACCGCGCTGCCCTCGGTGGCGTTGTCGGAGCGGACGCAGAACACGCGATCGCGCTCCGCCTCCGCCCCCACGGCGGCGTTGACCTCGTCCGACGAGGTCGCCGCGACGGCGTACCAGGCGCCGTCGAGGTCGCCGTCGCGGTATTCGCGGCGGCTCCAGGTGATCTCGCCCGAGTCGGCCAGCGCTTCCACCGCGGGCGTCGCCTGCGGGGCGATCACCTCGACGGCGGCGCCTGCCTTGATCAGCCGGGGGAGCCGTCGCTGAGCGACGGGCCCGGCACCGACCACGACGACGCGGCGACCGCTGAGGTCGAGTCCGGCGAGGTAGTGGTTATCCGATGGAGTGGCCATGTGCGTGTCCGTGTGCGTGACCGTGTCCGGTCGGGTCGTCTGGGTGGTGGTGCGGCGTCTGCGGTGCACCCAGTTTGTCCTCGAAACCCGGCAGCAGCACCCGGTACGCGCAGGTGTCACAGTTCATCCGGATGTCGCCGTGCAGGGCCTCGTGGTACCGCTCCACGACGAGGTCGACCAGGGCATCGCAGTCCCCCAGGTATCCGGCGACGTGGAGCTCGAGCTCCGGCGCGGTCTGGGCCCACTCGCGCGCCTGCGTCACGACGCGCTGCGGCAGCACGCCGTCGAACAGGAAGTACGGGGCCACCACGACGCGCTTGGCCCCGAGCTTGCGAGCCCGGTCCAGCCCGCCAGGGACGTCCGGCGATGCCAGGGAGATGAACGCGGTCTCAACAGTGTCGAAGCCGCAGGTCTCCTGCAAGAGGCGTGAGACCTTGCACACTTCGGCGTTGGCGTCGGGGTCGGTGGAGCCGCGGCCCACGAGAACCACTGCGGTGTCGACCCATTCCTCGCGCGGGACCTCCGCGGCGATCCGCTCGGCGAGCAGGTCCAGCAGGATCGGGTGCGGGCCGAGCGGGCGGCCGAAGACGAACGACGTGCCGGGGTGCCGGCGGACTTCGCGCTCCAGCGCGGCCGGGATGTCGCCCTTGCCGTGCCCGGCGGCGACCAGGACCAGCGGCACGGCGGCCATCCGGCGGTGGCCCTTGTCGGTGAGCTCGGCCCAGGCTTCGGTGACCGCGGGGGCGGACAGCTCGATGAAGCCGCCGGAGGTGTCGACACCGGCCGCGGCCATGCGCGCCTTCAGCCGCTCCAGGAAGGCGTGGAACTCCGACACACCTCGTTCGTCCACCGTGCCGTGGCCCACGACCAGCAGCGGTTCGGTCACCGGTTACCTCCAGGTTCTGCCCAGTAGAGCAGGGCGTTGATGGCGGCGGCAGCGATCGCCGCCCCACCGCGTTCGGTCAAGGTGCTCACGGCCGGTAGGCCGCTGCGCCGCAGTGCGGCCTTGCTGTCGACGGCGCCGACGAAGCCGACCGGGACACCGACGATCAGCGCCGGTTCCAGGTCGCCGTTCTCGGCGAGCCGGAGCAGTTCGGTGAGCGCGGTGGGGGCGTTGCCGACCGCCCACACGGCGCCGCGGGGGTGTTCCGCCGCCGCGAGTCGCATGCCTGCGGCGGATCGGGTGAGGCCTTCGGAAGCGGCGAGCTCGGCGACTCCCGGGAAGTCCAGGCCGATCCGCACCTCGCGGGCGGTGATGCCGGAGGCGACCATGCGCACGTCGGTGATCAGCGGCGCGCCGGCCAGCAGGGCGTCGCGGCCCTGCCGCAGCGCGGGCTCGTCCGCGACGACCTCGCCGGTCCAGCTGGGGTCGGCGGTGGTGTGCACGACGCGTTCGACGACCGCCCGGGTCAACGGCTCGAACCGGTCGAAGTCGGCTCGGGACCGCATGATCCGGTAGGACTCGGTCTCGATCGGATGCACTGTGCGCCTCATGGTCGTTCCTGTTCCCCTACGCGATTTCCGCGTTCTTCCGTGCGGTGAGCCGCCACCACATCGCCGCGCCGCCCCACACCAGCAGGAACAGCGCCAAGGTCAAGTAGCCGAGCAGCTCGAACTGGTCCGCGATGGCCGCGATCCCGCCGAGGAACTCCAGTCCCGACTCGGCGAGGAGTCCACAGAGGACGACGAAGGCGACGAGCGCGGCGAGCCCGACGGTCAGCGCGGTGGTGGTGACGTTGACCCACAGCCGCCGCAGCGGGCGCGCCAGCGACCAGGTGTAGGCGCGGGACATGAGCATCCCGTCGACGCTGTCCACGGTGCACATCCCGGCGGCGAACAGCAGCGGCAGGCTCAGCACCGCGATCGCCGAAAGGTTCGCCCCCGGGGTGACCATCGCCAGCACCGTGATCTCGGTGGCGGTCTGCATCCCGAGGCCGAACAGCAGGCCGATGCCGAACAGGTGCCAGGAGCGGGCAACGCCTTGCATCCGGCCGCGCAGCAGGCGCGCGAGCAGTCCGCGGCGGCCGAGGACGAGTTCGACCTCGGCTTCGTCGATGGCGCCGCTGCGGGCCCGGCGCAGCAGCCGCCAGGCGTCGCGCAGCACGAGCGCGTTGAGCACGGCGAGGGTGGTCAGCACGGCGACGACGATCAGGTCGACGGCGGTGGCCACGCGCACGCCGGTCTGCTCGGCCCACTGCTGGGCGGCGGGTCCGGCGATGAAGGCGATCGCGCAGGCCAGCAGCATCACGACGCTGGCGTGGCCGAGGGCGAACCACATGCCGGTGGACACCGGACGCCTGCCGCGCTGCATCAGCAGCCGGGTGGCGTCGTCGATGACGGCGACGTGGTCGGCGTCGAATCCGTGCCGCAGGCCGAGCAGGTAGGCGGTGGTGCCGGCGGCGGCGAGGCCTCCGGCGGCGCTGAACGCCTGCTCGTGCAGCAGGTAGGCACCCCATCCCGCGAGGTGCAGTGCTCCTATGGCGGCCAGCAGGACCGCTGACTTCCGGCGCTCGCGTGCGCCCCATCCGGCCGTGGGCCGGCTCACTTCGGCATCCCCGCTCATGGGTTCTCCGACCTCCTGGGTTCTCCCGCCCGGGGTTCGGTGGCCGCGCGCCGCGGGTTCGCGGCACGGGGCCGGCACGCAGTGTCCTGACTCCCGGATCGGCGTGGTTCCCCGCCTTCCAGCTGGTGGCAGCCGTGGCGATGGGTGGGGACCACTCCCCGGTCACAGTGGCGGGACCGTCCCGGATTCGCACCGGGTTCCTGCACTGTCGGCGACAGTCATCCTTGCCTGATCTACGGTCCGAGGTCAAACTCGGTGAAATCGATCACGTTGCGTGATCTGCGCGTGGCTTCGATCGGCCGAAGGCGCTTTCAACCGGACCGATCGGGGGTACCCCGGTGGACGAGCCCATTGCTCCGGCTCGATGCTGCGTCAAGGAGGCCACCATGAACGAGACGCACTCGATCACGCTGAACCTGCAGGTCGTGGAGGCGGGAGCGAAGACGACCGCCGACGTCGGCTTCACCACACCGGCCGGGCAGGCGCTGCACGGTCACGGCACGGCCCGCAGGCACCCCGACGACCCGGAGGTACCGCAGATCGGCGACGAGATCGCCATCGCCCGCGCCCTGTTCGAACTCGCCCACAAGCTCCTCGACAACGCCTCCAACGACATCGGAGACCGCCTCCACCGCCGAGTCCACCTGCCCGCCTGACCCCGTGGGCCGGTGAGGTTCCGGTCGAAGCCTCACCCCACCTCGGCGAGGACGTCGCGGACGACGTGGGCGGCGGCCTCGGCGACCTCCATCGGCAGGCCGGGTCTGGTGCGCACCCGGAGCTGGGCGGGCTCCAGGCGTGGCAGGTCGCGGCGTTCGACCAGGCCCGTCGGCCGCGTCTTCGTCGACGGCAGCAGCGTCACGCCCAGACCGGCGCGGGTCGCGGCGAGCACGCCGGAGAGGTCGGCGGCCTCGCAGACCAGGTCCGGGCTCCGGCCCAGCGCGTTCATCGCCTCCATCGCGTGCCTGCGCAGCGTGCAGGGCTGGTCGAACACGACCATCGGCAGCGGCACGTCCTCGGCAGGCGGCTGCCAGTCCGGCGCGGCGAACCACTCCAGCCGCAGCTGACCTGCGTCGATGCTGCGTCGGCAGACGGTGTCGTCGATGAGCAGCGCGATGTCGATGCCGCCGCGGTCGACCGAGTCGGCCAGCCGGGCCGTGCGGTCCAGGCGGAAGCGGATCTCGCGTTCCGGGAACGCCGTGCGCATCCCGGAGGCCAGTTCGGGCAGGAACCGGTCGGCGGCGTGCTCGGTGGAGCCGAACACCAGCGTGCCGCGCCCTTCGGCGCCGAGCCTGCGCACGGCGTCGTCGTGCACGTCGAGGATGCGGCGGGCCTCAGCGAGCACCAGTTCGCCGTCGGCGGTGAACCGGGCCTGCCTGCCCTCGCGGACCACGAGCTTGCGGTCCAGCGCCCGCTCCAGCTTGCGCAGGTGCTGGCTGATCGCCGACTGGGTCAGGTAGAGCGCCGCCGCGGCCCGGTGGAAGCCGCCGCAGTCGGCGACGGCCACCAGGCTGCGCAGCGCGACGACGTCGAGCACTGCACTCATGCGCTCAGCGTAGACCGATCAGCAGCCGCGATCGATCGCGATCGCTTATCGTTGTTGGACGCCACCGGGGCGCGCGGTGAAGTCTTCGAGCATGCCCTCCGCGCGGTCGATCCCGCTCTCGCTCGCCGCTCCCGTCGTCTTCTTCTGGGCCAGCGGCTACCCGACCGGAGCGCTGGGAGTGGCCGCCGCGTCCCCGTTCCTGCTGACCACCGTGCGCCTCACCCTCGCCGCGGGAGTGCTGGCGGTGATCGCGCTGGTCGGACGCGCCACCTGGCCGAGCGGCGCCGCGGCCGGGCACAGCGCGGTGGCCGGGCTGCTGACGCACGCGATGCAGTTCGGCGGCTGCTACGGCGGGATGGCCGCCGGCGTGCCCGCGTCGGTGACGGCGCTGGTGATCTCGATGAACCCGGTGCTCACGGCCGCGCTGGCGGCGCTGCTGCTGCGGGAGCGGCTGAGCCGGTGGCGGGTGCTGGGCCTCGTGCTGGGCGTGCTGGCGGTGCTGGTCACCCTGGGCGGGCAGGTCGCTTCCGAGGGCGAGTGGAACCCGGCGATCCTGCTGACGCTGCTGGGCCTGCTGGGCTTCTCGGCCGGTGGCCTCTACCAGCAGCGGTACTGCGGCGGCATCGACATCCGCTCCGGCGGTGCCGTGCAGACCGTCGCTGCTGCGCTGGTCATCGGGGTGATCGCGGCGTTCGAGCACGGCCACGTCACGCACTGGGCGCAGGCCGGGATCACCGTGCTGTGGCTGGTGATCACCGGTTCGGTGCTGGGCGTGAGCTGCTACCTGCGGGCGGTCGCGGTCGGCGGGGCGGCGCGGGCGAGCGCCCTGTTCAGCGCGGTACCGCCGTTCACGGCCGTGATCGCCTGGCCGCTGCTCGGCGAAACCCCTTCGGCCGCAGTGGTCGTCGGCATCGCCCTGGCGACCACGGCGTGCGTGCTGGGCACCCGGACCGAAACCCGCACCCCGGCCCCGGTCTAGGCGGCCCGGCGGATCGCCTCCCAGGCCGCCTCGACGTGGCGTCGCTCGGTCGCCGGGGAACCGATGGCCAGCCGCAGCAAGGTCCGACCGTCGATCTTGGTGTGGGTGAGGTAGAGGTCGCCGGAATCGTTGAGCGCGTTCATCATCCGGTGGGTGCGCTCGTCGGCCTCGGCCGCGGGCAGGTCCGGGTAGCGCGGCCGGAAGCAGACCAGCGCGAACGGGTGCGGTTCCAGCAGTTCGAAATCCGGGTCCTCGCGCACCCACCCGGCGAACTCCTGGGCCAGCGCGACGGTGTCGCGGATGTGCGCGCGCAGCCCCTCGGCGCCGTACCAGCGCAGCACCGACCACAGCTTCAACGCCCGGAACCGGCGGCCGAGCGGGACCTGCCAGTCCCGGTAGTCGATCACCTCGCCGGATTCGGTGGCCTCGTTGCGCAGGTACTCCGGCAGGATCGACAGCGCCTCGATCATCGGCGCCCGGATCAGATCCTCGTAACCGTCGACGTCCGCCCCCGGGAAGTGGGTCTGCATCTGCGCGATCCGGTGCTCCACCGACTCGGGAACCACACCGGCGCGGATCAGCGAACCGCGCAACTCGTCCAGGATGTCCCTGGACCACAGCGGACGGAACGCGGCGTCCTCGGCGATGCTGAGGAGCGCGTCGCACACGAGCGGCTTGAACAGCACGCACGTGTCGAGGAGGGCACGGATCATCGGTGGCGGTCAGGCTTCCTCTTCCGGGACCGATCGACGCTCGGCCTTGGCATCGGGCGGCACGTCGTAGACGCCACCGGCTTCGGACACCCGGACCATCTCGTCGAGACCGGCGGCACGGGCTCGACGGGCACGCTCTTGGTAGGCCAGCAGGTCGTCCAGCCTGATCCTGCGGTGCCGACCGGGTTGTTCGTACGGGATCTCACCCGCTTCGAGCAGCCTGACCAGCGTCGGGCGGGAGATTCCCAGCATCTCGGCCGCCTCGCCGGTGGTCAGAAACGGTGTGGCGCGGGGCGACCGTGATGGCCATACCGCGTGACAGGGCGAACACCACGTCGTGCAGCACGTCGTAGAGCTCGTCAGGCAGATCGATCCTGGTGCCGTCCCGGGTGATCAGCGCCGGAGCCGAGCGCTGCTCGTCCAGCGCGCGCAACAGCCCCAACAGCTCGTCGGCCCTGGCCGGCGGCAGTACCGTGCGTTGCTCCGTCCCCTCCATGACCACCACATAAGCAGCGAAACGAACAAAACGAAAATGCTAGTCGTGGAGGTCGATGGCGTCCCTGGGGCAGATCTCGACGCATTCGCCGCAGGACGTGCAGGCTTCGGCGAGCACGTAGGGGCGGCCCGGGGCCGGGCGGAGGGCGTGTTCCGGGCAGGTGAGCAGGCACGCGCCACAGGCGGTGCAGGCGTCGGTGATCGTCAGCGGGTCAACGGACATCGCCCGCCATCCAGCGGTAGCCGCGCGGCGTGACCATCCGGCGACCGACCACAGCGGACTGCGAGGAGCCGACGACGACCGTGGTGAACATGTCCACCTCGGCCGGGTCGAAATCGCCGATCGGGGCGCACCAGACCTTCTGGTCCGCGCGGCTGGCCTGGCGGACCGCGCCCACCGGGGTCGTGGCGGGCCGGTGCTCGGCGAGGATCTCCAGGGCGCGGCCCAGCTGCCAGTGCCGCTGCACCGAACGCGGGTTGTAGAAGCACACCACCAGGTCGCCCTCGGCCGCGGCGCGGACCCGGCGCTCGATCATCTCCCACGGCGTGTGCAGGTCGGACAGGCTGATCAGGGCGTGGTCGTGGCCGAGCGGGGCGCCCAGCAGCGCCGACGCCGACAGCGCGGCCGTCACGCCCGGGACGCCGACGACCTCGATGTCCACGTCGGCCTTCTCCAGCGCCGGGCTGGCCATCGCGTACACGCCCGCGTCGCCCGAGCCGATCAGCGCGACGGCGCGGCCCTGCTTGGCCAGGTCGACCGCCTCGGCCGCGCGGGCCTCCTCGGCGCCCAGGCCGGTGGCGCGCTCCTCGGTGCCCGGCCGCAGCAGGTGCCGGACCTGGTCGAGGTACTGGTCCAGGCCGACGACCACCGAGGCGCGGCGCAGCTCGGCGTCGGCGCGCGGCGTGCGCAGGTCCGGCGCACCGGGGCCGATGCCGACGATGGCGAGCCTGCCGCGCGGGCTGATCCGAGCGGCGGCGACGGTGACGTTGTCGCCCTTGATCTTGTCGGCCACCAGCCCGACCGGTGCGCCGTAGGCGAGTTCGGCGGCGGCGTGCAGCGCAGAGGCCTCGGCGACGCTGGGCGTGCCGACCTCGCTGCGCACCACCTCGCTCGGGTTGGGCACCTCCACGCCGGACAGCACCTCGGCCGGGTAGGTCAGCAGCGACAGCTCGTCGCCGCCGTCGCGGGAGTGCCAGAAGCCCAGGTCCTGCACGGCGTCGAGGATGCCGGCCTCGTCGGCCTTGAGGTCGACGCTGGCGAACGCGCGGATCGCGCGCGGGTCCAGGCCGTGCTCGCTGTCGAGCCGGGCGATGGTCTCGGTGACCGCGGTGCGCGAGACACCGCGCGCGGAACCGACGCCGACGACCAGCGTGCGCGGGATGAGGCGCAGCGTGCGCTCCTCGTCCTCGGTCGGGCGGCGGTCGTCGATCACCACCGTCCACTCCGGGTTCTCGACCTCGGTGCCGACGTTGGGCGGCAGCGCCGGGAGCGGGAAGCCGAGCGGGTTGACCAGCCGGACCGGTGCGCCGTCGAGGATCGCCACACCGCAGGAGGGCAGGTCGCCGTCGACGGTGGCGTCGAGCTGGTCGACGAGCTCGTCCAGCGCGGTGGTGCCGGTGGAGTCGGTGGCGGTGGTGATCACCGGGGTGCAGCCGAGGACGTCGGCGACCTGCTCGGCCAGGGCGTTAGCGCCGCCGCCGTGCCCGCCGGTGAGCGCGATGGCGAAGCGCTGCGCCTCGTCGACGCTGACGATGCCCGGGTCGGTGTGCTTGTCCTGCAGCAGCGGCGCGACCAGGCGGATCGTGGCGCCGCTGGCCAGGAAGAACACGGCGGCGTCGAGGTGGTCCCAGAGGCGTCGGACGGCCGGTCCGATCGGACCATCGGCGACCAGGGCTTCCGGCCCCAGCCGTCCGGCGAGTTCGGCGGCTGCCCGCCGTCCCGCCGCGGTCACCGCGAACAGACCGATCACTGCTACTCCCCTACCTCGTTCGTTCATGTGCCCGGATCGGGTGAAAACACCCTACGACACTCCCGAACCGGGCAGTCCGGACCGAACCGGCGGTGATCGCTCCCGTCCTGCCTGGTCAGGTCGGGCAGAACCCGCCCCGGTCCGCGCTCAGGCCTTCTTGCGACCTGAGATGAGGACCACCGGGTTGGCGGCCTCCAAGCGGGAGGAGCCGTCCGGGAGTTCCGCCAGCCGCGAGGCCGCGAGCTGGACGCCCTCGACCTCATAACCCGCCGAGCGCAACGTCTCCCGGGTCGGGCCGACCCGGTCGAGGGCCGCGAGAGCGACCACGATCCGGCTCGCTCCGGCGTGGGCGCAGGAGGTGACGACCTCGTTGCCACCGCCGCCCACGAAGATCGAGTCCGGCTTGGGCAGCTCGCGCAGCGCCTGCGGGGCCTTGCCCTCCTCGATGCGCACGTCAACACCGTGACCTGCGGCGTTGGTGACCATCCGGACCACCTGGGCCTCGTCGGACTCGATCGCGATGGTCGCCGCGCCCATCCGGGCGCACTCCACCGCCACCGAACCGGAACCCGCGCCGACGTCCCAGACCAGCGTGCCCGGGCGCGGGGCGAGCCGCGCCAGCGCCACGGCGCGCACCTCGGCCTTGGTGATCATGCCGTCGCGGTGCGAGAACTCGTCCTCCGACAGCGCCCAGCCGGTCGCCGGCGGGATCGGCTCGCCGCCGGCCATCCAGCCGCGCGGCGGCACCTCGTCGGCGTCGGCCAGGCACAGCACGACGTTGGGCTCGAACCAGGTGCGCTTGGCCGCGTCCGCCGGGTCGATGGTCACCACCGACTCGTTCGGCCCGCCCAGGTCCTCGGCGACGATCATGGTCCGCCGCCACCCGGCCAGACCCGACGCGATCTGCGCCGGACCGGACTTCGGCGCGGTCAGCACCGCCACCGCCGGGCGCGCCCGGCACACGTTGATCGCCGCGCCCAGGTCGCGACCGTGGGCGCTGACCACCACCACGTCATCCCAGGACCGCCCGGCGCGCGCCATCAGCCGCTGCACGCTGGAGGTCGCGGGCAGCACCGTGCAGCGGACGCCGCGTTCCCGCAGCGCGCGCACGGCGCCGAAGAACCCCGGATCACCGGAGGCCAGCACCACGCCCGTCTCGTCGCCGGACAGGGAGGACAGCGCGTTGAGCGCCGGTTCCAGCGGTCCGAGTTCGAGCCGCTTCGCGTGGTCGGGCGCGTGCGCGTCGAGGTGGCGCTTGCCTCCCACGACCAACCGCGCCTGCTGCATGGCCTCGGCACCACCCGGCGGCAGAGCCGCCCCGTCGACCCCGATCACCGTGACTGCCACGTCACCCACCTCGCCTCGGTGGCCGCGACCACGTGCTCTCCTTCGAAGTCGACCATCGCGACCCGAGCACGCAGCCTGCGACCGCACTCCTCGCTGAACCGCTCCAATACTGCTGCCACCAGCTCGCACAACCGGTGCGCACACGCCGAGAAGTAGTCACCGCGCTGCCACACCTCGTACGCGCGGCGGGCGGTGGCGGCCTCGCTGACCTCGGCGACGTCCTGCTCGCTGCCGCCGAACTCGGCGGTCAGCCGCCCCAGCAGCCCGGTGTCCACCTTGGACCGCGTGTAGTGGGTCATGACCACGCCGGAGGCGAGCTTGGTGAGCTTGCCGATCATGCCGACGAACACGATCTCGTCCAGCCCGTGCTCCACGGCCTGGCGCACAGCGGCGCCGGTGAAGTCGCCGACCTCGATGAACGCCACCTCGGGTTCGTCGGGCAGCAGCCGCATCGCGACCCGCTCGGTGCGCCCGCCGGTGGACAGCACCGCCACCTGGCCCTGCTGCGCGGCCAGCACCGACACCGCCTGCTCGACGCTGGAGCGCCACGAGGCGGTGGAGAACGGCCGGACGATGCCGGTGGTGCCGAGGATCGAGATGCCGCCGAAGATGCCCAGCCGCCGGTTGGTGGTCTTGTAGGCCATCTTCTCGCCGCCGGGCACGGTGATCGTGACGTCCGCGCCGCGCTCGCCGAGCACCTCGCGCACCGAATCGATGATCATCTGCCGCGGCACGGGATTGATCGCCGGACCGCCCACCTCCAGGCCGAGGCCCGGTTTGGTGACGGTGCCGACGCCCTCGCCGCCGTGCAGCACGACCTCGCCGTCCTCGCGCGGCGCGAGGCTGACGGTCAGCCGCGCGCCGTGCGTGACGTCCGGGTCGTCGCCGGCGTCCTTGACCACGACCGCGGTCGGCGGTTCGGCGCTGCCGGAGTCGACCGGGAACCGCCGCCGCTTGCCGTCCGGGAAGCCGATGTCCACGGTCGCCGGGAGCCGGCCGGTGACCAGCAGTTCGGCCGCCGCCCTGGCTGCCGCCGCGGAACAGGCGCCGGTGGTGAAACCGGTGCGCAGCGCCTTGGGACGGACCTTCGCGGTGCGCGGCAGGTCCGGCTCGCGCAGCGGCGGCTGCGGATCACTCTGACTGCTCATCCGGCTTCGCCGCGGGCTTGCGCTTGGCTGGCTGCTTGGACTTCGCCGACGCCGGCTTGGCCGGGGCCTTGCGCTTGGTGGCGCCCGACTTGGCCGTGCCGGACTTCGCGGCCGAGGACTTCGCAGCACCGGTCGACTTGCGCGTCGCGCCGGTCGTGCGGGTGGCCGTCGCGGTCGACTCCTGCTGCGGCGCAACGGCTTCCGGCTCGGCGGCCTCCTCGGCGACGAACAGCTGCGACTGCGACTCGTCGACCTGGTGGATCGGGATCGTCCGGTTCGCGCCGAAACGGGCCGCACCGCGCGCGGTTTCCTGCCAGTCGCGGACGGCCCACCAGGCCGCGTCGGACTCCCGGAGCTTGTTCGGGTCGCTCTCCTCGGGCTGCTCGCGCGGCGTCTCGGTGCGACGGGTGGCGCGCTCGGCGCGCAGCGCGCGGCGGGCCTCCTTGTCGGCCTTGCGGTAGGTGTGGAAGTGCCCCGCGTGGTACAGGTGCGAGCGCGTGCCGCCCGCAGTGAGGCCCTTGCCGATGATGAACAGCGTGTGCCGCCACAGCTTGTGCTTCTTGCAGTCGGCTTCGAGCTCGCCGAGCGTGCTGCGCACCAGCAGCTCATCGGGCCAGGTCACCTTGTAGGCCACCAGCACCGGCGTGTCGTCCGGGTAGCCGCCGGCGCGCAGCTCCTCGACCAGCTGGCCGGTGCGCGCGGCGGACAGGAACAGCGCCATCGTGGTGCCGTGCTTGGCGAACTCGCGCACCTTCTCGCCGTCGGGCATCGGCGTCTTGCCACCCTCCAGGCGGGTCAGCACCAGCGACTGCGCGACCTCCGGGACGGTCAGCTCGCGGCCGATCGCCGCCGCGGCGGCGGAGAAGGCGGGCACGCCGGGCACGATCTCGACCTCGACGTTCATCCGCACGGCAGCGTCGTACTGCTCCTGCACCGCGCCCCACAGCGAGGGGTCACCGGAGTGCACGCGGGCGACGTTGAGCTTGTCGCGCTCGGCGCGCCGGTAGATCTCCACCGCCTGCTCGTGGGTCAGCCGGGAGGAGTCGACGAGCTCGGTGTCAGACCGGGCGTGCTCCTGCACGCACTCCGGCGTGACCAGGCTCGCGGCCCAGACCACGATGTCGGCTTCGGCGATTCGCTTGGCGCCGCGGACCGTGATCAGGTCGGCCGCGCCGGGTCCGGCGCCGATGAACGAGATCCGGCCAGTCACCATTGCTCTCCTCTTCCGCCTCGGGGTGGCAGCACTACCACTGTCGACAAGTAAGGCGCATCGTCCACATCGGACACTTCGGCAAGCGGTAGCACCCGCGCATCCGGCGTGCCCAGGTGCTCGGCGTAGACCGAGCGGTCGAGAGCTCCGCTCTCGCCGATCGCGTCGCGCAGCTCACCCAGGCGTCGCCCGCCTTTGTAAGCAACGACCGTACCTCGCGTGCGCAACGCCTCCCGCAGCGCGGTGACATCGCGCAGCACCGGCATCACCGTGAGTGGCTCCGAGCCCTCGGTGAGCGCGATGCCCGCCTGCGACGCGGTCGCCTGCATCGCGGTGATCCCGGGCACCGTCGCGATCTCGACCTCGGGCAACAGCTCGGCGACGGCCGCTGCCAGATAGCTGAAGGTCGAGTACACGGCGGGGTCGCCCAAGGTGGCGAAGACCACCGTGCCGCCCTGATCACGCAACCGCTCCGCGACGGTCTCGGCCGCGTCGTCCCAGTGCCTGCGGCGGCGTTCCTGCGGCCCGTCGACCGGGTCGGCGAGCGCGAACACCAGCCGCCGCACCCGTTCGTCCGCGCCCAGGTGCGCGCGCACGATGGCCTCCGCGCGCCCCTGCTCGTCGGACGCCAGGACCGGCACGTACACCGTGTCGGCGTTGCGGATCTCGCGCAGCGCGGCCAGGGTCAGCATTTCCGGATCGCCGGGTCCGACCCCGACTCCGACGAGTCTCATCGCAGGCACCTCATGACGAATCGGGCCACCGAGCCGGGGTTCCCGGCCGGGTGCGTGTGCAGGTAGGAGGCGTGCACTCCGCCGTGGACGAACCCCTCGCGGTGCGCCCCGGAGGGCCCGCGCCAGAACCAGGCCGGCGCCCGGCCGTGGCCAGGTTCGGTTGCGGTGCGGTGGAATTCGTGGCCGCTGATGCGGGTTCCTTCGGCGAACAGCGGGGATTCGGTGGCGGCGACGGCGTCCCGGTAGCCCAGCGTCAGCCGCTGAGACATGGCCGCGCGGGCCGGCAGCGCGGCGCACATCGGTTCGCCGTCGAGCTCTTCCCCGAGGTAGAGCAGTCCGCCGCACTCGGCGTGCACCGGGGCACCGGAGGTGGCGAACGCGCGGATCTCGTTGCGCAGCGCGGTGTTCGCCGACAAGGCGGAGGCGTGCTGCTCCGGAAACCCGCCCGGCAGCACCAGTCCGGCGGTCCGCTCGGGCAGTCGTTCGTCGCGCAGCGGGTCGACGAGGGCGACTTCGGCTCCGGCGGCCTCGAGGAGTTCGACGTGCTCGGCGTAGCCGAAGCTGAACGCGTGCCCGCCCGCCACGGCGACGACCGGCCGACCCTGCGGCCGGACTTCGGCGGCCGGGTCCCAGGCGGGTCCGGGCAGGTCACCGGCGGTGCGGGCGAGGGCGGTGACGGCGTCGAGGTCGACCGACCGCTCGACGACGTCGGTCATCGCTTCGACGGCGCGCAGCGCTTCGGCGCCGTGCTCGACGGCGGTGACCAGGCCGAGGTGCCGCGAGGGCACTTCGAGGTCGTCGGTGCGCGGGATCGCGCCGACCACGGGTAAGCCCGCGTTGTCGGCGGCCGAGCGCAGCACCTCTTCGTGGCGGGCCGAGCCGACGCGGTTGAGCAGCACCCCGGCGACCCGCACCTGCGGCCGGTAGCCGCGGAAGCCGTGCAGCAGCGCGGCGAGGCTGTGGCTCTGCCCCTTGGCGTCGACCACGAGCACGACGGGCGCGTCGATGAGCTGCGCGACGTGCGCGGTGGAGCCGAAGGCGATCTCCTCGTCGGCGCCGATGCGGCCGTCGAACAGCCCCATCACGCCTTCCACCACGGCGATGTCGGCACCGGCCGACCCGTGGTGCAGCAGCGGAGCGATGCGGTCGGCACCCACCAGCACGGGGTCGAGGTTGCGCGCGGTCCGCCCGGCGGCGAGCCGGTGGTAGCCGGGGTCGATGTAGTCGGGTCCCACCTTGAAGGGCGCGACGCGGTCACCGCGTCTGCGCAGCGCACCGAGCAGACCGGTCACCGCGGTGGTCTTGCCCTGCCCCGAACCCGGAGCCGCGAAGACCACCCGAGCGGGTGACTGGGTCGGGTTTACCACTCGATGCCCTTCTGGCCCTTCTGCCCGGCGTCCATCGGGTGCTTGACCTTGCCGGTCTCCATCACGAGGTCGGCGGCGTCGATCAGCGCCTGCGGCGCGTAGCGGCCGGTGATGACGACGTGCTGGTGGCCTTCGCGCTCGCGGAGCTTGGCGACGACCTCGTCGACGTCGACCCAGCCCCAGTGCAGCGGGTAGGTGAACTCGTCGAGCACGTAGAGGCCGTGGCGCTGCTCGTCGAGGCGGCGGGCGATCTCCTGCCAGCCTTCGAGCGCGGCGGCGGCGTGGTCCTCCTCGGTGCCCTTCTTTCGGGTCCAGGACCAGCCCTCGCCCATCTTGTGCCACTCGACGGGACCGCCTTCGCCGGTCTCGTCGTGGACCCGGCCGAGGGCGCGGAACGCCGACTCCTCGCCGACCTTCCACTTGGCGGACTTGACGAACTGGAAGACCCCGATGGACCAGCCCTGGTTCCAGCCGCGCAGCGCGAGCCCGAACGCGGCGGTGGACTTGCCCTTCATCTCACCGGTGTGCACCACGACCAAGGGTCGGTTGCGGCGCTGGCGAGTCGTGAGTCCATCGGCTGGCACGGTCGAAGGCTGTCCCTGAGGCATGCACTGACCCTAACCAAGAGCATCCCCAGCGCACGGCCCCGCATGAGGTGGGCAACTTCACCGCGGCGACCGCCGTTCGAAGCGTGAAGATGGACGAGCGTCCCAGAACTAGGAGCCGCCGCATGCCCACCAGACCGCCTCTGGTGCTGTCCGCAGCCTCGTTCATCAGCAGTTTCGACCGGTTCGCCGTGACCCCGATGCTGGTGCTGATCGCGCTGAGCATGCACGTCCCGATCGCTTCGGCGGTCACGGTCGCCAGCGGCTACTTCCTGGCCTACGGCCTCTCGCAGCCGCTGTGGGGCATCCTCTCGGACCGCTTCGGCCGGATCCCGATCATGCGCGCCACCCTGCTGGCGGCGGCCGCGACGGGCCTGATCTCCACGTTCGCCCCCTCGCTGCCGGTGCTGATCGCGGCCCGGGTGCTGGCGGGCGCGTTCATGGGCGCGGTGGTGCCGACGACCTTGACCTACGTCGGCGACACGGTGTCGCAGCAGAAGCGGCAGAGCGCGCTGTCGGACCTGATGGCGGCCCAGGCGGTTGGCACGGCGATGGCCACGGCGGTGGGCGGCGTCCTGGCGCACTGGCTGGACTGGCGCGCAGTGTTCGCGCTCCCGGCGCTCTGCGCGGCGATCTGCGCCCTGCTCCTGCGCGGCCTCCCGGAACCACCCCGAGCAGCGGTGACCGGAGGCGTCGGCTCGCACATCGGCGGGGTCCTCCGCAACCGCTGGGCCCTGCTGGTCTTCGGCCTGGTCTTCGTGGAGGGCGCGGTCCTGCTCGGCACCATGACCTTCCTGGCATCAGCCCTGGTCAACGAGGGCCTGGACGTCGCGGTCGCGGGTCTGGCCACGGGCGCCTACGGAGTCGGGGTCCTGGTCTTCTCCCGGGTCGTCAAGGCGATCAACTCCCAGCTCCCGGTGTCCCGCCTGATCGCCATCGGCGGCGCCCAGATGATCGTCGGCTACGCGCTAGTCACCCTGGACACCAACCTCGCCACGGTGATCATCACAGCGCTCCTGCTGGGCGGAGGCTGGTCGTTCATGCACTCCTCCCTCCAGTCGTGGGCCACCTCGGTGGCCCCGGAAGCACGAGGAACAGCGGTGGCCCTCTTCGCCTGCGCCCTCTTCCTCGGCAGCGCAGCAGCCTCAGCAGCAGCAGGCCCCCTGGCGGACCACGGCAACTACACAATCCTCTTCGCCACAGCAGGAGCGGTGGCGATCCCCCTGGTAGCAACAGCCACCTACACCAGGAACCGCTACCACAAGAAAACCCCACAACCAGCCTGACGTCAGGCAACCGGCAAAGCCGGTTTCTCGTTCACCACCAAAGGCATTGGCACCGCCGCGGGTTCTGAGCGGTGCTGTGGCGAGCACGCCGCGACGCCGTGTAGTGGACATACACAAGGAGTGGCGCGCGGAGTCCACAGCGCCGCTCAGGTTCCGCTACTGGCACCGCCAAGCAAAGCAACCACCGGAGTAATCCCACGAGAAAAAAGAGCCCCGCGCTCAACCGGCCTGGGGGTCGCTGGGAGCGCGGGGCACTTTGAAGGTCCACCCCTGGGGGTCAGGTGGACTGGTGGTCACCGTACCAATCCGACCGTTAGGTCGGTACTGACAGGGTTGCATCTCGTAATCAAAACGAGACTAAGCTGCCAAACCGCTGTCACCGCTGACGGCGCGCACCACTCCGGCGACGTGTTCGGCGGAGAGCTCTTCGAGCTTCAGGCTGGGCCCGCCCAGGGCTGTGGCCAGCTGGTTCGCGAGTCCGAGCTTGACGGGTCCGTTCTCGCAATCGACGACGACGGAGGCGGTTCCGGTGCCCGCGAGGACGCGGGCGGCGCGCAGCGCGTCGTCGACGGCCTGCTTGGTTCCGGCGCCTTGGACGCCGACGGTGGCCTTGCCGTCGGTGAGCAGCACGACGAGGGCCCTGCGCTGCGGGTCGCGGGTGCTCTCGGTCTGGATGACGTGCTGGGTGCGCAGCAGGCCGTCGGCCAGCGGGGTGCGCCCGCCGGTGCGCAGGCGGCGGAGCCGGGCCGCGGCGATGTCGACCGAGGAGGTGGGCGGCAGGACGACTTCGGCTTGGTCCCCGCGGAAGGTGATCACGCCGACCTTGTCGCGCCGCTGGTAGGCGTCGCGCAGCAGGGACAGGACGGCGCCGCTGACGGCGGTCATCCGGTCGCGGGCGGCCATCGATCCGGAGGCGTCGACGGCGAAGAGCACGAGGTTGCCTTCGCGGCCTTCGCGCAGGGATCGGCGCACGTCGTCGGAGCGCAGGATCAGCCCTGGTCCGGTGCGCCCGCGCGCGGCCTGGTGGGGTGCGGCGGCGGCGAGCGTGGCGGTGACGTGCAGCCCGTGGCCGTCGACCGTGGTGGCGCGGGTGGTGCGGCCGGTGCGCGAGCGCGCGCGGGACCGGCGGCCGGGTGCGCCTTCGCCGAGTCCGGGGACTTCGAGCAGCCGGGCGCGGAAGGACGGTCCGGCGCCGGCGGGAGCGCGGTCGCCGTCCCCGCCGCCGGGTTGTTCCTGCTGCTCACCGCCCCCGTTTCCGTCGGGGCCGGTGGGCTGGTCCTGGGGTTCGCCGCCCCCGCCGGGACCGCCGTCCGGGCCGCCGTCGGGGTCGTCGTCGGGGTCTTCCGGCGGCTGGTCCTCGGCCTGTTCGGCGGCGTCGGACAGAGCCTGCTGCAGCTGGTCCTCGGCCATGCCGGGTTCGTCGAAGGGGTCGCGGCGCCGGCGGTGCGGGAGCGCGAGCCGGGCGGCGGCTTCGACGTCCTGCTCGGCGACGGCCTCGGCTCCTCGCCAGGCGGCGTGGGCGACGGCGGTGCGCGCGAGCACCAGGTCGGCGCGCATGCCGTCGACGTCGAAGGCCGCGCACAGCGCGGAGATCCGGCGCAGTTCGGCGTCGGGCAGCACGACCTTCTCGACGCGGGCGCGAGCGGCGCTGATGTGCTCGGCGAGTTCGGCGTCGGCGTCGGCCCACTGGGCGGCGAATCCGGCGGGGTCGGCTTCGAAGGCGAGCCGGCGGCGGACGACCTCGGTGCGGGTGACGACCTCGCGGCTGGCGGCGACCTGCACGGTGAGCCCGAAGCGGTCCAGCAGCTGCGGCCGCAGCTCGCCCTCTTCCGGGTTCATGGTGCCGACCAGCAGGAACGACGCGGCGTGCGAGACGGAGACGCCGTCGCGCTCGACGTGGGCCCGGCCCATCGCGGCGGCGTCGAGCAGCAGGTCCACGAGGTGGTCGTGCAGCAGGTTGACCTCGTCGACGTAGAGCACGCCGCGGTGGGCTCCGGCGAGCAGCCCGGGCTGGAAGGCGCGGACGCCTTCGGTGAGGGCGCGTTCGAGGTCGAGCGAGCCGATGAGCCGGTCTTCGGTGGCGCCGACGGGCAGTTCGACGAGCTGCGCGGGCTTGCGGGTGGCGGTGTCACCGTGCGGGGCGTCGGGGCACTGCGGGTCGGAGTCGGCGGGGTCGCAGCCGAAGCGGCAGCCGTCGGCGACGTCGAGCTGCGGCAGCAGCGAGGCGAGGGCGCGCACCACGGTCGACTTGGCCGTGCCCTTCTCGCCGCGCACCAGGACACCGCCGATGCGCGGGTGCACCGCGTTGAGCAGCAGCGCGAGCCGCAGATCGTCGTGGCCGACCACGGCGGAGAAGGGGAAGCGAGGGGCAGCGGACATGCCGGTGTGGTTCCTTCCTCGGGGTGCGGACGCCCCGCTGTCGGGAACAAGGGGCCGCAGTGTCCTGACTCCCGGATCGTCACGTCCCTCCGGCCTTCCCAGGTCACCCCGGTGGCTCGCGCGGGAGGTCCGCTCCTCGGTCACAGTGGCGCCGACCGTGCCGGACTCGCACCGGCTTCCTGCCAACACCCCTTGCAAACGGATTCATCGACATCGTCCCAGACGTCGATCAAGCGCCCAACCGTCCGGCGCCGCAACTCACATTCAGCGTCCGGCGGTGACGCCTGCGCGGCGGGGTTCGCGCCGCATGTCGATGTGCGGAATGCCGTCTTCGAGGTATTCGTCCCCGGTTTCGACGAACCCGAAGGAGGCGTAGAAGTCCTTGGCGTAGGTCTGGGCGGACAGCACGGCGGGCGAGTTCTGGACCTCGGCGACGGCGGCGCGCATCAGCTTGCGGGCGATGCCCAGGCCGCGGGCGCTCTTGGCGGTGCAGACGCGGCCGATGCGGTAGGTGCCGTCGGGGTCTTCCAGCAGCCGGAGGTAGCCGAGCACGTAGTCGTCGGCGGAGTCGACCCAGAAGTGGCGGGTGGCGTCTTCCAGGTCGCGACCGTCGAGCTCGGGGTACGGGCACTCCTGCTCGACGACGAAGACATCGACGCGCAGCCGCAGCATCCGGTAGAAGTCGGAAGCGTCGAGATCTGCGGTGTAGGCGCGTTGCACGGCTGTCGCGAGCGGCTGAAGGGTCACCCTTACCTGGATATCACAGGGCTTCCGAATCCCCGCATTCGCAGGCACCAGGAGTTGTGCAGACCACTCGCGGTGCGCTCACGGCACGTAGCTGGCCAACCGCGTGTAGACGCCCGGCGTTCCTGGCCTGCCGCAGCCGGTTCCGTAGGACACCACGCCGATGAGCCGCCCGTCGGCCACGATCGGCCCGCCGGAGTCGCCCGCGCAGGCGTCCCGGCCACCTTCGGGGTAGCCGGCGCAAAACATGCTGCGCGAGTCGTAGGTCGGGTAGGCGGAGCGGCAGGTGTCATCGGCGGCGACCGGCACCTCCACGGATCGGAGGGTGTCGGAGGCGGGACCGTCCTCGCTGGTGCGGCCCCAGCCGTAGACGCGGGCCTTCGTGCCGGGCTCGTAGGACGTGGTGTCGCCGGGCGCGACCACGGGCAGCGGGCGCTGCGGCAGCGGTGCGCTGAGCTTGAGCACCGCGAGGTCGTCGCCGGTGGTGAAGTCCTCGTAGCCGGGGTGCACCCACACGTCGTCGACCTGGGCTTCGTCGCCCTGCGAGCTGCGCAGGTCGGTGCGCCCGGCGATCACGCGGATGTCCTTCGGGGAGCGCTCCGCGCCGGTGAGCGGGTCGTGCGCGCAGTGCGCGGCGGTGATGACCTCGCCCGCGCGGATGAGGGTGCCGCCGCAGTACTGGTTGCCGTAGCGGTCGGTGAGGGCGACGACCCAGGGCGTGTCGTCGGTGGTGGCGCCGGTGCCGCCGAGGATCCGGGACTGCGGCTGGTCGTCGCCGGCGATCGCGGGTTCGGCGTGGGCTGCGGGGCTCGTGCCGGCCAGCGCGGCGACCGCTCCGGCGATGGCGAGCGCCTGCAGCGCGCGGGTCGTGTCGGCGGTTCCCTGTTCGTCGCGGCCCAAAGCGGGTGCCTCCAGCTGTCGCGGTCGTGGTGCGGAGCGGACACACCGTATTCACCCGCACACCGAAACATCACGAGGCGCAACTCATAGGTCACCAGGAAAATATTTCGTTAAGCTCGACTGCGGAAAGAAATTCTTTCGCAATCGTCGGTGTTGACGGTCGCGTCTCCATCCCACGGCAACGCGGACCCGGGGCACCTCCACCACCGGCATCCGCCGATTTCGCCTGACCGGATGACGAGAAGAACCTGATCAAGTGACGCGGCAGCGCGCGCTGCCCGGACGAGAGAGGAATTCGCCGTGCTCCTGGACCTGACGCCGCTGCCCGCCTTCCTGCTGGCGAGCGCGGTCGTGATCATCACACCGGGAGTGGACGTCTTCCTGCTGCTGCGCACGTCGCTGAACCACGGCCGCAAGGCCGGTCTGCTCGCGCTGGCCGGCATCCACAGCGCGAGCGCCTTGCAGGTCACGCTGGTCATCTCCGGACTGGGCGCGCTGATCACCAGCGCCCCGGGCGTGCTGGCGGCGCTGAAGTGGGTCGGCGCGGCCTACCTGCTCTACCTCGCGGCGACGATCGTGCGCGGGTACTGGCTGACCAGGCGCGAGTCCGGCGCGCTGGACGTGCCGCCGCCGGAGGGCGCCAACCCCTACCTGCGCGGGCTGCTCAGCAACCTGACCAACCCGAAGATGCTGCTGTTCAGCCTGGCGTTCCTGCCGCAGTTCGTCGGCTCGTCCACCCAGCCCGCGCTGCAGCTGGTCGCGCTGGGCGCGGTGTTCCTGGTGCTGGCCGCGATCTGGGAGGTCACCATCGTGCTGGCCGCCGCCGGGATCGCCGACCGGCTAAAGAACCCCCGAGTCTCGAAGTCGCTGGACGCGTTGAGCGCGACGGCCTTCGTGACCATCTCCATCGGCCTCGTCGCGAGCTGACAGCAGGGTCAGCAGCGCGAGACCGGCCAGCACCAGCAGCACGACGGGCACCGCGACCACGCCGGAGAGCAGGCTCACCACGAACGGCGTGCAGAAGCCCAGGTAGGCCAGCACCCACATGATCGCGGTCAGCCCGGCGAGCTCGGACGGCCCGGCGATGCGGCCGACCACCGTCAGGCAGTAGGTCGAGACGAAGCCGTACCCGGTGCCCAACGTCAGCGCGGCGAGCAGCCCCAGCCACGGCTGCACCCGCCAGGCCGCGATCGCCGCCAGCACGAGTCCCGCGGCGATGGCCACGAGCCCGAACACGGCGGTCGCGCGCACGCCGTTGCGCGCGATCCGGCGCGCCCAGGGCTGCACGACCGCGCCGAAACCCGGGGCGCACAGCGTCGAGATCCCGGCGTAGAGCACCTCGTAGTCGGGCGAGGTCGCGGTGACCTGCGCGGGAAGGACCGCGAAACCGACCGTGGGGCACAGGAAGATCCACGGCGCCACCGGCACCACCCGCCGCAGGAACCGGGGATCCCGGGCGCCCCGACCGCGCGGCGCTCCGGCGACCGGCTCCACGCGCGTCTCCGGGCAGCGCAACGCCAGCGGCAGCGTCACCGCGCACAGCACCAGGTGCGGAACGTAGGCGCTGACCAGCGGGAACGGCCCCCAGGTCGCGACCAGCGCGGAGGCCAGGCCGCTGATGCTGAACCCGGCGGCCAGCAGCACCCCTGCCCGGCGCGCACCGGCGCCGTCCTCGGTCGCGGTCCCGAACGGCGGGTGCGACAGGTCCCGCACCCAGGCGCTCCCGGCCGCCAGCACCGCACCGGTGCTCACCCCCACCAGCAGCCGCCCGACCACCAACCACGGCACGACGTGCGCCCCGAGCATCAGCGCCACCGTGGCCACGGCGTTGATCACGATCGCCCAGATGACCACCGGTTTGCGCCCGCGCCGATCCGCCAGCGGACCCCCGAACAACAACCCGGGGACCAGCCCGACCACGTACAACGCCAGCAACCCGGTCGCGGCCGATGGGCTCAGCCCCAGCTCACCCCGATACGCCCCCAGCAACGGGGAGAACTGGTTAGCGCCCCACCCCGCCACCATCAACAGCAGAGCAGCAGGCACCCACACGTTTCGCACACCTCAGGTTCTACGGCCTGATCGTCACCAGGGACATCAATGGTTCGGATTTTCCGAACGACAGGCCTCACCGCGGCTCGGTCGAGTCCTGGAGGCGCTTGGCGATGCTCGGAACATCGTCGAGCTCACCTGCGGCTACTGCCATGACAACGACGTATGCCTCCGCGTTCGAAAAGGTCAACCGGCGACCGTTGATGCCGAGAAAGGTGAAAGTCGCAGTCAGAGCAAGACGTTTGTTGCCGTCGACGAGGCTGTAGTTTCGAGCGAGTGAGTGCAGCAGCGCCGCGGCCTTCTCCACCAGCGTCGGATAGGCCTCCGCGCCGAATGCCGTTGCCTGCGGCCTCGCTAGCGCTGATTCGAGCAGCCCGTAATCGCGAACCTCTACCTCGCCGCCGATGGTCCGCTTGGCAACGTGGAGCAACTCGTCCAGCGTGAGGTAGATCATTTACCGAGGCGCTCCAAGGCCTCCGCATAACGCGGCAGTTCCTCATCGAGAACCTGGTCGATCAAATCCGCCCGGCTATGCCCTTCGACGTATTCACGAACTGCCTGACGGGCCACTTCCTGCATGGAACGGTTTTCAAGCTCAGCACGACGCCGAAGAGCCTCCGCTTCGGCGTCTGACAAGCGCAACGTCATCGCCATGACCACGATGGTATCATCAGTGACACCAAACGGACCGAGCCCTTGCGGGGACGGCACGGTAAACCGCCTCTCATTCGCTGGCCAAGGGATTTGCCCGGCCGTACGTTGCCCGCATGGAGTTGCGGCGGTTGGAGACTTTGCTGGCGGTGGCCGAGGAGGGCCACTTCGGCCGGGCCGCTGAGCGGTTGTTCCTGGCCAAGGCGACCGTGACCGAGCACGTCAAGCAGCTGGAGCAGGACTTCGGGGTGCCGTTGCTGGACCGCAGCCCGGTGCGGCTGACCGCCGCCGGGCACCGGCTCGCCCGGCACGCGCGGACGCTGCTCACCGCCGCCGAGGTCGCGCGCGCGGACGTCGCCGAGACCGCCTCCGCCCAGCAGCCGGGAACGCTGCGGGTCGGGGTGATGGGGCACGGCTCGGCGGAGCTGACCCCGGCCACCGTGCAGGCCTTCCGGACCGCCCACCCCGAGGTCGACCTCCGGCTGGTGCCGATGGACTTCACCGAGCACGTCTCGGCGCTGCTGGAGCACCGCGTGGACGTGGCCTTCGTGCGCCCGGCGCCGGAGGACGAGCGCGTCGAGATCGACGTGCTGACCACCGAGCGGCGCATCGTCGTGGTCCCGGCCCGCTGGGAGCTGGCCGACGCGCCCGAGGTGCACCTGATCGACGTGCTCGACCTGCCGTTCGTCCGGCTACCCGAGCGCACGCCGCGCCCCTTCACCGACTACCTGTACTTCACCGCGGCGCGGGGCGGAGAGGCCCCGCGTCGCGGTGACGACGCGGTCACCCCGCACGAGGTGCTGGCCGCGGCCGCCGCCGGGCGCGGGGCGGGTTCGGCGCTGGAGTCCTTCCAGCGCTTCTACCCGTGGCCGGGCACCCGCTGCGTGCCGGTGGTCGACGCGCCGTGGGAGCACAGCGTGCTGGTCAGCCGCGCCGGCGACGCGAGTCCGGAGGTGCGGGCCTTCCGGACGCTGGCCGCCGGCCTCGCCCGCGAGCTCGGCCCCGGGCTGCGGCTGACTCCCGCGTGACTCAGTGCTGCGCCGTGAGCTGGGCCTGGATGTCGGCCTGGTAGCTCGCGGTGCGGGTGTAGATGCCCGGGTTGCCTGGTCGGGCGCAGCCGTTTCCGGTGGAGACGATGCCGACGAGCTTGCCGTCGACCACCAGCGGCCCGCCGGAATCGCCCTGGCAGCTGTCCACACCGCCCTGCGGGAACCCGGCGCAGACCATCGCCTGCGGGTCGTACTGGTCGTAGGCCTTCTTGCAGTCGGCGTCCGAGGTCAGCGGCACCTCCGCCTTCTGCAGGGTCTCCGACGCGTCACCGCCCTCGGAGGTGGCGCCCCAGCCGAGCACGGTGGCCATCCGGCCGGGCTCGTAGGAGGCGGTGTCGGCCGGTGTCGCGACCGGCAGCGAGGTCTGCGGCAGCTGCTGGTCGAGGGTCAGCACCGCGACGTCGGAACCGGTGTTGGCGTCCTGGTACTTCGGGTGCACCCAGACGCCGGTGACCTTCGCCTCGACGCCGTCGGTGGACGACTTGCTCTCCCGGCCGGCCACCACGCGCACGGACGCGGGCTGCTCGCCCTGGATGCAGTGCGCCGCGGTGATGACCTTGTTGGCCGCGCCGATCGTGCCACCGCAGAACTGGTTGCCCTGCTCGTCGGCCAGGTACACCACCCACGGGTGATCGGCGATCCGAGCCGCCTGGCCCCCGACGATCGGCGGCGCGGCCGTCCCCTGCTCGGTGGCGTTGGCCGTGGTGGCCAGCAGGCCGCCGACCAGGCTCATCGCCGCCAGCGTCCCGGCCGCTGCCCGCACCCCGAGTTTCTTGTCCGACATGGTTCGTCTCCTCCCCCGGAGCCTCCCGGCGGCCGTCCGACCGCCGCTCCGGCTCGTCCAAAGTGTCCACGAGTAAGAGGAAACGAACCCCCTGTCAGATACACCTCAGCCGGGAGCACAACACGAACGAGTGGAATTTGAAGGACTTTTCCACTCGGACGGCCCAACATTGACGTCCATTGTGGATGGACGATCATCCCGAGGCCCGCACCCGGACCCCGGGGTGGCGGATCAGTCCTCCAGCTGGCCCTCCAGCTCCAGGTACACCGACCGCAGGGCGTCGAGGACCTGCTCGTCCGGCTCGGCCCACAGACCCCGGTCGGCGGCCTCCAGCAGCCGCTCGGTCATGCCGCGCAGCGCCCACGGGTTCGAGTTGCGCAGGAACTGCTGCACCTGCTCGTCGAAGACGTAGGACTCGGCGAGCTTGGTGTACATCCAGTCGTCGACCACACCGGCCGTGGCGTCGAAGCCGAACAGGTAGTCCACCGTGGCGGCGAGCTCGAACGCGCCCTTGTAGCCGTGCCGCTGCATCGCCGAGATCCACTTCGGGTTGACCACCCGGGCCCGGAAGACCCGCTTGGTCTCCTCGCCCAGCGTGCGCGTCTTGACCGCGTGCGGCACCGCCGAATCACCCACGTAGGCGGCCGGGTTCTGCCCGGACAGCGAGCGCACCATCGCGACCATGCCGCCGTGGTACTGGAAGTAGTCGTCGGAGTCGGCGATGTCGTGCTCGCGGGTGTCGACGTTCTTGGCCGCCACCTGGATCCGCTTGAACGCCGTCTCCATGTCACCGCGCGCCTCGCGCCCGTCGAGCCCCCGGCCGTACGCGTAACCGCCCCAGGTCGCGTAGACCTCGGCGAGGTCGGCGTCGCTGCGCCAGTTGCGGGCGTCGATCAGCGGCAGCAGCCCGGCACCGTAGGCGCCCGGCTTGGAGCCGAAGATGCGCGTCGAGGCCCGCCGGTCGTCGCCGTGCTCACCGACGTCGGCGCGGTAGTGCGCGGCGACGTAGTTGTCCTCGTCGGGCTCGTCGAGCTTGGCGACGGTCTGCACCGCGTCGTCGATCAGCGAGACGACGTGCGGGAACGCGTCGCGGAAGAAGCCGGAGATGCGCACCACCACGTCGATCCGCGGCCGGCCGAGCTCGGCGACTTCGACGACCTCGAAGCCGGTGACCCGCCGCGAGGCGTCGTCCCACTTCGGGCGGCAACCCAGCAGCCACAGGATCTCGGCGATGTCGTCGCCCTGGGTCCGCATCGCCGAGGTGCCCCACACGGTCAGACCGACCGAACGCGGGTTCTCCCCCGTGTCGGCGACGTGCCGGGCGATGAGCGAATCGGCGAGCGCGGAACCGACGTCGAAGGCGTTGCGGGACGGGATGGCCTTGGGGTCCACCGAGTAGAAGTTGCGACCGGTCGGCAGCACCGAGATCAGCCCCCGGGTGGGCGAACCCGACGGGCCCGCCGGCACGAAACCGCCGTTGAGCGCGCGCAGCACGTGGTCGACCTCGTCGGTGGTGCGCGCCAGTCGCGGCACCAGCTCGGCGCAGGCGAACCGCAGCACCCGCACCAGGTCCTCGACTCGGGTGCCGATCACGTCGGTGACGACCTGCTCGGCGCGCTCGACGTCCCAGCCGGTGCCGGCCAGCGCCTCGATCAGCTTGCGCGCCAACGATTCCAGCAGGTCCACCGCGTCCGACGCGGAAGCCGACGGGCCCTCGACGAGCGCGGTCAGCTCGGCCGGGACGTCCGCGCGGGCACCGGGCTCGGCCAGCAGCGCCTGCTCGTCGAGTCCGAAGTGGACTGAAAGCGCGGAGCGCAGACCGGGCAGCGCGCCGACCTTGCCGCCGAAGACCTGCTTGGCGCGCAGGATCGCCAGCACGTCGTTGACCAGCTCCTCGTCCCGCGGCGCGCGGCCGAGGATGTGCAGGCCGTCGCGGATCTGCACGTCCTTGATCTCGCACAGGTAGCCGTCGATGTGCATCACGAAGTCGTCGAAGGACTCCGCGTCCGGCTGGCCCTCCTGGTGCAGGTCGTGGTGCAGCTCGGCCTGGGTGACCAGCTCCCAGATCTGGTTGCGCAGCGCCGGTTTCTTCTCCGGGTCCAGGTCGGTGACCAGCGCGTACTCGTCGAGCAGCTGCTCCAGCTTGGCGATGTCGCCGTAGGCGTCGGCGCGCGCCATCGGCGGGATCATGTGGTCCACCACGGTCGCGTGGCCGCGCCGCTTGGCCTGCGTGCCCTCGCCCGGGTCGTTGACGATGAACGGGTACACGAACGGCATGTCGCCCAGCACCGCGTCCGGCGCGCAGTCCGCGGCCAGCCCGAGGCCCTTGCCGGGCAGCCACTCCAGCGTGCCGTGCTTGCCCAGGTGGATCACCGCGTGCGCGCCGAAGTCCTCGGCCAGCCAGCGGTAGGCCGCCAGGTACTGGTGCGAGGGCGGCAGGTCCGGGTCGTGGTAGATCGCGATCGGGTTCTCGCCGAACCCGCGCGGCGGCTGGATCAGGATCACCACGTTGCCGAACCGCAGCGCCGCGACGTAGAGGTGGCCCTCGTCGTCGACGTAGAGGCTGCCGGGCGGGGCGCCCCAGTGCTCGGTCATCGACGCGCGCAGCTCCTCGGGCAGCGCGTCGAACCACTCGCGGTAGCGGGTCGCCGGGACGCGGATCGCGGCCTCGGCCATCTGCTCCTCGGTCAGCCACTCCACGTCGTGACCACCGGCGGAGATGAGCCGGTGGATCAGGGTGTCGCCGTCCAGACCGGCCACGTCCAGCCCGCCCAGGTCGTAGCCGGCCTCCTCCAGCGCGCGCAGCAGCACGACCGCCGATGCCGGGGTGTCCAGGCCGACGGCGTTGCCGACGCGGGAGTGCTTGGTCGGGTACGACGAAAGCACCACGCCGAGGCGCTTGGCGGAATTGTCCACGTGCCGCAGCCGCGCCAGCGACACCGCCGTGGAGGCCACGCGGGCCGCGCGCTCCGGGTCGGCGACGTAGACCGGGATGCCCTCCGGGCCCTCCTCCTTGAAGGAGAACGGAACGCTGATCAGCCGGCCGTCGAACTCCGGCACGGCGACCTGCATCGCCGCGTCCATCGGCGACAGCGCGGCGTCGCTGTCGGCCCACACCGCGCGGCTGGTGGTCAGGCACAGACCCTGCAGCACGGGGATGTCGAGTTCGGCCAGCGCACCGGCGTCCCAGGAGTCCTCGTCACCGCCCGCGCTGGCGTCCGCGGCCACGGCACCGCCCGCGGCGAGCACGGTGGCGATCAGCGCGTCGCAGCCCGCCAGCAGCTCGCGCAGACCGGCGGCGTCGGACAGGCCGCGCAGCGAGCCGCAGAACACCGGCACGACGTTGGCGCCGGCGGATTCGACCTGGTCGGCGAGGGTGTCGACGAACGCGGTGTTGCCGGACAGCGCGTGCGCCCGGTAGAAGACGACGCCGATCGTCGGCCGCGACGGGTCGTGCGCGCGCTCGCCGTGCAGGCCGAACTCGGGCATCGACTGCGGCTCGGTGAACCCGGTGCCGGTCAGCAGCACCGTGTCGGACAGGAAGTTCGCCAGCTGCGCGAGGTTCTCCGGGCCGCCTTCGACCAGGTAGGCCAGGGCCTGCGTGGCCACACCGGCGGGCACCGTGGACAGCGTCATCAGCTCGGCGTCCGGGGTCGCCTCGCCGCCCAGCGCCACGGTCGGCAGGCCCGAGGCCAGCACCGCGTCGAGGCCCTCCTCCCAAGCGCGACGACCGCCCAGCAACCGGACGACCACGACGTCGACGTCCTCCAGCAGCGCCGGGACGTCCTCGGCGGCCACCCGGGAGGGGTTGGCGACGCGGTAGTCGGCCTCGGCGGCACGCGCGGCCAGCAGGTCGGTGTCCGCAGTGGACAGCAGCAGAACTCGGGCGTCGCGGGCAGGCTCGCTCACGGTGATCCTCTCTCGGGGTGCGCGCCCCGGCGGGGGGGTCACGGCGGCAGGAGTTCCTGGCTCCCGGATCCTCGCGGTGTCCCCGCCTTCCAGCCCGTCAGGGCCGTGGCTGCCAGGGGTCCGCTCCCCGGTCACAGTGGCGCGACCGCCCCGGCCTCACACCGGGTTCCTCCACGTCACCGCCGTACTGGCGCAGCCATCCTATCGACCGCGCGATCAGGGACCACCCATCACACGATTTCGCGAGAAAGATCTCCTCTGGAGGAGCACCTCAACTTGCGTGGCGGTGCGGGTAGCGGAAACCCCCGAACGGGAAAGCGCAGCGCCTTCGTGGACTCCGTGCGCCGCTCCTTGAGCATTTCGAACACGCGGCGTCACGGCGTACTCGCCGCGAAGACGCTCAGAAATCCCCCGCAGGGGAGGGCACCGCGGTGCCAGTGCCTCAGGTGGAGGAAGAGAAACCGGCTTCGCCGGTTGCCTGACGTCAGTACCCGGCCGCGACGTCGACCAGGCCCAGGAGGGGTTGGCCGGCCATGTGGCGGCGGATGTTCTCCTCGACGCGGCGGGCCAGCGCGGGCATCTGCAGCGAGGGCGGGTTCGCGGTGTGCGGCGAGATCAGCGCGCGCGGGTGGCTGAACAGGGGGTGCCCGTCGGGCAGCGGCTCGGGGTCGGTCACGTCGAGGGCGGCACCGCCGATCCGACCCGCGTCCAGGGCCTCGACCAGCGCTTCGGTGTCGACGAGGGATCCCCGGGCGATGTTGATCAGCCACGCGCCGGACTTCATCGCCTCGAGCGCGGCCGCGTCGACGAGCTTCGAGGTGGCCGAGGTCGCCGGAGCCGCCACCACGACGAAGTCGGACTCGGCGAACACCTCGCGGACTCCCCCGGCGTCCTCCGCGGGCCAGGTCCGCTCGGCACCGAGCACCGGCTTGCCGGAGCGGTTCACCGCCAGCACCCGCACGCCGAAGGGACGCAGCATCTCGATCAGCGCCTTGCCGATCCCACCTGCACCGATGATGCCGACGGTCGATCCGGTGAGGCTGCGCATGCCCTCCGGGCGCTGCCAGCTGGTGGCGCGGGCCATCGTCGCCAGCTGCCGCGCGCCGGTGAGCATCAGCCCGAGCGTGTGCTCGGCGACGGTCTGCGCGAAGGTGCCGGCGGCCGAGGTGAAGGTGAGGTCCTCGCGCAGCACACCGGCGGCCACCCACGACTCGATGCCCGCCGAGGGCAGCTGAACCCACTCCAGGCCCGGGCGGTCGTACTCGGCGAACCGGCTCGGCTCCCCGCCGAACCACACCAGCGCGTTCGCGTCCCCGGCGGAGCTCAGCTCAGCGCCGGCGGCCACCACGGCGGCCTCCAGTTCGGCGTTCGCCACCGGACCAACGTGAACCTTCACGACTTCTCCTCTTCCAAGTTCGTCACGACCACGTCCCGCACAGCGACGGGAGCTTCGGTTGGAACCCGCCCCGAGGGACCACGGGTTCAGTCGACACCTTCGTTCACCGCCGCGGGGGAAGTTCCAGCTGAAACTTCGCTCACCCGTCGATGAGCTGCGCCAGGGCGGGCAGCTGGGCGTCATCTTCCAGCGCCGAACCGACGGCGACCACGTCGGCGCCCGCCTGCAGGAACTCGGGGGCGTTGCGGGCGTTCATGCCGCCGGTGGCGACCACGCGCAGCGCGGGGAAGGGACCCCTCATCGCGCGGAACCAGCTGCTGCCCAGCTCCGCGGCGGGGAAAGCCTTCACCCACGACAGGCCGAGCCGCAGCGCCTGCTGGATCTCGCTGGGCGTGGCCACGCCGGGCACGTGCGGCAGGTCGAGCTCGGCGCTGAGCTGCACGACGTCGGCGTCCAGACCGGGCGCGATGGTGAAGGCCGCGCCGAGTTCCCGCGCGGTGCGCAGCTGGTCCGAGGTGCTGATCGTGCCCGCGCCGACCGGGCGGCCGCGTTCGGTCCCGGCGCGCACGGCGGCCGCCAGCGACGGCTCGGCCTCCGGGGTCTCGATCGGGACCTCGACGGCGTCGATGCCCAGGTCCCAGGCGCGTTCGGCGAGTTCGACGGTCCGCTGCGGGTCCATGCCGCGCAGGATCGCCATCACCGGCTTGGCGAACAGTTCGTCGAGGAAGGGCACGTCTCACTCGCTCCCGTCGAATCGCAGTGCGCCCCAACGCTGTTGGTCGAGGCTCAGCCAGCGTTCCAGCGATTCGGCATCGGGCGGGGTGGTGTGGTCCTCGGTGCTGCGCAGGCTGTGCGCGGCCAGCAGGTGCCCCCGGCGCAGGCAGCGCTGGTCGTCCTCGCCGCGCAGCACGCCGGAGAGGAACCCGGCGGCGAAGGCGTCACCGGCGCCGACCGGTTCGACGACCTCGACGCTCGGCGCGGGCACGACGGTCGACCGCTCGCCCAGCGCGTGGGCGGCCTCACCGCCGTCCTTGACCACGACCGTGACCGGGGAGTCCAGGAGTTTCCGCACGTCCTCGGCGGTTTTCACGCCCCACAGGGCGGCGGCTTCGTCGAGCCCGACGAACACCACGTCGGCGAGCTGGGCGAGTTCGGCGAGCACCGGGGCGGCCTGCCGGGCCGACCACAGCGCGGGCCGATGGTTGACGTCGAAGGAGATCGGGGCGCGGCGGGGGCGGGTCAGCAGCCGCCGGATCAGCCGGTCGCAGCTCTCCGACAGCGCCGGCGTGATGCCGCTGATGTGCAGGACGCGCGCGGCGTCGATGACCTCGTCGGCGAGGAAGTCCTGGTCCATTGTCGACGCCGCCGAACCCGCTCGGTAGTAGTGCACGCGGGTGCCGTCCGGCCCGGGGTCCTTGAAGTAGACGCCGGTCGGAGCGTCGGATCTCACCTCGACCAGCCCGGTGTCGACGCCCGCGGCGGCGATGGAGCCGACCACGCGACGTCCGAGCGGGTCGTCCCCGACGCGACTCGCCCACCGCACGCGGTGACCGAGCGAAGCCAGGTGAACGGCCACGTTGGACTCGGCGCCACCGGCGGAGAGCGTGAAAGCGGGGGCTTCTTCCAGGGGTACCGGGGCGGCCGGAGCGACCAGCGACATCGTCTCGCCCAGGCACAACACCTCGGCCTCGTTGCCCAGCTGCGCCACGTTTCCTCCCGTCATCACTGGATCGGCGACAGCTTAGCCACACGATGCTGCAAGATGCACACCCCTCATTGCGCATGATGCAACGAGCCGATAGATCCGGCGAGGTGGAGCTGCGCGAGGTCTCCTAGGCTGGGTCCGGTGATCGCCGACGATCACCCCCTAGCCACAGGAAAAGGAGGATGCTCGCATGAGTCTGGAGCGCCCGATCGATCCTGATCCGTACTCGTTCCTGCCCGCGGTCCCCGAGTTCACCGTCACCTCCACCGACGTGGCCGACGGCCGGGCGATGTCGAAGGCCCAGGCCTACGACGGCATGGGTGCGGGCGGTCAGAACGTGTCGCCGCAGCTGAGCTGGTCGGGCTTCCCGGATGCCGCCAAGAGCTTCGTGGTCACCTGCTTCGACCCGGACGCACCCATCCCGGGCGGGTTCTGGCACTGGGTCCTGGTCGACGTGCCCGCGAACGTGACCGAGCTGGCCGCCGACGCGGGCAACCGCAACGGCCAGAACATCCCGGCCGGCTCGTTCCACGTCGCCAACGACATGGGCGAGCGCGCCTTCGGCGGAGCCGCTCCGCCCCCCGGTGACCGGCCGCACCGCTACTACTTCGTGGTGCACGCGGTCGACACCGAGAAGCTGGGCGTGGACGAGAACGCCTCCCCGGCGGTGGTCAGCTTCAACCTGGCCTTCCACACCTGCGGAGGGGCCGTCGTCACCCCCACCTACCTGCACTGACGCCCTTCTTCGTCGAGCCCGCCCGGGACGGTCCGGGCGGGCTCGACGTCGTTGATCACCCGATCGAGATGTATCTGTTTCGGGGGTTCGCGCCTCTTTATCCATGAGGGAGGTGCGAGGGATGAGTCTGCTGCCGGGTTCCATCGCCGCGGTGATCGCGACCGGGGTGGCCACGCTGCTGTTCCCGTCGTTCGTCGCCGGTGACCACCGGCGGCACGGCGAGCTGCGCGCGGGCGCTGCCGTGCTGCGCTTCGCGGCGCTGCTCTACGCGATCGCGCTGGCCTGCTACGTGCTGCCGCCCGGCGGCACCGCCTGCTTCCCGCCGCAGCTGCGCCCGCTGGCCGGGCTGACCAGCTCGGTCGGCGTCGAGCAGTTCGCCTGCAACATCGCGCTGTTCGTGCCGCTGGGGGCGCTGCTGCGGCGGGCACCACCGGTGGCGGCGCTGGCCGGGGCGGGGCTGTCGGTGTTCGTCGAGCTCACCCAGCTGACCGGGCTGTGGTTCCGGTTCCCGTGCCCGGTGCGGGTGTTCGACGTCGACGACGTCCTCGCCAACACCACCGGGGCCGCGCTCGGCGGCCTGTTCGCGCCGCTGCTCGCCCGGGTTCCCACCGGCAGCGGCGGGCGGGCCGACGAGCCGCGCCCGGTGACGGCCGGGCGGCGGTTGCTGGGGATGTGCTGCGACGGCCTGCTGCTGTGGTGGCTGGGCGCGGTGTGCGTGCACCTGACGGGCTTCGCCCTGCGCTGGAACGGCATCCCCGCCTCGCCCGCGCTGCAGGCCGCCGCGGCGTGGCTGGCGCCTGCCCTGTTCCTGCTGGTCGTGACCCTGCGCACGAACGGCACACCGGGTCAGCGGCTGGTCCTGCTGCGAGCGCGCGCACCGGACGGGCCGTCCGCGGTGCTGCGCTGGGCGCTGGGCACCGGCGGCCTCGCGCTGCTGCAGGCCGGTTGCGAGCTGGTGCGCGGCGCGCCGAGCGCGGTGCTCGGCCTGTCGTGGTGCGCCGCGCACGCGATCGGTGTGATCTGGGACCGAGATCGGCGTGGAATCTCAGGGCGGCTCGCCGGGTTGGAACTGACCGACGTCCGCGGACCGGCAACGGCCCGCACCAAGTGAGGCAGGATGGAACCGTGCGGCACTTCGATCTAGTCATCATCGGCTCCGGCTCCGGCAACTCGATCCTCGACGACCGGTTCGCCGACTGGAACGTGGCCATCGTCGAGAAGGGCATCGGCCCCAACGACGCCTACGGCGGCACCTGCCTCAACGTCGGCTGCATCCCGACGAAGATGTTCGTGCACACCGCCGACGTCGCGGGCGCGCCCGAGGCGGGCGCGGGGCTGGGCGTCGACCTCGAACGCCGGGGCGTGCGCTGGCCGGAGATCCGCGACCGCATCTTCGGGCGCATCGACCCGATCTCCGACGGCGGCCGCCAGTACCGGGCCGAGGGCTCGCCGAACGTCACCCTGCTGACGGGCGAGGCCGCGTTCACCGACGTCAAGCAGCTGACCGTGCAGACCGCGGACGGCGCCGAGACGATCACCGCCGACCGCTTCGTGGTCGCCGCCGGTGGCCGCCCGGTCATCCCGGAGATCCCGGGCCTGGACCAGGTCGAGGTGCACACCAGCGACACCGTGATGCGCCTGGAAGAGCTGCCGCGCCGGGTGATCATCATGGGCACCGGGTTCATCGGCGCCGAGTTCGCGCACATCTTCAGCGCGCTGGGCGTCGAGGTCACCATGATCGGCCGCTCCGGCAAGCTGCTGCGCGCCGAGGACATCGACGTCTCCGCCCGCTTCACCGAGATCGCGGACCGGCGCTGGGACCTGCGGCTCAACCGCAAGGTCGTCTCCGCCGAGAAGACCGGTGATGCGATCCGGCTGAACTTGGAGGGCCTGGACGGCGCGGACTCCGTTGAGGCCGAGAAGTTGCTGGTCGCAGTGGGGCGCACCCCCAACGCCGACCTGATCGACGCGGCGACCGGTGGCCTGCGGCTCACCGACGCGGGCAAGATCGAGGTCGACGACACCCAGCGCACCTCGGTGGAGGGCGTGTGGGCGCTGGGCGACATCAGCTCCGACCACGAGCTCAAGCACGTCGCCAACCACGAGATGCGGGTCGTGCAGCACAACCTGCTGCACCCGGAGGCACCGATCACCTCCGACCACCGCTTCGTGCCGCACGCGGTGTTCTCCGGACCGCAGATCGCCTCGGTCGGGCTGACCGAGCAGCAGGCCCGGCAGCGCGGCGTCGACTTCGTGTCCTCCACCCAGGACTACGCGGGCATCGCCTACGGCTGGGCGATGGAGGACACGACCGGGTTCGCCAAGCTGCTGGCCGATCCGAACACCGGGTTGCTGCTGGGCGCGCACATCATCGGCCCGCAGGCGCCGACGCTGCTGCAGCCGATCATCCAGGCCATGCACTTCGGCCTCGACGCGCGCAGCATGGCGCACGGCCAGTACTGGATCCACCCGGCGATGCCGGAGCTGCTGGAGAACGCGCTGCTCAACCTGCCGCTCAACTGAGCCGGCGGACGTCGAGCGGTGTTTCGACCGCGGTCCCGTCCGGGCCGCGGTCGACCCGGTAGGCCCCGGCCCTGCGCTTCTCGGCGAGAGCCTCGACGAGCTCGGTGCCCCGGTAGAGCAGGCCGGCTCCGTCGTCGGTGGCGAACCCGGGCGGCAGGGTTCCGTCGGCGATGAGCTGCTGGAACAGCGGCCGGCGACCGGGCTCGCTGTCGTAGTGCACGCCGTTGGAGTGCGGAAGCAGGCCGAGACCGCTGGTGATCGGCCGCAGTTCGGGACCGAACGAGTCGGTGGTGCCGCCGGCGTGCCAGCAGATCGAACCCGCCGACACCCCGGTGAGCACGACGCCCGCTCGCCATGCTTCGCGGAAGATCTCGTCGAGCCCGTGCAGCCGCCACATCGCCAGCAACCCGGCCACGCTGCCGCCCCACACCCACACCACGTCCCTGCTGAGCAGGTGTTCGCGCAGGTCCTCGAGGTTCGGCATCGGGAACAGCGCCACGTGGCTGGCCTGCCACCCCTCGGCCGAAGCGTTGGCGTAGAAGGTGCTGATCAGGCTCGGGTCGTCGCCGACAGCCGTGGCCAGGAAGCACACGCGCGGTGCGCGCCCGGTGGTTCCGGCGAGGTCGACGGCGTGTCGGGTCAGCGGGCCGATCCCCCACGGCAGGCGCTCGGCTCGGCGGAAGCCGCCGCTCGTGGCGAGGATCGTCGGGGCGTCAGCGGGCACGCGCGGAGACTACCCAGCTCAGCGGCCGTGCGGGCGCGCTTCGCTCACGCGTCGGCGGATGTCCCCGGATCGGCCCAGTAGTCGGTTCCCATGTCGAACGAGCCACCGGCGTCCGGCGCGACCCACGAGGCCGCGACGACCCCGGCGGCGAAACCACCGCGGCGTTGGGAGGGCACCGGCGAGGGCTCCAGCGACACGGCCGGTGCGCCGAAGCGGGTGATCACGATGTGCTCGCCCGCCTCCGCTCGTTCGATCAGCTCGGTCAGCCGCTCGCGGGCCTCGTCCACGGAAAACTCAACAGCCATGCGCGACAAGTTACCTGCACCACACAGATCATGAGGCCATTTCGACCAACCGGTTGGGCAGTTCCGGCTAAGCAGAACGGGATTCTCCTCGCGACCTGCTCGAACCGGGCCCGAGCTCAGCTGAGCCGCGCGCTCACCAGTGGCAGCCCGGACGGCGCTCCTTCGTCGAGCAGCCCGCGCAGGGCGTCGGTGTCGAGGTGCTTGGCCACGAGATCACCGAGCAGGTCGAGCTGCGCGTTGCGGATGTCGGCGAACACGGTGCCCTGAGCAGCGCGGAACCCGTCGCGCCCGGCCAGGCGGGCGGCCCAGCCGAGGAATTCGCGCCGGAAGGCGTCGTTCTCGAAGAGCCCGTGCCAGTGCGTGCCGAGCACCGAATCGGACACGCCGCCTTCTCCCTCGCCGTCGGGCAGGGTGACCAGCGGCGTCAGGTCTCCTCGCCGGACCTCGACGCCGTGGTGGATCTCGTACCCGTCGACGTCCTCGCCGAACGCCTGGCCTCGCGGCCTGGCCAGCGTCTTCTCCCGCGCGAAGTCGATCTCCAGGTCGAGCAGCCCGAGGCCGTCGACCACTCCGGCCCCGGATTCGACGTCGTCGTGGATGCGCCTGGTCAGCATCTGGAAACCACCGCAGATCCCGGCCACCGGCAGCCCTGCCCGCGCGTGCTCGCGAATCGCCTCGGCCAGGCCGGTTTCCCGCAGCCAGGCCAGGTCAGCGACGGTGGACTTGGAGCCGGGCAGCACCACGAGATCGGCGTCGGAGAGCCGGGAGGGCTCGGTCACGAACCGCACGGCCACCCCGGGTTCGGCGGCCAGCGCTTCGACGTCGGTGGCGTTGGAGATCCGGGGCAACCGGGGCACGGCCACTCGCAGCCACTGCCCTCCTCGCGGCGGCGCGGGGCGGCCGACGACGCCGTCGGCGACGTAGGACAGCGAGTCCTCGGCGTCGAGCCACAGGTCCTCGGCCCAGGGAAGCACCCCGTGCACGGGCCGCCCGGTCAGCGCCCGCAGCTGGTCGAGCCCCGGGCGCAGCAGCTCGGGGTCGCCGCGGAACTTGTTGACCACGAACCCGGCCACGAGCGCCTGGTCGGCGGCGTCCAGCAGCGACAGGGTGCCGAAGAGCTGCGCGAACACCCCTCCCCGGTCGATGTCGCCGACCACGACCACGGGAAGCCGAGCGGCCTGCGCGAGCCCCATGTTGGCGATGTCGCTGGCCCGCAGGTTGATCTCGGCAGGCGAGCCGGCCCCCTCGCAGATGACGTAGTCGTGGTCCCGGCGCAGCTCGTCCAAAGTGGACGCAACGGTGTCCAGCAGCGCGGCCTTGCGCTCGCGGTACGACAGGGCGGTCACCTCACCGGCGACCCGGCCGAGCACCACGACCTGCGACTGCCGGTCGCTGCCGGGCTTGAGCAGCACGGGGTTGAACCGCACGGACGGCTCGACCCCGCACGCCGCGGCCTGCACCGCCTGCGCCCGCCCGATCTCACCGCCATCAGGCGTGACCACCGAGTTGTTCGACATGTTCTGCGCCTTGAACGGCGCGACGCGCGCCCCAGACCGAGCCAACCACCGGCAGATCCCAGCGGTCACCACGCTCTTCCCAGCATCCGAAGTCGTCCCAGCCACCAACAGCGCATTCACACCCCGTTCCTACCCCATCGCCTCGATGTGGGTACCAACACCCGAAACCCGAACACCGGACGAATCCCCTCAACTACCCTGCCGACCAACCCGACCCTTCGACCCACGGATTCCGATGACCACACCTGCCGACTGGCTGAGCGACTACAACGCGAAGCTGCAGAAGATCAAGTCCGACACCGACCGCGCCCAGCAGGAGCTCACGCAGGTCGGCGCGTCCGCGACCTCCCCCGACGGGCAGATCACGGTTCGGGTCAACAGCAGTGGCGTGCTGGAGGACATCCGCTTCGGCAACGGCTTCCAGCATCCGAAACCAGATCAGGTCGCCACCGCGATCATGGCCTGCGTTCGCGACGCCCAGCGTCAAGCCGCAGGTCAGATGGTTGAGGTCATGCAGCAGTTCGTCGGCGACGGCGCCGCCCTCGACTTCGTCAAGAACAACCTCCCGCACGGGTACTCGGGCGACGGCTCCGGCGAGGACCAGCAGCAGACGCCCGGCCGCCCGTCCACCCCGCCCGACGACGATGACGACTACTCCAACGGGAGCTTCCTGCGATGACAGACGGCTTCCGCGCCGACGTCCCGGTGATCAAGCAGCACAGCAACCAGGTCCAGGGCTTCGCCGACCGCGTCAACACCGCCCACAGCGCAGCCGAAACCACGATGGACACCAACGCCTTCGGCATCTTCGGCCAATTCCTGGCGGCGCACGTCATCGCACAATGCGATGTGGTGAAGTCCGCGATCGAAGGGGGCGGGAAAGCCTTGACCGAGATCAAGAAAGCCCTAGACGAAACAGCTGCCGACTACCAGGTAACCGACCAGGAAAGCGGAGCAATTCTCAAAGGGGTGAATGTTGACTTCGGCTGAGGACATGGTCGTTTCCGGCGAGGAGGCGGAAGCGGAAGCGGTCGCGAAGAACACCAAGAACCCGATGGACGGAGCAGGCGGGGTTGAGAACGCCGTGTCCATCGTCAAGGGGATTCAGAACGGCGACTGGGACACGGTCGGGCTGAGTGCCGTTGGAGCCGGGGTCGACGCAGTGTCGCTCGCAGCCAACCCGCTGGGCACGTTGGCGAGCTGGGGCGTCGGTTACATCATCGAACATGTCGAGTTCATCAAAGAACCATTCGACGCGCTCATGGGGAACCCGGACGAAATTTCCGGGATGGCCTCCACCTGGGAGAAGATCGGCGAGGAGCTGAAGTCCGTAGGCCAGGAATACGCCCAATCTGTACGCAGTACCACCGGCTGGGAAGGCCAAGCCGCTGAGGCATATCGAAACCTCGGCGGTGACGGAGCGAAGACGATCGACGCGCTCGCCATATCGAGCACGGGCTTGAAGGCGGCTGTCGACGGCGCTGGCACGGTGGTCGCTGCCGTGCGCGGAATCGTTCGCGATCTCATCGCTGGTGCGATCGGGGAAATCATCGCCGCACTGGCCAAGTGGGGAATCGCAGCCGTGTGCACCGCCGGCATCGCACTCGGGGGTGCCATCGCTGATGCTGTGCGCATCGCGCTGCAGTGGGCGGAGAAGATCTCCGGCTGGATGCAGAAGCTCGGCACCACGTTGAAGAACCTGTGGAACAAGCTTGATGAACTCGGTACAGCCGCAACTTCAGTCCGAAAAGGGGTCGACGAGTTCTTCAGCGGCCTGTACAAACCCCCGGAAGGGAACCTCGTCAAGGTCCAGAACCAGAACACTCCTCTCACTGCAGGAAAGGTCGATGAGCTAGCGGAAGGCGCCACAGGCAGCGGAACCAAGCTGAATGACGCATGGGAGGGAGCCAAGGCAGGTGGTTCTGGGTACAAGCCATTCGCCCGAGGCGACATTTGGCAGCCGAACCTAGACCCGGGGCCTGGAGGCGGGTCCTACAAGTTCGCGTACGAGGTCGTTAAGGAAACCGCCAAGCTAGACGACGGCAAGGACCAGGAAGGCAAATAGGCAGTGAACGCCTTGAACTCGAACAATCTCGGCGTGCGGCTGACGAAAATGGTGCTCGGCCTGCTTGCCACCACCTGCATCCTCATGCTGTGGCCCACCGCAGTGTTCTCGTTTCCCGAGAAGGCCGAGAAGCAGAACGCCACCGCCATCGTCCAGTCATGCAGGGACACCGGGCCGATCACGCGCCGGGGTTTCGGGCACAACTGGGACTGCAGGGCCCAGATTCGGGATGACAAGACCGGGAAGAGCTGGACCACCAACATCGATATGAACTTCTTCTCACCCGAGGACGTCGGCAAGGAGAAGCGGCTCACTTGGGGGCACGGCGGTGGTCGCGCAAGCACGAACACCGAAACGTACATCTACACCTCATCCGAAGGCTATCCGGCAGGGGTGCGAATTCTCGTAGCCATCGTTGCGGCAATCGTGATTATCCCGCCGGCCCTGTGGCTCCTGGCCAAGTCCGTGGTCTGGAGCTTCCCCCAGAACCAACAGCGAAGGTTCTGGGAGAAGATCAACGGCACACCTGAGCAGAAGGCCGAGAAGAAGCGAAAGAAGCAGGCAGACGACGCCCGCTGGCGCGAAACCCAGCGTCGACGCGCTGAACAGCATGAGGCCGCGAAGGCAGCACGCAAGCGTGCGAAGGAAGACAACCGGGGCTAGGAGGGTCCGATCCGCCCGGGCAGGCTATCGGAGCAAGTCCGGGCGGTATTCCCCGATGGCTTGGGTCAGGCGCTGCACGGCGGATTTCCCGGGCAGTTTCAGCCGCGGGACCTCCGGGTTGTCGCGGTCTGCGAGTTTCGGGTGCCGGGGGAGGAAGCCGCTGTCCGCCGGCTGGAACAGCAAGGCCGCCGACACCGGGCCCGAGTTCGGGTCGTCCTTGGCCTTGGGTTGCGGCAGCCGACCGTGCACAGCGCTGATCTCAGTCCAGGCGATCAGCTCGAACGTCCCGCTCTGCCGCAGCCAGATCCCGCGTTCGTCGAGGTGCACGCGCTCTGGCTTGGCGAGCATGACGAGACCGGCGAGCATCATCAGGACACCGGGCACGAAGATGAACAGCGTCAGGATCCACCCGATCACGAGAGCGACGGTTGGTGGGCTCCGCACCGCCTCTTCCGGGTTGAGCGCCAGGTAGAGGGCACAACTTCCCACCAAGGCCATGAATGCGCCGCCGCCAACGCACCCGACGCCCTCGCGGTACCGGACGACCTTCGCCGATGCGCTGGGCGCCCACATCTCGGTCTGCACGCGCCCAGCTTAGGGATCGGCTCCCGGCATCCGGCGAGGAATCCGGCGATCCAGCCGTCAGGGCTGGGTGAGGATCTCGTTGCCGTCCTCGGTGATGAGGATGGTGTGCTCGAACTGGGCGGTCCAGCTCTTGTCCTTGGTGGTGACCGTCCAGCCGTCGTCCCACATGTCGTACTCGTGGGTGCCGAGGGTGATCATCGGCTCGATGGTGAAGGTCATGCCCGGTTCCAGGACGGTCTGCACCGACGGCTCGTCGTAGTGCAGGATCACCAGGCCGCTGTGGAACGAGCGGCCGATGCCGTGGCCGGTGAAGTCGCGGACCACGCCGTAGCCGAAGCGCTTGGCGTAGGACTCGATGACGCGGCCGATCACGTTGAGCTGGCGCCCCGGCTTGGCGGCCTTGATGCCGCGCATCGTCGCCTCGTGGGTGCGCTCGACCAGCAGGCGAGCCTCCTCGGAGACGTCGCCGGCCAGGAAGGTCGCGTTGGTGTCGCCGTGCACGCCGCCGATGAAGCCGGTGACGTCGACGTTGACGATGTCACCGTCCTCGATGATCGTCGAGTCCGGGATGCCGTGGCAGATCACCTCGTTGAGCGAGGTGCAGCAGCTCTTCTGGAAGCCCCGGTAGCCCAGCGTCGACGGGTACGCGCCGTGGTCGAGCAGGAACTCGTGGACGACGGCGTCGACGGAGTCGGTGGTGACGCCCGGCTGGATCGCCTTGCCCGCTTCGGCCAGCGCCTGCGCGGCGATCTTGCCCGCGACGCGCATCGCCTCGACGACCTCGGGCGGCTGCACGTCGGGATCGGTGTTGCGCTGCGGAGCCGGCTTGTCCACGTACTCGGGACGCTCGATGTGCGCTGGGACTTGGCGGCGCGGCGTCGGGACGCCTGGCTTCAACGGGGCTCGAACCGGCATGCCCCCCACTCTAACCACGCTCATCGATCCCGACTCCGGGCGGTAACCGCACGCCAAGGCGCTGTCCGCGATGCGAACCGCCACCGCCCGGATCGCGGGAGCGCTCAGGCCGGGGAGGCCGTGGCCAGGCCGGCCTCCTTGGCGGCTTCCAGCAGCGCCGGGTCGTAGGAGACGTAGGTCACCGGCTCGTTGCGGATCCCGCAGGCCGAGGCCAGGTGGATGGCCTCGACAGGGCCGAGGTCCGCGCGCAGCTCGCTGGCGCTGTCGAGCACGTCCTGCTGCACCGGCAGCGTGTCGAGCTTCGACACCACGATGGAGGCCAGGTCCTCGGCGGCCGGACCCTGCTCGCGGAAGTTGCGCAGCACGTCGACCTTGGACAGCGCGCTGGTCACCCGCGGCTGCTCCCAGCGATCGCGGATCCACTGGCTCAGCGCCTGGCTCTCCGGCTCGGGGGCGATCATCTTGATCAGCGCGGAAGAATCAAAGTAGATCAAAACGACTCCTGTTCACACCTGGGGCGGCACCGGCGGCCTTCGGGGGAGGCGGTTGCCGGCACGTTTCGTCGGGGATGCCCGCCGTGAACTGCGGCGGGCCGGTGCGTGTCCGGACCGGACACCAAGTCGCTCGCCACGGCAACGGAGCGTGGCGGCCGGATCGCGCGACGGTGGCGCTGATCCGGTGACGACCCATCGAGCACAGCAACGAGACCACCCTGCTGCGCTCGATGGGCTACAACCTAGCACCCAACTGACCCTAAGTGATCACCCAATCACGTGAAGCGACCGCTCGCTTCCCGTGATCACAGGCCGTCGAGGAACCTCTTGGCCGCGTCGACGGAGGGACCCGAGGCGCCCGCGTCGGTGATGAGCACCGCGAACGCCACGTCGTCGCGGTAGCCGACGAACCAGCCGTGCGAGCGGGTGCCGTCGCCGAACTGCGCGGTGCCGGTCTTGCCGCGGACCTCGCCCGACCCGGCCAGACCGCGAGCGGTACCGCCGGTGACGACCTCGCGCATCATCGAGCGCAGCTGGTCCAGCGCGGCCGGGGAGATCTTCTCCGGGTTGCCGTCGGAGGTCGTCTGCTGACCGCGCATCAGCGTCGGCGTCGGCATGCTCCCGTTGGCCACCGACGCCGCCGCCAGCGCCATGCCGAACGGGCTGGCCAGCACCTTGCCCTGGCCGATGCCGTTGGCCGCGTGCTGGGTGACGGTCTCGGCGTTGGGCACCTTGCCGGTGATCGTCGTCGAGCCCGGCATGTCGAAGTCGACGCCGATGCCGAACTTCTTGGCCTCCTTCGGCAGCGCGTCGTCGGGCATGTCCACCGACAGCTGCGCGAACGTGGTGTTGCAGGAGTGCGCGAACGCGGTGTGCAGCGGCACCCGGCCCAGGTCGAACTCCTTGTCGTTGGGCAGGGTCATGCCGTCGAAGACCTTCTTCGGCGGGCACTCCACCGGCGTGTCCGCGCGAACCTTGCCGGTCTCCAGCGCCGCGGCACCGGTGACCACCTTGAACGTCGAGCCGGGCGGGTACTGCCCGGACAGCGCCATCGGCCCCTGCGCGTCGGCCGGGTCGTTCTGCGCGACCGCCAGCACCTCGCCGTTGGAGGGCTTCATGGCCACGATCATCGCGGCCTGCGGAACCGGGTCCAGTGCCTTCTCCGCGGCGCGCTGGGTGCGGTCGGACAGCGTCACCGAGGTCGGCGGCACCGGCCTCTCGGCGACGGTGTGCAACTTGCTGATCTCGTTGCCCTTGGCGTCGGCGACGGCCACCTGCCACCCGGCGTTGGCCTTGACCTGCTCGTCGAGCTTCTTCGACACGCCCGCCAGCACCTGCGCGGCGTAACCGCGCTCGGAAGCCAGCAGCCGCACCTGCGCCGGGAACCGCACGCCCGGCAGGTCGTAGATGCTGGAGCGGACCTTGTCGTAGTCGGCCTGCCGCAGCGTGATGACCTGGTAGGGCTGGCCGGGCGGGGTCTTGCCGACACCGTCCACGATGGACTTCTGGGTGATCTCCGGGTCGACCTGGCGCAGCGCGTCGGCCAGCTTCCCGGCCACGCCGGGCACATCGCCGGCCTCCTGCCCGTTGAGGCTGACCGTCACCACCGGCTCCGGCCCCATCAACTGCTTGCCCTCGGATCCCGTCACGGGACCCGGGGCGGGCAGGACCTCGCTGTAGGCGAGGGTCTGACCGGCCTTGAGGTTCGGGTGCACCACCGACGGGGCCCACAGGACCTTCCAGCCCTGGCCCTCCTCGGCGAGCTGCATGGTGCTGGTGTAGCGCCAGACCTTGCCCTCGCCGAAGTCCCACGAGAGGTCGAACTTCGCCGACGCCCCCTGCTCGTTCTCGGTGACCTGGCCGAGGGCGGCGTGCGAGGCGGTCGGGGCCAGCGTCTTGCGCACCTGCTCCAGCGTGCGGCGCGCGGCGTCGGGGTTGTTGGTCTGGGCCGCCGCACCCGCCACGTCACCTGCGGCGACGGCGTTGACGAACGAGGTGGCCACGTCCTTCTCGGATGGTCCGGTGCTGCACCCCGCCACTGGAACCAGCAGCAGTGCCGTGAGACCGACCATGATCCGCGAGGCAAGCATGCCCGCGAGTATGCCGAAGACGTGTGCGACACCGAACCGGGGCTCCGGCATAGCGGACGAAACCGCTCACAGCAGCACGGTCGCGTACTCCCCGACGCTGCGGAAGCCGACCTTCTCGTAGGCGGCGCGAGCGGCGACGTTGAAGTCGTTGACGTACAGGCTCGCGGTCCGCCCCCACCCCCGCACCAGGCGGTCGGCCACGGCCGCCGTGCCCGCGGTGCCCAGTCCGGTGCTGCGGCGGTCGGGATGCACCCACACGCCCTGGATCTGGCCGACCGTCGACGACAGCGCGCCGACCTCGGCCTTGAACACGACCTCGCCGTCCTCGAAGCGCGCGAACGCGCGGCCGCTCGCGATGAGATCGGCCACCCTCGCCCGGTACCCGGCGGCACCGCCGTCGGTGGAGGGGTCGACGCCGACCTCCTCGGTGAACATCGCCACTGCGGCGGGCAGGTAGCGCTCCAGCTCGTCCAGGTGCACCTGGCGCACCAGCGGATCCGGCTCGACGTGCGGGCGCTCGGAGAGCACCATCAGCGGCTGCTCGGCGCGGACCTCGCGCGCCGGACCCCACTGGGCCTCCACCTCGTCCCACAGCGTCAGCACCTGCTCGGCCGGGCCGACCAGCGAGGAGCACACCCGGCGGCGGCGCAGCGCGCGGTCGGCGAACGCGCGCATCGCGTCCGGACCGCCGCGCAGCGGGACCAGGTTGGCCCCGGAGAAGCACAACCCGGTCAGCCTGCTGCCGTGGCCCCAGAGCTCACCGCCGAGGCGCAGCGGGTGCAGGCCAGTCTCCTCGACGCGCGCGGCGACCATGCAGGTGGCCACGGGCGCGGAGGCCAGCACCGAGCGGACCAGATTCGCGTCCCGTTCCTCCAGCAAGCGGGCACCGGCAACCTTGAGCACCAGCCAAGACTGCCAGAAATGCCGCGCGAACGGCTGATCGGCGGAGATCGACCACATCGATCGGCGCCGCGCTCACCCGTTCGGAGCAGCGCGAACGCCGGAAAAACGCAGATCGGCCGCCCGGACGCGCCGGACGGCCGATCTGCGGTGTCGAGTCAGCTCACGGTGACGGTCGGGCTCGCGCCCTCCTCCACCGGCTCGCCCATCTCTTCGGCGATGCGCATGGCCTCTTCGATCAGGGTCTCGACGATCTGGTGCTCGGGCACGGTCTTGATGACCTCGCCCTTGACGAAGATCTGGCCCTTGCCGTTGCCGGAGGCCACGCCCAGGTCGGCCTCGCGGGCCTCACCGGGACCGTTGACGACGCAGCCCATGACCGCGACGCGCAGCGGGACCTCCATGCCCTCCAGACCGGCGGTGACCTCGTCGGCGAGCTTGTAGACGTCGACCTGGGCGCGTCCGCAGGACGGGCAGGAGACGATCTCCAGCTTGCGCGGGCGCAGGTTCAGCGACTGCAGGATCTGGGCGCCGACCTTGATCTCCTCCACCGGCGGGGCCGACAGGGAGACGCGGATCGTGTCGCCGATGCCCTGTCGCAGCAGCGCACCGAAGGCGGTGGCCGACTTGATGGTGCCCTGGAAGGCCGGGCCGGCCTCGGTGACGCCGAGGTGCAGCGGGTAGTCGCACTGCTCGGCGAGGATCTCGTAGGCCCGCACCATGACCACCGGGTCGTTGTGCTTCACCGAGATCTTGATGTCGTGGAAGTCGTGCTCGGCGAACAAGCTCGCTTCCCACAGCGCCGACTCGGCCAGCGCCTCGGGGGTGGCCTTGCCGTACTTCTGCATCAGGCGCGGGTCGAGGGAACCGGCGTTGACGCCGATGCGGATCGGCGTGCCGTGGTCCTTGGCGGCCTGCGCGATCTCCTTGACCTTGTCGTCGAACTTCTTGATGTTGCCGGGGTTCACGCGCACCGCGGCGCAGCCCGCCTCGATCGCCGCGAAGACGTACTTCGGCTGGAAGTGAATGTCGGCGATGACCGGGATCTGCGACTTCTTGGCGATGGCCGGCAGGGCTTCGGCGTCATCGGCGGTCGGGCACGCGACCCGGACGATGTCGCAGCCCGCAGCGGTGAGCTCGGCGATCTGCTGCAGCGTGCTGTTGACGTCTGCGGTGACGGTCGTGGTCATGGTCTGCACGGAGATGGGGCTCTCGCTGCCCACTCCGACCGGTCCGACCTGCAACTGGCGAGTCTTACGCCGCTCCGCGAGCACCGGGGCGGGGCCCGCGGGCATGCCCAGATCGACGGTCATCGATACCTCTCCACCTCTTCTGGTGTGCTTCGGACGGTGTCCCGCCCGCATTCCACGATACCGGCGCACCTTCATCCGGCTGGACGTCCGGGCGTCTGACGGATCACGTTGGGTGATCGACATCGACCGTTAACGTCCCGTTCGGCCCAGCATCTCGAGCCGAAGCTCACCCTATCGGTGATCTTGCGCTCACAAATACGCGCCGTCTGCATCGCCGAAGGCGACGCGTCCTCCCCTGCTGTGAACCCGGTCCACCACAGCGGTGAAATCGGCGGGCCGCTAGTACAAGGTCACCGGGTTGACGATGTCGGCGACCAGGACCAGCAACGAGTACGCGATGAAGATGAGGCTGACCGCGTAGGCCAGCGGCATCAGGCGCGCCGTGTCGAACGGGCCCGGGTCCGGGCGTTTGACCAGCTTGGCGAAGCCCCGCCGGATCCACTCCCAGACCGCACCCGCGACGTGCCCGCCGTCCAGCGGCAGCAGCGGCAGCATGTTGAACACGAACAGTGACAGGTTCACGCCCGCGAGCAGGTTGAACATCAGGATGATGCGGTCGTCGACCGCGATCTGATCGGTGGCCAGCACCTCACCGCCGAGGCGGCTGGCGCCGACGATGCCCACCGGCGAGTCCTTGTGCCGTTCGCCACCGAAGATCGCCGAGACCAGGTCCGGGACCCGCTGCGGCAGCTCGACGATCTTCTGCGCGGTCATGCCGACGAACTCGCCGATGGTGTTCACCACACCACCGACGTCCTGCTTGACCAGCACCGACGTCGGCGAGAGCCCCAGGAACCCGACCGTCTCGTACTCGCTGGTCGAGTTCAGCTTGGGCCGCTCGGTCTGCATCAGGTCCGCGGTCAGCGTCTCCCGGTGCCCGGCGCGGTCGACCACGACCGGCACGCTGCCCTTGGAGGTGCGGATCTCCTGCTGCAGGTCCTCCCACGAGCTGAACGGCTTGCCGTTGAACTCCAGGATCCGGTCGCCCGGCTTGAACCCGGCCGCGGCGGCCGGTGACGGCTTCGCGCCGGGCGGGCACTTCTGCGTGTCGGGAGCGTTGGCGGGCAGCACGCACTCGCTGACCGAGGAGACCGTCAGCGTCGGGGTGTTGAGGCCGTGCCCCATCAGGATCGCGGCGAAGATGCCGACGGCCAGGATCAGGTTCATCACCGGCCCGGCCATCATCACGATGATCCGCTTCCACGGCGCCCGCTGGTAGAACTGCCGGTGCGCGTCCTCGGGCTTGACGTCCTCGGCCGACATCTGGCGCGCGTCGTCGATCATCGCGCGGAACGGCGAGGACGAAGCGGCGCGGCCGTATTCCTCGTCCTTCTTCGGCGGGAACATGCCGATCATCCGGATGTAGCCGCCGAACGGGATGAGCTTGACGCCGTACTCGGTCTCGCCCTTCTTGCGCGACCAGATCGTGCGCCCGAAGCCGACCATGTACTCGGTGACCTTGACGCCGAACATCTTCGCGGTCGCGAGATGTCCCAGCTCGTGCCACGCGATGGAGAACAGCAGCCCGAAGAAGAAGATCAGAATGCCAATGACGACCAGCACTACTCCGCCTTCCCTCCGGCCAGCTCGCGCGCCCGGGCCCGCGCCCAGTCCTCGGCCGCGAAGACCTCGTCCAGTTCTGATGGCTCGCCGCGCCACTGGTCAGCGGCGGCGAGCGTGTCACCCACAGTCTGCACGATCTCGGTGAACCGGAGTCGGCCGTCGACGAACGCGGCCAGCGCTTCCTCGTTCGCGGCGTTGTAGATGGCGGGCAGGCACCCACCGCCGGAACCGGCCGCGCGGGCCAGCTCCACGGCCGGGAACGTCTCGTCGTCCAGCGGCTCGAACGTCCACGCCTGCGCGTTCTCGAACGTCAGCCGCGGCGCCACCCCCGGCACCCGGCGCGGCCACTCCAGGCCCATCGCGATCGGGATCTTCATGTTCGGCGGGCTGGCCTGCGCGATCGTGGCGCCGTCGGTGTAGGTGACCATCGAGTGCACGATCGACTGCGGGTGCACCACGACGTCGATGCGCGGGTACTCGATGCCGAACAGCAGGTGCGCCTCGATGAGCTCGAGGCCCTTGTTGACCAGGGTCGCCGAGTTGATGGTGACGACGTTGCCCATCGCCCAGGTCGGGTGCGCCAGCGCCTGCTGCACGGTGACCTCGGCGAGGTCCTCGCGCTTGCGGCCTCGGAACGGGCCGCCCGAGGCGGTCAGCACCAGCCGGTCGACGTCGGAGTTGTCGTTGCCGAGCAGGCACTGGGCCAGCGCCGAGTGCTCGGAGTCGACCGGCACCAGCTGCCCGGGCGCGGCCTTGCTCAGCACCAGCGCACCGCCCGCGACCAGCGATTCCTTGTTCGCCAGCGCCAGCTGTGCGCCGGTGGCCAGAGCGGCCAGCGTCAACCGCAGGCCGCGCGAGCCGTCGACGCCGTTGAGCACCACGTCGGCCGGCGCGGCGTCGATGAGCTCCAGCGCGGACTCGGGCCCGGCCAGCAGGCGCGGCAGCTTGAAGTCGCCCTCGGCGTAGCCGCGCTTCTGGGCCTCCGCGTAGAGCGCGAGCTGGACGTCCTCGGCGGCTGTGCCCTTGGCCACGGCCACCACCGGGACCTCGAACTCCAGTGCTTGCGCGGCCAGGGCCTGCGGGTCGCTGCCGCCCGCGGCCAGCCCCACGACCCGGAAGCGGTCGGGGTTGTCGCGCATCACGTCGAGTGCCTGGGTACCGATCGAGCCGGTGGAGCCGAGCACCAGAACGGTGCGCGGAGTGGTGTCGCTCTGTGTGCTCGTGTCCGCGTGCATCGCCGCCATTGTCCCTGAAGGAGGTGAGCAGGTGCCCCTCGCGGTGCACAAATCACTGTCCAGCGTCACGATCGGGGTCAGAGGCCGCTGCCTGATGAATGAAGGAGGCCGTCATGGGCATCATCGGATGGATCGTTCTCGGCTTGATCGTGGGGGCCATCGCGAAGCTGATCATGCCGGGCAAGGACCCGGGCGGCATCCTGGTCACCATGCTGCTCGGCGTGGTCGGCGCCTTCCTCGGCGGACTGCTCGGCAAGTGGATCTTCGGCACCGGCCTCAACGAGTTCTGGTCGCTGCAGACCTGGATCCTGGCGATCGTGGGTTCGCTGATCGTGCTCGGCGTCTACCGCGTCATCGTCGGCCGCAAGGCGGTCAAGGGGTAGTCACCGGTCGCCGTTCACCGGGGTGCCGCGCGAGCCGGGTTCGCGCGGCACCTTTTTCGCTGCTGATGCCGGGCAGGTGGGCGCTCGGGCCCCGATCGGGTGTGCGAGGATGAAGGCGATCGTGGATCGCCGTCCGGCGGTGCGCGAAACCCAAGCAACAGGCTTTCCGGCCGCGCGTGGCCGGTGTGGCGCAGGAGGGGAACGTGGCGAGCACCGAGCTGGAGAAGAAGCCCAGCCAGGCCATCGACCCGGCCGAGGAACCGTCGGTCGAGTGGGGCTGGCACGGCGGTTTCCCGAAGGGCACCCAGATCGCCGGCTGGTTCTCGGTCGTCGCGATCCTGCTCATGCTCATCGGCAACCACCAGGGCATCCTCAGTGGTGGCGGGCACTTCAAGATGGAGGACCTGTGGCTGATCGGCACGGCCGCGGTCCTGGTCGTCGGCCTGTTCATCGACCTGGCCAAGAACAAGCGCCGCCGCTGACCTGAGCCTTCCGAGAAGCCGCCCCCGGAACCCTGAGGGCGGCTTTTCGCTGTTCAGCGGGGGTCGCGCTCAGCGCAACGGGTGCCGGGCGAAGAAGTCCATGATCAGCGGGGTCGCGTCGATCGGCGCGGGCTGGTCGGAATCCGGGTTCGGGTGGGTCGCCGGCCAGTCGTGGGCGACCGAGTCCATCCGGTGGTGGACCACCTCGGCGTTCGAATCGCAGGCCCGGTATTCGACGGTGCGCACCCCGTCGCCCTCGTCGCGGGTGACCGGGTCCGGGGCGCAGCCGTTGCGCTCGCCCCACGCCGCGAGCCATTCCGGGATCGGCGGGAGTCCGCGCGCCGCGTCCCCGTCGTAGGGGACCGTCTCGTCGATCGCGCCGTGGAAGTCGAGGATCGGTGCCGGACGAGCCGGTTCGCAGGCCCCGCCCTGCGGGTAGAAGGCACCGGACACCGGCGCGAACGCCGCGATCCGGTCGCTCATGCGGCAGGCGAGGACCCCGACGAAACTGCCGCCGTTGGACTTGCCCGCCGCGTAGATGCGGGCCGGGTCGACGCACAGCTCCTGCTGCAGCTCGTCGAGCAGGTCACCGGTGAACCGGACGTCGTCGGCCTCGGCCGAGTACGGAGCGCCCTGCCAGGCCGTCTCGCCGTCGGTGCCGACGAGCCCCTGCGGGTACACCGCGATGGCGTCGGTGCCGGAGAACTCCGACAGCTCCTCCTGGTAAGCGGAGTCGCGCGAGTGCCCGTGGAAGGACAGCACCACCGGGGTCGGCCGCAGCGGCACGTAGTTCTCCGGAACGTGCAGCAGGTACGTGCGGGTGACCCCGCCCGACACGATCTCCCGGGTCACCGATTCCCCGGGCTGTGCAGCGGTGTTCCCGCAGCCCGTCGTCGGCACCGCCCGGTCGGGCACCTCCGCGTGGGCGGGTGCGGCGAGCAGCACCAGCGCCGCCGCGACGATCGAATGAAACCGCAACGCCACGAATTCTCAGGTCAGGCACCCTTGCCTCCCAGCTCGATCACTGAGACCCGAGGATCATCGAGCACCGGAGGCGAACCCACCCACTTCTGTTCATTGCGGTCACGAACTCACGACCGCGGGCACCTGGCCGTGGGCGGGGTGGTCACTCCTCGGCCGCGAGCTGGCCGCAGGCCGCTGCGATCTCCTGGCCCCGGGTGTCCCGGACCGTGCAGGAGACGCCGGATTCGCGGACCCGGCGGACGAACTCGCGCTCGACCGGCTTGGGGCTGGCGTCCCACTTGCTGCCCGGGGTCGGGTTCAGCGGGATCAGGTTGACGTGCGCGAACTGGCCGAGGTGCTTCTTGAGCAGCTTGCCGAGCAGGTCGGCGCGCCACGGCTGGTCGTTGATGTCGCGGATCAGCGCGTACTCGATCGACACCCGGCGGCCGGTGTGGTCGGCGTAGCCGCGGGCGGCCTCCAGGACTTCGGCGACCTTCCAGCGGTTGTTGACCGGCACCAGCGTGTCGCGCAGCTCGTCGTCCGGGGTGTGCAGCGACACCGCCAGCGTGACGTGCAGGTTCTCGGCCGTCATCTTCCGGATCGCCGGCACCAGGCCGACCGTGGAGACCGTCACCGAGCGCTGCGACAGGCCCAGCCCGTCAGGGGCGGGGTCGCAGATGCGGTGCACCGCGTCGATCACCCGGCGGTAGTTGGCCAGCGGTTCGCCCATGCCCATGAACACCACGTTCGACAGGCGTCCGGGCCCGCCCGGGACCTCGCCGTCGCGCATCATGGCCGCCGCCGAGCGGACCTGGTCGACGATCTCGGCGGTGGAGAGGTTGCGCTGCAGGCCGCCCTGGCCGGTGGCGCAGAACGGGCAGGCCATGCCGCATCCGGCCTGGCTGGAGATGCACACAGTCGCGCGGTCCGGGTAGCGCATCAGGACGCTCTCCAGCAGCGTCCCGTCGTGCGCCTTCCACAGCGTCTTGCGGGTGGTGCCCTCGTCGGTGTCGAGGTTGCGGACCGGGCTGAGCAGCTGCGGCAGCAGCGCGGCCCCGAGCGCCTCGCGGCTGGCCGCGGGGATGTCGGTCATCGACTCGACGTCGGCGTTGAGCCGCCCGAAGTAGTGGCTGGCGAGCTGCTTGGCGCGGAACGGCTTCTCCCCCAGCTCGGCGACGACAGCCTTCCGCTCCTCGGCGGAGAGGTCGGCGAGGTGGCGCGGCGGCTTGCCGCGGCGCGGGGCGTCGAAGACGAGCGGCAGGGATTTCGTAGACATAGCGCCCTACAGTCTCCCACGTCCGGAGAGGATCTCGGTGGGCAGCCGGTCCGGCCGGTCCGTTGGCCTTCGCGATTCGCCGATGTATGGTTTTCGGCGTGGCGAAACCAGGATTGGCGAGGCACCGAAACATGGCCGCTCTGGTCGTGCTCGCGATGCTGGTGTCGGCCTGCGGCACCGGGCTGGGTCAGCCCGACGACGGCCGCAAGCACGTCGTCACCACGTTCACCGTGCTCGCCGACATGGCGCGCAACGTCGCCGGCGACGCCCTGGTCGTCGAGTCCATCACCAAACCCGGCTCCGAGATCCACGAGTACGAACCCACCCCCAGCGACATGCTCAAGGCCGCCAAGGCCGACGTCGTGCTGGACAACGGGCTCGGCCTGGAGCGCTGGTTCGACCGGTTCGTGCAGCGCAGCGAGGCCCGGCACGTGACGCTGACCGAAGGCGTCGACCCGATCCCGATCCGCAGCGGCGAGTACCAGGGCAAGGCCAACCCGCACGCCTGGATGTCGCCGCGCACCGCCGCGATCTACGTCGCCAACATCAGGGACACCTTCATCCGCCTCGACCCCGCTCACGAGGCGACCTTCCGCGCCAACGCCGACGCCTACCTGGCGCGGCTCGCCGAGATCGACCGCTACCTGCACGACGAGCTCGCCGCGCTGCCCCCGTCGCAGCGAGCGCTGGTCAGCTGCGAAGGGGCCTTCTCCTACCTGGCGCGCGACGCCGGGCTCGGCGAGGCCTACCTGTGGCCGGTCAACAGCGAGTCCGAGGGCACGCCGCAGCAGATCAAGGCCACCACCCAGTTCGTCCGCGCCAACGCGGTCCCGACGGTGTTCTGCGAATCCACCGTCAACGACGGCCCGCAGCGCCAGGTCGCCCGCGAGACCGGGGCGGAGCTGGGCGAGAAGCTCTACGTCGACTCGCTGTCCGGCCCCGAGGGGCCGGTGCCGACCTACCTGGACCTGCTGCGCCACGACGCGCGCGTGATCGTCGCCGGACTGCGCGGAGGGACACCGTGACCGCCATCAGCGCCCACCACGTCACCGTCCGCTACGGCGACGTCCTCGCCCTCGACGACGTGTCGGTGGACATCCGCGAAGGACGCATCTGCGGCCTGCTGGGGATGAACGGATCGGGCAAGTCGACCCTGTTCAAGTCGCTGATGGGCCTGGTCAGGCCGGACGCGGGCGACATCCGGATCATGGACCGCGACCGCAAGCAGGCCCGGCGTGCGGGGCTGCTCGCCTACGTTCCGCAATCCGAGGCAGTGGACTGGACGTTCCCGGTGACGGTCTCCGACGTGGTGCTGATGGGCCGCTACGGGCACCTCGGGCTCACCCGCCGCCCTCGCCGCGCCGACAAGGCCGCGATGCGCGCGGCGCTGACCCGCGTGGGGCTCACCGACCTGGCCCACCGGCCCATCGGCGAGCTCTCCGGCGGTCAGCGCAAGCGGGCCTTCGTGGCGCGCGGCATCGCCCAGGACGCGCGGCTGCTGTTCCTCGACGAACCCTTCGCCGGGGTCGACAAGAAGTCCGAGGCGATGATCAGCGACCTGCTGCGGGAGCTGCGCGACGAGGGGCGCACCGTGGTCATCTCCACCCACGACCTGGCCAGCGTCCCCGAGCTGTGCGACGAAGCGGTCCTGCTGCAGCAGCGGGTGATCGCCCACGGCGAGATCGACGAAGTCCTGGCACCGGAGACGCTGGCACGCACGTTCGGGGTGGAAGCGCGATGATCGAGTGGCTGATCGAACCCCTGCAGTTCGGGTTCATGCAGCGGGCACTGCTGGTCAGCCTGGTCGCGGGGCTGGTGTGCGCGGTGCTCTCGTGCTGGGTGACGCTGATCGGCTGGTCGCTGCTCGGCGACGCCGTCTCGCACGCCGTGCTGCCGGGAGTGGTGCTCGCCTACGTGCTGGGGATGCCGTTCTCGGTGGGGGCGTTCCTGTTCGGCAGCCTCGCGGTCGGGCTGATCGCGGGCGTGCGCAGCACCACCCGCCTCAAGGGCGACGCGGCGATCGGCGTGGTGTTCACCGGCCTGTTCGCGCTGGGACTGGTGCTGGTGTCGCGGATCCCCAGCCAGGTGGACCTCAACCACATCCTGTTCGGCAACGTCCTGGGCGTCACCGACTTCGACATCGCGCAGGTCCTGATCATCGCGGCGGCGGTGCTCGCGGTGGCGCTGCTCAAGCGCCGCGACCTCACGCTCTACGCCTTCGACCCCACGCACGCGCACGCGATCGGCATCTCGCCGCGCCGGATCAGCACCCTGCTGCTGGCGATGCTGGCGCTGACCGTGGTCGTCGCCCTGCAAGCCGTCGGGGTCGTGCTGGTCACGGCCATGCTGATCACACCTGGCGCGACCGCGTTCCTGCTGACCAAGCGGTTCCCGCAGATGCTGGCCACGGCCGCCGGCCTGTCGGTGCTGTCCGCGGTGACCGGCACCTACCTGAGCTTCCACATCGACACCTCGACCGGCGGGATGATCGTGCTCTGCCAGGCCGTGGTGTTCGCGATCGCCTACCTGCTCGCGCCCGGTCAGGGCTTGATCCCCCGTGCGCTGCGACGACGCGCGGTGGCCGGTGACCGAACGACCGCGATGACGGTGCCGCCCGTATCGTGAAAGTCATGCCGAGCGAAACCGAGCGCCCGTCGCCTTCGGTGGAGGACTACCTCCGGGCGATCTACGGGCTCAGCGAACGGGGCGAGCCCGTCACCAACGCGACGCTGACCGCGCGCCTCGGACTCAGCCCATCCTCGGTGTCCGGCATGATCAACAAGCTGGACCAGCTGGGCCTGGTCACCCACGTCCGCTACCGCAGCGTCGAGCTCACCCCCGAAGGCCGCCGGCTCGCGCACTCCGTGCTGCGCAGGCACCGGCTCATCGAGTTGTTCCTGGTCGAGGAGCTGGACTACGGCTGGGACGAGGTGCACAGCGAAGCCGACGCCCTGGAGCACGCGGTCTCCGACGAGCTCGTCGAGCACATCGCCGCCAAGCTCGGCAACCCCACCGTCGACCCGCACGGCGACCCGATCCCCACCGCCGAAGGCGAACTCGCCGCGCCCCGGACCCGGCAGCTCGACCAGATCGAGCCCGGCACCATCGGCACCATCGCGCGGGTCTGGGACACCGACTCGAAACTGCTGCGCTACCTCACCGAGCACGGCATGACGCTGGGTTCGCGGATCGAGATCGTGGAGCGCAAGCCCTTCGGCGGGCCGCTCGTGGTGCGCGTCGGCGAACCCCCGCACGCCGAAACGCACTTCGTGGGCGACGAGATCGCGGCCGCCCTGTCGATCAGCGTGCAGAGCTAGGTTCGCCGGTCAGCCGCGAACCGACCGCGTGGGAGGGCACCACCTGCTGCGGCTCGACCTGGGCGATCTCCTCGCCGTAGATCTGCTCGGTGACCAGCCTGCTGTGCAGCTCGTCGGTGCGGTGCGCGCCGAGCACCGCCATCAGCAGGTCGAAGCGGCTGTTGGTCAAGGTCACCGCGACGTAGCAGAACCCGCCCATCCCGGAGAACACCAGGCCCGCCACGATCCACATGTTGAGCCCCTGCGCCAGGGCCATCACCGAGGCGCCCAGCAGCATCGCGGACCCGAACGCCACGGCTCGCGCGATGACCGCCTGCCGGAACATCGACCGGAACGCCGGGTACTGGTGGCACAACTGGCGAACGAGGCGCGCACGCTCATGGCGGTCCAGTTGAGCGAGCCGGCTGAGACCCGCGGTCACCGGCTGCGCCGCGCGGAAGGCCATGACTGCTCCTGAAAACCCGTGTGCGTGCATACGACAACTCCAGTCGATCACGTGGTTCGGCGGCTATCAAGGCGTCATTCGGGGGCTACGCGTTGCAGAAGGGCCACGAAGCCGTGACGCTCCCTACAACCAAAGCGTTTTCGACGGATCCACGAGGTGGTTGCTCTGCGTGGCGGTGCGGGTGGCGGAACCTGGGCGGCGGTCCCAGCCGCGAGAGTGGTGAAGGAGAATGCGGCTCCGCCGCATGCTTGAACCTGCCTCAGTCCAGGACCAGCGGGTCCAGTTCTGCGATGTGGTCGCGGTCGGCGATGACCTCGATCTCGGCGATGCGGCCGCCGCGGATGGTCATGACGAAGACCGAGTGCGCCTTGCCGCGTGGCGCGTAGGCCGCGCCGATGGCGTCGGCGACCAGCGCCGGGCGCGCCAGCTTGGCCCCGCCCTGGAACGCCTCGGCCACCAGCTCCGCCCCGCGCGACTCCGCGGTGAGCGCCGGAGCCCCGGCCTTGCGGGCGCGGGCAGCGGTGTCGACCGCGCGCTGGTCGGCGCGCAGCACCACGTCCGGGTCGAGCACGGCGACCAGACCCTCGAAATCACCTTCCCTGGCCGCGCGCAGGAAGGCGTCGACGACCTCGCGCTGCGCGACCAGGTCCGGTTCCGGACGCCCGCTGCTGCGGACCCGGCGGCGCGCCCGGCTGGCCAGCTGCCGCGTGGCCGCCGAGCTGCGGCCCACGATCGGAGCGATGTCGTCGAACGGCACGGCGAACATGTCGTGCAGGACGAACGCGAGCCGCTCCGCGGGGTCGAGCGCGTCCAGGACGACGAACAGCGCCAGGCCCACCGAGTCGGCCATCACCGCTTCGGCCTCCGGTGTCCGCCCCTCACCCCGTTCCGGCAAGTCCTCGGCCGGGTGCTCGGGCCGGGAACGGCGAGCGCGCAGCATGTCCAGGCAGACCCGGCCGACGATGGTGGTCAGCCAGCCGCCGAGGTTCGCCACCTCGTCGGCTCCGGCCCGGTCGACCCGCATCCAGGCCTCCTGCACGGCGTCCTCGGCCTCGGCGTGGGAGCCGAGCATCCGCAGCGCGACCGCCTTCAGGCGCCTGCGGTGCTGCTCGAACTGCCTGGCCAGGAATTCGCTGTCGCCCATCGGTCACATTCCTTCGTCTCGGCCCGTCATGGGGGTGACGAGCCGGAACCGGCTCATGTGACAGGGAGGTGCCCATCATGGAAGCACGGATGAACAACCCCGCGATGCTGTTGCCGGACGCGTTCAAGTCGATCCAGGCGTTGCTGAAGACCGTCCAGGCGGTCGACATCCCCGCGCAGACGCTGGAACTGGTGCACATGCGCTCCAGCCAGATCAACGGGTGCAGCTTCTGCGTGCACTACAGCGCGCGGCAGCTCAAGCAGGGCGGCATGAGCGACGACCGGCTCTGGTCGGTGGCCGCCTGGCGGGAGGCGCCCTGGTTCACCGACGCCGAGCGGGTGGCCCTGGAATTCGCCGAGGCGACGACCCGGGTGGCCGATCGCGGCGACCCCGTCGACGACGAGCTGTTCAAGCGCGTCAGCGAGCACTACGACGAGGAGCAGATCGCGGCGCTGATCCTCATGATCGGCCTGTCGAACCTGTTCAACCGCATCAACGCCGTCACCCGCCAACCGGCGGGCGTCACCTTCTGACCCGAATATCCGCTGAGATCCGTGTCCCGATTTCCGCTGAGGTCCGGGCACGGATTTCCGCTGCGCCCGGCCCCTGGGGAGGTCAAGGCGCGAGGAGACCCGTGGGCTTAGTCCTGGTCCTGAGGCGGTAGGTGACCGGGATCGTCCGGCCCGGTGACTCGGTGGCCGCCCGAGCGGCCGTCTTGGCGGAGAACTCGATGCGCAGGACCGCCTCCAGGGTGTCCCGGTCGTGGAAGCGCCACAGCGTCGGCACCGAGGTGCTGGTGAAGTGGTGGCGGGCGAAGAAGGACTCGATCCGCACCGGATCGATCTGCGGGGCGTCGGCGCGCATCCAGTCGCCGTAGGGCGGGCAAGCCGTGTCGAGGTCGATGATCGCGAGCGTGCCACCTGGACGCAGGACCCGTTCGGCCTCGGCCAGACCCGGTTCGCAACCCGGCCCGAAGAAGTACGCCGTGCGGGCGTGCAGCAGGTCGACGCTGCCGTCCGCCAGCGGCAGCCGCTGGGCGGGCGCGACCCGGACGTCCAGGCCCGGCGTGCCGGAGGTGCGCTCACGAGCTCGCTCGGCCAGCGGCTCGTGCGGCTCGACGCCAATCACCGAGCGGGCGGTGGCGGCGAAGACCGGCAGGTGGAAGCCGTCGCCGCAACCCACGTCGACCACGTCCAGACCGGCCCAGTCGCGCTCGGCCCGCAACGCCTTCCACAACGCCCCGGCGGAGTCCTGAGCGCGGTTCTCCGCCTCGTAGACCTCCGGCCAGTTCCAGATGTTCGGGCTCGGCGTGACCTCCGGAACCCGCTTCTCGCGCCAGGTCCGCATCAGCTCGGAATGAGCCAGAAGAGCATCATCCAGGCCAGCGGTGCCGACGGCAGCAGCGAATCCATCCGGTCCATCAGACCGCCGTGACCGGGCAGCAGGTTGCCCATGTCCTTGATGCCCAGATCGCGCTTGATCACCGACTCCATCAGGTCGCCGACCGTCGCGCTGCACACCAGCGCCGCACCGACCAGCGCACCCATCCACCACTGGCCGTCGAGCAGCAGCCACACCGACAGCACACCCGCCAGCACACCGCCGACCATCGACCCGCCGAAGCCCTCCCAGGACTTCTTCGGGCTGATCACCGGCGCCATCGGGTGCTTGCCGAACAGCACGCCGAACGCGTAACCACCGGTGTCGGAGGCGACCACGCAGATCAGGAACACCAGCGCCCGGAAGGCACCGTCCTCCGGGCGCACCAGCATCGCGGCGAACGCCGTGAACAGCGGCACGTAGGCGGCGGTGAACACCGAGGCGGTCACGTCGCGCAGGTAACCGTCGATGCCGTCGCGGAACCGCCAGACCAGGCAGCCCAGCACGGTGATCGCGAACGAGATCAGGATTCCGCGCAACCCGAACGGCCAGGACAGCCACATCATGGCCTGCCCGCCGACCAGCACCGGGACCAGCGAGACGCGGATGCCCGCCGCGCGTCGCACGGCCTGCGCCAGCTCGATGGTCGACACCAGGGCGGCCGCTGCGGCGATGCCGATGAACACGAACCGGACCATCAGCAACGAGAGGATGACAGCCGCCCCGAGCACGACCCCGACGCCGATGGCTGCGCGGAGATCACGACCGGCCCGGGAGGGACGCGAAGGCGGGTCCGGAACGTCGTCGGCCGACATTCCGGACTCGTCTGCACACTGGCCGGGCGTCACCACTCAGACCTCGAGGAGTTCCGCTTCCTTGTGCTTGAGCAGCTCGTCGACCTGACCGGTGTAGCGGTGGGTCAGGTTCTCGAGTTCCTTCTCCGCACGCGAACCCTCGTCCTCGCCGGCTTCGCCGTCCTTGACGATGCGCTCGATCTCTTCCTTGACCTTGCGGCGGATGCCGCGGATGGTGACCCGGCCTTCCTCGCCCTTGGACTTGGCGAGCTTGACCATCTCCTTGCGGCGCTCCTCGGTCATCTGCGGGATCGCGACGCGGATGAGCTGGCCGTCGTTGGACGGGTTGACCCCGAGGTCGGAGTCGCGGATCGCCTTCTCCATCGCACCCAGCTGACTGGCGTCGTAGGGCTTGATGACGACCAGCCGCGCCTCCGGGACGGAGATGCTGGCGAGCTGGTTCAGCGGCGTCGGCGATCCGTAGTAGTCGACGACGATGCCGGAGAACATCGCGGGGTTCGCGCGACCGGTGCGGACGGAGGCCAGCTCGTCCTTGGCCACCTCCACAGCCTTTTGCATCTTCTCCTCGCCTTCGAGAAGAGCTTCGTCGATCACGGCTGCTCCTTAAGTCTGCCGACCAGTGGACGTTGCAAGTGTGGCGTGTCGCTCAGCGCACCCCTGGGGCGGCCCTGCGACCAGATCAGGATCCAGCACCCTCAAAGCTTCTCGGCGCCCGGGGTGCTGACCAGCGTGCCGATTTTCTCACCGCCCACCGCGCGGGCGATGTTTCCTTCCTCCAGAAGGTTGAACACCAGCATCGGCATGTAGTTGTCCATGCACAGGCTGAACGCCGTGGCGTCGGCGACCTTCAGGCCGCGCTCCAGCACCTCGCGGTGGGTGATGTGCTCGAACAGCTTCGCGTCCGGCGTCGTCTTGGGATCGGCGGTGTAGACGCCGTCGACGGCCTTGGCCATCAGCACGACCTCGCAGCCGATCTCCAGCGCGCGCTGCGCGGCGGTGGTGTCGGTGGAGAAGTACGGCATGCCGGTGCCGGCGCCGAAGATCACCACGCGACCCTTCTCCATGTGCCGCATCGCGCGTCGCGGGATGTAGGGCTCGGCGACCTGACCCATCGTGATCGCAGTCATCACCCGGGTGTCGATGCCGTGCTCGCGTTCCAGGAAGTCCTGCAGTGCCAGGCAGTTCATCACCGTGCCCAGCATCGCCATGTAGTCGCCGCGCGCGCGGTCCATGCCGCGCTGCTGCAGCTCGGCGCCGCGGAAGAAGTTCCCGCCGCCGATGACGATGGCCACCTCGACCCCGTCGGCGACGATCTCGCCGATCTGCCGGGCCACGGTGGCGACCACTTCGGGATCGATTCCGACGCTGCCGCCGCCGAACATCTCGCCGCCGAGCTTGAGCAGCACGCGACCGTAACCACGCTTAGCCGGGCCGTCGTCGGTCACTTGAATCCTCCCGCGAGGTCTTGATCGTGCACTTCATCAGGTGTTCGTGCGGGTCATGAACCGGGTACCCGGCTGGTGAGCGCTGATACCCGGTGCGGTTCCGCAGCGCGGAACCGCCGTTACCTTGCAAAAGCGCCCCGCCTCGACAACGAAGGCGGGGCGCCGTGCCGTCTTCCACGGCCGCCGGGGCCGGTGCGCCGGCCGAACCCGTCACCGGGCGCGGCCGGCCTCCGCCGCGGCGTGGCTCAGGCCTGGCCGACCTCGAACCGGACGAAACCGGTCACGGTCACGCCGGCCTCGTCCAGCAGGGCCTTGACGGTCTTCTTGTTGTCCTGCACGGACGGCTGGTCCAGCAGGCAGTTCTCCTTGAAGAAGCCGTTGAGGCGACCCTCGATGATCTTCGGGATGGCCTTCTCCGGCTTGCCCTCCTCCTTGGCGGTCTCCTCGGCGATCCGGCGCTCGTTGGCCTGGATGTCCTCGGGGACCTCGTCGCGCGAGAGGTAGGTGGGCTTGAGCGCGGCGACCTGCATCGCGGCGCCGCGAGCGGCCTCCGCGTCGTCACCGGTGTACTCGACCAGCACGCCGACCGCCGGGGGCAGGTCCGCCGAGCGGCGGTGCAGGTAGGTGGCCACCTGGCCGTCGAACTTCTTCGCCCGGCGCAGCTCCAGCTTCTCGCCGATCTTGGCGGAGAGCTCCTGGATCGCGTCGGCGACGGTCTTGTCGTCCAGCTTCGCGGCCAGCGCGGAGTCGACGTCGGTCGCACCCGCGGCGGCCGCAGCGGCGACGACCTTGTTGGCCAGCTCGATGAACTCGTCGTTCTTGGCGACGAAGTCCGTCTCGCTGTTGATCTCGATCAGCACGCCGCCCTCGGCGGCGACCAGGCCCTCGGCGGTGGCGCGCTCGGCACGCTTGCCCACGTCCTTGGCACCCTTGATGCGCAGGCTCTCGACGGCCTTGTCGAAGTCGCCGTCGTTCTGCTCAAGAGCCTTCTTGCAGTCCATCATGCCGGCGCCGGTCAGCTCGCGAAGACGCTTGACGTCGGCCGCACTGAAGTTCGCCATCGTGCGTAGTCCGTCCCTGTTGATACGGAGTTGGAAGATCTTTCCGAATGTTCCACCCGACACCGCGCGATGCGCCGCGGTCAGCGGCAGTGCTCTCGGCCCGGCGTGGGTCGGTTGCCAGTGTGACTGGCCAGCAGCCTGATCGCGCTGCGCACCCGCCGGAGTTCAGCGGGTGCGCAGCGCGGGTGATCAGGACTGCGCGGGCTGCTGCTCGCCGCCCTCGGCGGCCTGGCCGGAACCGGCCAGCAGTTCCTTCTCCCACTCGGCCAGCGGCTCGCCACCGGCCGGCTTCTCCTCGCCGCCCTCGGCGGGGGCACCGTTGTTGCGGCCGGAGCGGGCCATCAGGCCCTCGGCAACACCATCGGCGACCACGCGGGTCAGCAGCGCGGCGGAGCGGATCGCGTCGTCGTTGCCCGGGATCGGGTAGTCGACCTCGTCGGGGTCGCAGTTGGTGTCCAGGATCGCGACGACCGGGATACCGAGCTTGCGAGCCTCGCCGACGGCGATGTGCTCCTTCTTGGTGTCCACGATCCACACGGCGCTGGGCACCTTGGACATGTCGCGGATACCGCCGAGCGTCTTCTCCAGCTTGTCCTTCTCGCGGGTCAGCATCAAGATCTCCTTCTTGGTGCGACCCTCGAAGCCACCGGTCTGCTCCATCGTCTCGAGTTCCTTGAGACGCTGCAGACGGCGGTGGACGGTCTGGAAGTTGGTGAGCATGCCGCCCAGCCAGCGCTGGTTGACGTACGGCATGCCGACCCGCAGGGCCTGCTCGGCGATCGCTTCCTGCGCCTGCTTCTTGGTGCCGACGAACAGGATCGTGCCGCCGTGGGCGACGGTCTGCTTGATGAAGTCGAACGCACCATCGATGTAGGTCAGCGTCTGCTGCAGGTCGATGATGTAGATGCCGTTGCGCTCGGTGAAGATGTAGCGCTTCATCTTCGGGTTCCAGCGACGGGTCTGGTGCCCGAAGTGCACGCCGCTGTCGAGCAGCTGCTTCATGGTGACGACGGCCATGGCCTGTGTTCACCTCTTGAGTCGGGCGCGCCCGCTTCCGGGCGCGCGTTCGGGTTGCCGCGGCGGGCCGGGTGACCCGCCGCCCTGGTGCCCGGCCCGGCTCCCCCACCCGCCCTTGTCACGGGGCGGGACCACGAGGGATCCGGTGGCCTTCCGGCAGGAAGCCCGGAGCGATCCGGGACCACTTGCGCGGTGGCGTACGCGCGGGCACGCGTAGTCGGTTCGTGCGCACACGAAACCGCGTCAACAGTGTACTGGACGCGCAACCCACCACCCGATCGCGGACCAGGAGTTGTCCACAGCCGCCCGGTTCGTCCACAGATTCGCCGTCGGACCTGGTCACCGCAGCCGCGAGCGGGTCACGTTGGACGCATGCGAATCCTGATCTCGGTCCTGCTCGGCGCCGCCCTCGCCTGCTCCGCCGGACTGGCCGCCGCGGCAGGCCCACCACCTGCCCCCGCACCGCCGGTTTCGACCGGTTTCAGCTGGCCGTTGGAGCCGCCACCGGCGGTGGCGCGCCCCTTCGAGGCGCCCGGCTCCGCGTTCGGCCCCGGGCATCGCGGCGTGGACCTGGTCGGGCGGGCCGGGCAGCCGGTGCTGGCGGCGGCCGACGGCGTCGTGGTGCACGCCGGGTGGTTGGTGGACCGCGCCGTGATCTCCGTGGAGCACCCGGGCGGGCTGCGCACCAGCTACGAACCGCTCACCCCGGTCGTCGCGCGCGGCGACCGCGTCACCCGGGGCCAGGTGATCGGCCACCTGGAACCGGGACACCCCGACTGCCCGGCTCAGGCGTGCCTGCACTGGGGACTGCGCGAGGGCGAGCGGTACCGGAATCCGCTCGAACTGCTCGCGAGCTCCCGCGTGCGGCTGCTGCCCTGGTGATCAGGTCTGCTCGGTGAGCTTGGTGCGCAGCCGCAGGACGGCGCGGGTGTGCAGCTGGCAGACGCGGGACTCGGTGACGCCCAGGACCTTGCCGATCTCGGCCAGGGTCAGGTTCTCGAAGTAGTAGAGCGTCACCACGACCCGGTCCCGCTCGCTGAGCCGCTCCACGGCTTCGGCGAGCTGGCGCCGGCTGTCGCGGTCGACCAGGGCCGCCACCGGGTCCTCGGCGCGGTCGTCGGGCAGCGTCTCGGCCAGCGAGGCCTGCGCGTGACCGGCGCCGATCAGGTCGTCCAGCGCGACGACGCTGGTCATCTGCAGCTGGGCGAACAGCTCGCGCAGCTCCTCGATGGACAGTTCCAGCTCCTCGGCCAGCTCCGCGTCGGTCGCGGTGCGCTGCAGCTTGGCCTCGAGCCGCTCCAGCGCCCGCTCCACGTCGCGGGCCCGGCTGCGCACCGAGCGCGGCACCCAGTCCTGGGCGCGCAGGTCGTCGAGGATCGCACCGCGGATCCGCTGCATCGCGTAGGTCTCGAACTTCAGCCCGCGCTGGGGCTCGAACTTCTCGATCGCGTCGACCAGGCCGAATATCCCGGACTGGATCAGGTCGGAGATCTCCACGTGCGACGGCAGACCGGTACCCACCCGGCCCGCGACGTACTTGACCAGCGGCGCGTAGTGCAGCACCAGGCGGTCGCGCAGCTCTTGCGTGGGCCGTTCGCCGAACGCCTGCCACAGCGCGACGATGCCCGCCTCGACCTCGTCACCACTGCGCTGGCCGTTGGTGGCCCACGCCGACTCCACGGTGGCCAGCGACGGAGCACCGGGCAGCTTGGGCCGGTGGCCATTGGTCGCGCCGCCCTGGTCGTGGCACACCGGTGCCGAGTTCGATCTCGCGGCCACCGTGTTGGCGCCGCCCCCGGCGTGGTCAGGAACGGGGGTGGGTTCGGTCATGGATCGCCTTCAGCCGTTCAACGGTCACGTGGGTGTAAAGCTGGGTCGTTGCGAGCGTAGCGTGACCAAGCAACTCCTGAACGCTACGGAGGTCTGCGCCACCTTCCAACAAATGGGTCGCAGCCGAGTGCCGAAGTCCGTGCGGCCCGATTTCCGGCGCACCGCCGACCGCGCCGACGGCGTCGTGCACGGTCCGCCTCGCTGTCCTGGGATCGAGGCGTCCACCCCGGACTCCCAGGAACAACGCGGCGTTCGACGGGTCACGGAGAAGTTTAGGCCGTCCGTCCTGGAGCCATCGACCGAGTGCCGCATCGGCGGGTAGGCCGAACGGCACAACGCGCTCCCTGTCGCCTTTACCGATCACGCGCAGCACCCGCCGCTCGCGGTCCACATCGCCGACGTCCAATCCGCACAGCTCTGCGACGCGAACACCGGTGGCGTACAAGACCTCCACGACAGCGTGATCACGGAGAGCGACGGGATCGCCCTGCTCGGCACCCGACGCCGAAGCGCCCATCGCCTCGCCCGCCTGGTCTGCGCGCAGCACCGGCGGCAACCTGCGCGGTCGTGACGGCACGGCCAACCGGGGACCGGGATCGGCGGGCAGCAGACCGGCTTTGAACGCCCACGCGGTGAAAGCGCGCGCCGACGCCGTGCGCCGAGCCAGCGTCGAGCGGCTGACACCCGCGCTGTGCTGCGCGGACAACCACTCGCGGAGCACCGACAGGTCGAGCCCGCGCAGCCCGGCGTCGCCCGCGATCTCGGCTAACCTGGCCAGCAGCGAGACGACGTCGGTCACGTATCCGCGCACGGTGTGGGCGGACAGGCCCCGCTCGACGGCCAAGTGCCGCTCGAAGGTGTCCACAGCGGAGCCCAGATCTCCGGGCAGTCCGGCCCGGACCTCGCGGAGGTCGGGCCGGCTCGCTCGCGCTGGACGTCCACCGGTCATGCCCTCGACGCTCGTCGCAATCGATTCTCCGGTCAAGCATCGCCACGCGAATTCCACTGTTTCCGAAGTCACGTTGCGAAACTGTTCCATTACATGTTGTCACGGAATTCGCTGGGCACGACGAGGTCCCGCGGTGGAACGCGCAGATCGGAGTTGGTTTCGCCTTCCATTCACCGGAATCTCTTTCACCGAGCTTTCACCCGTCTTTCCCTTCACCTTTTCGTCGCAGTCCACCCGCTTTCCGTTCGCTTCGCGAAACCCTCGATCTCCAGCTCCGGCAGGACCGCGCGAACACGCCCCAGCGGCAGCCCGCAATCGCGGGCGATCTCCCCGTCGGACGCGGAGTCCATCCCCATCAGCGCGTCGTGCACCCGCCGCGCGTCCGGGTGCAGCCGGTCGGTGGCCCGCGAGCGGCCCTCGACCTCCTCGGCCGGCCGCACGCCCAGCGGGCTGAGCAGCTCGACGACCTCGTCGGCACGCGTGACCAGCACCGCCTGCCCGGAGCGCACCATCACGTGGCAGCCCACGGAGTTCTGCGCGGTCACCGGCCCCGGCACGGCCAGCACCGGGCGGCCCAGCAGGTCGGCGGTGTTGGCCGTGTTGGCGGCACCGCTGCGAGCACCCGCCTCCACCACCACGGTCGCCTGGCCCATCGCGGCGATCAACCGGTTGCGCACCAGGAAGCGGTGCTTGCGCGGCGGCGTTCCCGGCGGGTACTCGCTGATCACCGCGCCCTGGTCGGCGATCGCGCGCAGCAACCTGCTGTGCCCGGCCGGGTAGTCCAGGTCCGCGCCGCAGGCCAAGAACGCCACCGTGCGCCCGCCCGCCGACAGCGCTCCCCGGTGCGCCGCGCCGTCGATGCCGTAGGCCGCGCCCGAGACCACCGTGAAGCCCGCCCGGGACAAGCCGTGGCCGAACTCGGCCGCCACGTGCTCGCCGTACCCGGAGGCGGCGCGAGCGCCGACGATCGCCACCGTCCGCTCGGCGAGTTCGGCGAGCTCGCCCCGGCCGCGCACCCACAGTGCCAGCGGTTCGGCCACGTCCGGCAGCTCCACCTCGCGCGCCCCCACGAGCTCGGCGAACGCCTCGTGCGGCCAGCCCGGCCGTTCCGGGATCAGCAGCCGGAGCCCGGCCGCCTCCCCGGCGCGCAGCAGCTGCTCACCGGAGAGACCGGAGCGCCGCGCCTCCACCTCGGCCTGCACCTGCTCCGGCGCACGCTCGCGCAGGATCGCGTCCAGGGCGCCGCGCGCACCGCGCTCGGCCACGAAACGAGCCAGGGCCTGCGCGGGTGGCTCGGCCACGGCTGACAGGAAAGCCCTGGCCTGCAGCAGTTCCTGCCTGGTCTTCTCGCTCAGCGAAGCCCACCTGCTCATCAGGTCGCCCTCCTGTCCCGGAACTCCAGCGCGGCGGCGACGTGATCGGCCGACGGCCGGGGGCTGCCGTCGAGATCCGCCAGCGTCCAGGCCACGCGCAAACAGCGGTCGGCGCCGCGCGCGCTGATCGCGCCCGCCTCCAAACCGCGCTCCAGCAACGCCGTGGTCTCCTCCGGCAGCGCGAACTCCTTGCGCAGCACGGGACCCGGGACCTCGGTGTTGGTCTGCCAGCCGTGATCGGCCCAGCGCTCCCGCGCGACCTCCCTGGCCCGTTCGACGCGCTCGCGCACCACCGCCGTGCTCTCCGGCTCGCCACCGGCCCCGGTGCTCATCGCCGAGATCGGCCGGGTGCGCACCCGCAGGTCCACCCGGTCCAGCAGCGGCCCGGACAGCTTGCCCAGGTAGCGTCGCCGCGCCTGCGGAGCGCACTGGCAATCCAGCTCCCTGGCAGGTGCGCACGGGCACGGGTTCGTGGCCAGCACCAGCTGGAAGCGCGCCGGGTAGCGCAGCGTCCCGTCCCGCCTGGCCAACCGGATCTCACCTTCCTCCAGCGCCGTGCGCAGCGCCTCCAGCCGCTTCGGCCCCAGCTCGCAGGCCTCGTCGAGCAGGAGAACGCCGCGGTGCGCCCGGCTGACCGCCCCAGGCCTGGCCAGGCCGGTGCCGCCGCCGATCAGCGCCGGGATCGACAGCGACGGGTGCGGGGCGACGAAGGGCGGTCTGCGCACCAGGAATTCAGCCGCTTCATCCCCCAGCGACCGCAATGCCGTGACCTCCAGCGATTCCGGCCGGGTCAGCTCGGGCAGCAGCCCGCACAGCCGCTTGGCCAACATCGTCTTGCCCGTTCCCGGCGGGCCCACCATGAGCAGGTGGTGGCCACCGGCAGCGGCGACCTCCAGCGCCCAGCGGGCCTCCGGCTGGCCGAGCACGTCGGACAGGTCCGGCACCTCCTCCTGGGCGGGTTCGGTGCGCTGCGGGACGTCCTCGCGCAGCTCGGCGAGCTCGCGCAGCCAGGCGATCACCTCCCGCAGGTGCTCGGCGCCGAGGATCTCGACGCCCTCCACCAGGTGCGCTTCGGCCAACCCCTCAACCGGCACCACCGCCCGGCGCACGCCCGACCGGCGGGCCGCCAGCAGCGCGGGCAGCAGCCCGCGCACCCCGCGCAGCCGCCCGTCCAGGGCCAGCTCGCCGAGCAGCACGGTGCCCCGCAGCCGGTGCGGGGGCACCTGCTCGCTGGCGGCCAGCACCGCGCAGGCCAGCGCCAGGTCGTAGGACGTGCCGCCCTTGGGCAGCGCGGCCGGCGACAGCGCGAGCGTGATGACCCGATCCACCGGCCACTCCTCCCGGCAGTTCTGGATCGCCGCCGCGACCCGGTTCTTGGCCTCCTTCAACGCGTTGTCCGGCAGGCCGATGAGCTGCACCGAAGGCAGTCCGGAGCGCACGTCGGCCTCGATCTCCACCAGCACGCCGTCCACCCCGAACAGCGCGACCGCCCAGGTCTTGCGCAGCGCCATTCAGAACACCCCCTCGAGGTGCTCGACGCGCGCCTTCTCGCCCGGTGGCCACAGCACCGAGACCACGTCGAAGCGCACCCGGCAGCCGACCAGGGCGCGCTCGGCCAGCCAGGCCCTGGCCACCCCGCGGATGCGGGCGACCTTGTCCGGGCCAACGGCGCCGAGCGGCCCGCCGTAGTCCACCCCGGACCTGGCTTTGACCTCGCAGAACACCACCACTTCCCCATCGGTGGCGACGACGTCGAGCTCACCTCGCGGGCAGCGCCAGTTGCGGTCCAGGACCGTCAGCCCGCCGCTCTCCAGCAGCTCGGCTGCCATCCGCTCGGCGACCCTGCCCAGCTCGTGCCTGCGCCCGCCCACCAGGTGATCCGACAGCGGCGCGGTGATCTTGTCGGTGCGCACGAGAACCTCCCCGGATTCGAATCGACGGCTCCCGATCCGGTGGGCGAAAAGGATTCGGCACCAACGCTTCCGGATTCGGGATGGACCCCACGTTGCCCATCCCGAATCGAAATGCCAAGCAGATTTTCAGATCTGTGGAGGAAAAAGTCCCCTGTGGACAATCACCACTCACACCTACGTGTAGCGGATTTCGCGTATCCGGGTATTCATCAATTCGCCCCGGTCGCTCCGCGCGCATGAAAATGCCCGGGCGGTCGATTTCGACCGCCCGGGCATCACATGTCGTGACCGGGTTCCGCTAAGACCCGAAGGGCCCGTTCTCCGGGAGCCGGAAGTCCGGCTTCTCCAGCTCTTCGACGTTGACGTCCTTGAATGTGATCACCCGAACGTTCTTGACGAACCGCGCCGGGCGATACATGTCCCAGACCCAGGCGTCGGACATCGACACCTCGAAGTAGACCTCCGAGTCGGAGTTGCGCACCTGCACGTCGACCACGTTGGCCAGGTAGAAGCGCCGTTCGGTCTCCACGACGTAGGTGAACTGACCGACGATGTCGCGATACTCCTTGTAGAGCTGCAGCTCCATCTCGGTCTCGTACTTTTCGAGATCCTCGGCGCTCATCGCTGTGCGAGCCCTTCTGCGTTTCCGTTCGGACTACAACGCCTCATTGTCCACCACATCCTCCTTCGAGGCATCGAACAAACCGGGCTTGCTGGTCACAGCGCGCGGCGAGCGCATCCCGTGCTTCGTGGCGGCGGCCACCACGTTCGCGTAGGACCAGCGGTGCTGGACGCTGGGACCGTGCTCGCTCAGCCGCGCCGAGTGCAGCGGCGTGCTGTAGCCCTTGTGCACGTCGAAGGCGTACGCCGGGAACCGCTCGTGCAGCTCACCGGCCATCAGCCGGTCCCGGGTGACCTTGGCCAGCACCGACGCCGCCGCCACGCAGGCGGCCACCAGGTCGCCCTTGACGACCGCGACGCTCGGCGTCGCCAGGCCCTGCACCTTGAACCCGTCGGTGAGCACGTAGCCGGGATGCTCGGTCAGCTGGGCCACCGAGCGGCGCATGCCCTCCAGGTTGGCCACGTGAATGCCCAGCGCATCGACGTCCTCGGCCGGGATGACCACGGTCGAGCAGCTCAGCGCGCGGGCGATGATGCGCTCGTGGAGCCGTTCCCGGTCGGCCTCGCTGAGGACCTTCGAGTCGGTCAGGCCGTCGAACCGCTTCGCGTCCCCCGGCTTGAGCACGCACGCGGCGACCACCAGCGGGCCCGCGCACGCACCGCGCCCGGCCTCGTCGACACCGGCGACCGGGCCCAGCCCCCGGCGGTCCAGGGCGCTCTGCAGCGCCCAGTTGCCGCTGCTGCGCCGGATCACCGACCGGGGTGGCCGGAAGTCCGTCACCGTCACGTCGTGGTCACTCCGACTGCCGTCGTTTGCTCACTGCACCGACGAGCCTACGACCCATCCAGACGGTGGGGAACGCCACGGCGAAACCCACGCCCAGCGGCAGACCGCCCTGCCAGGCCGGCGCGCCCAGCGCCGTCGACTGCGGGTTGGGCTCCGGGATGCTCTGCCAGCGGGTCGGCGGCAGCACGATGACCTGCGCCTTGCCGATCACGTTGTCCACCGGGACGGCGCCGCTGATGCCGCCGCCGCCCTGCACGCGGGAGTCCGCCGAGTCGTTGCGGTTGTCGCCCATCACCCACAGGTGCCCGGCGGGCACGGTGACCGGCGCGAACTCGTCCTGACCGACGCCGCGGCCCGGCTCCCAGTACACGTAGGGCTCGTTGAGCGGCTTGCCGTCGACCAGCACCCGGTTCTGCGCGTCGCAGCACTCGACGGTCTGGCCGCCGACGGCGATGACCCGCTTGACGAAGTCCTTCTCGTCCGGGGCGCCGAAGCCCAGCAGCGACGCCGCGCCCTGGAAGAAGCCGGCGACCGGGTTGGTGGTCTCCTGGCTGGTGAACTCGTTCTGCACCCACGGCTGCGGGCCGCGGAAGACCACGACGTCACCGGGCTCGGGCTCGGCGAAGCGGTAGGAGACCTTGTCCACCAGCACCCGGTCGTTGTTGCAACCGGTGCAGCCGTGCAGGGTCTGCTCCATCGACTGCGACGGGATCACGTACACCCGGGCCAGGAACGCCTGGATGAGCACGGTGAGCACCAGTGCGGTGACGATCAGGATGGGCAGTTCCACCCAGAAGGAAGACTTCTTCTTCCCCTTCTGCTTCGGGTGTTGAGCCGCTTCGCCGGGAGCACCCTCCCGGTGCTCCGAGTCGTGGGGCTCTTCCGCTGATCCGCTGCGCATGACGTCGGCCACCCGGCCAGGCTACTCGAACCGCGTGCGGGGTCGTCGCGCTGCCCCGGCGCGGCGGGGCCGGGAACCCGCCCGGTCGCGACCCGATGACGTGCCCTTTTCCGGAACATCCCGTTCCATCGATGCCTCCCTCGCGCGCTGGGCCTGCATTGATCACCCGAAGGTGGAAAGCCGGAGGGCCCGGGTGCGCATCGCGCCCGGGCCCTCGGGTACTGCTCCGTCTCGCGTCGATCAGGACGCCGAAGCGGTCTCCCGCTTCTCCTTGATCTTCGCCGCCTTGCCGCGCCGGTCGCGCAGGTAGTACAGCTTCGCCCGCCGGACATCGCCGCGCGAGACGACCTCGATCTGCGCGATGTTCGGGGTGTGCACCGGGAAAGTCCGCTCCACACCGACACCGAAGGAAACCTTGCGCACGGTGAAGGTCTCCCGGATGCCATCGCCCTGGCGGCGGATGACTGCGCCCTGGAAGACCTGAGTCCGCTCGCGCGAACCCTCGATGACGCGGACGTGAACCTTCAGCGTGTCACCGGGCCGGAAGGCCGGGATGTCGGAACGCAGCGACTGGGCGTCCAACGCGTCCAGGGTGTTCATCGGTGGTCCGTCCTCATCCGTGTCGAAGGCACCCGTGTTCTCACATGTCGATGACCCGACCTGGAAGGTGGGCACCGCCCGACACGGGGTGAACTTGCTCTTTGCGCATGTCGAACCAGGTGGCTCGACTGCATCAACCTGTCCAGTGTGCCAGATCCGCATTTCGGCGCCTGATCCGGCCCCTGCAACGAGGAGCTCAGCGCGACGCGTCTCCGGTCTCACTGGAACCGTCGGAAGCATCCGACGCGCGTAGTTTATCGAGCTGTTTCCGGTCGGCCTTATCCAGGTCCCCCTCCGGCAACGCCGCGAGCAGTTCCGGCCGCCGGTGGTAGGTGCGCTCCAGCGCCTGATCCCGCCGCCAGCGGGCGATCGCGGCGTGGTTGCCGGAGCGCAGCACGTCCGGCACCGGCCGGTCGCGCCACACCTCGGGACGCGTGTAGCAGGGACCTTCCAGCAAGCCGTCGGAGAACGAGTCCTGCTCGGCCGACAGCGGGTTGCCCAGCACGCCGGGCAGCAGCCGGACCACGGCCTCGATCATCGTCAGCGCGGCGACCTCACCGCCGACCAGCACGTAGTCGCCGATGGAGACCTCTTCGACCGACATCCGCGTGGCGGCGTCGTCGATGACCCGCTGGTCGATGCCCTCGTAGCGGCCGCAGGCGAACACCAGCCACGGGTCCTGGGACCAGCGCACGGCGGTCTTCTGCTCGAACGGGCGGCCCGCCGGCGTCGGCACCACCAGCCGGGGCGTCGCGTCCTGAACCCCGCAGACCTCGTCGAGGGCCTCGCCCCAGACGTCGGGCTTCATCACCATGCCGGGACCACCGCCGTAGGGGCTGTCGTCCACCGCGCGGTGCACGTCGTGGGTCCAGTCGCGCAGGTCGTGCACGCCGACCGAGATCCGCTCGCGCTCGATGGCCTTGCCCAGCAGCGCTTCCCGCAGCGGGTTCAGGTAGTCGGGGAAGATCGTGATGACGTCGATGCGCATGGTGGCCTCGCCTGGGAAGCGCCCCGTCGAGCCGGGGCGGGTGAGTCTCTTCAGTCCAGCAGGCCTTCGGGCGGGTCGAGAACGATGCGCCCTGCTTCCAGGTCCACCTCGGGAACGATGGCGGAGACGAAGGGCACCAGGGCCTCGCGCTCGCCCTCATCGGCTTCCGGGTCCTCGATGGCGACCGCGAGGAGCTCTCCCGCCGGCGAGTGCAGCACGTCGCGCACCACGCCCACCTCCGCACCGGAGACCAGGGCCGCGCGCAGCCCGATCAGCTCGGTGTCGTGGAACTCGTCGGGGTCCTCGGGCGACTCGGCCTCGTCGGCGGAGACCGTGAGCAGCGCGCCGCGCAGCTCCTCAGCGGCGTCGCGGCCGTCCACGCCCTCAGCGCGCACCAACAGCCGCCCGGCGTGGTGCCGGGCGGCTGTCACGGTGAGGCTCTGCGCGCTGGTCTTCCTGCCTTGACCGGATCGGCGCTTCAGTCCGAGCACCGAACCGGGAACGAACCGCAGCTCCGGGCTGTCGGTGAGCACCTCGACGACGAGCTCGCCCCGCACGCCATGCGGCCGCACCACGCGCCCCACTGCGAGGGCCTCCGGCTGAAGTTCGTTCATGCTGGTCAGCGGTCGGTGTCGACCACGTCGACCCGGATTCCGCGACCACCGATGCCGGTCATCACGGTGCGCAGCGCGGTGGCGGTGCGACCGCCACGGCCGATGACCTTGCCCAGGTCGTCCGGGTTGACGTGCACCTCGAGGGTGCGACCACGCCGAGTCGTCAGCAGCTGGACGCGGACATCGTCGGGGTTGTCGACGATGCCGCGCACCAGGTGTTCAAGCGCGTCCGAGAGGACCGTCACGCCTGACCGTCCTCGGACTTCTGCTCGTCGGCCTTGACCTCGGCCTTCTCGTCGGCCTTGTCCTCAGCCTTGGCCTCGGACTTCTTACCACCCTTCTTCTTCGGGGTGGTGGCCTCGACGGTCGGCTCCTCGCCTGCGGCGGCCAGGGCCTCCTCGAACAGCTCCTGCTTGGTCTTCTTCGACTCGGCGACCTTGAGGGTGCCCTCGGCGCCCGGCAGGCCCTTGTGCTTCTGCCAGTCGCCGGTGATCTCCAGGATGTTGCGCACCGGTTCGGTCGGCTGCGCGCCGACACCCAGCCAGTACTGCGCCCGCTCCGAGTCGACGATGATGCCGCTCGGGTTCTCCTTCGGGTGGTACTGACCGATCGTCTCGATGACCCGGCCGTTGCGACGGGTGCGGGCGTCCGCGATGACGATGCGGTAGTGCGGCTCCCGGATCTTGCCGATCCGCGCGAGCTTGATCTTCACAGCCACGGGTGCTGGTGCTCCTCAGACTCTCATTGATGCTCCGGTGAGCGATGCGCAAACCGCGTGGGGCAGCGATTCGCAAAGCTCGTAGGTCAAATCGCCAGTGAGAGGTGAGAGGGACCCCTCGCAGCGAACAGCAACCTATTCTGCCAGACACCCTTCTTCGATGACGACGGGGGCAGCCTGCTCAGCGGTGCCGGTAGGAGAACCTCAGACGCCCTCTGGCTCCGGGCGCCACTCCTGATGTATGCCAATACACGGCGTCGCGGCGTCCTCACCAGAGAACGTCTGAGAACCTCCGGCGGTGCGAGTTGCTCAGGTGGGGTACAGAGAAAGCGGCTCCGCCGCTTGCCTGGCGGTCGGGTCTCAGGTGGGCATCAGCCCCAGCGAGACGAGCAGCAGCCCGAGGGCGGGCAGGAAGTTGTTGACCTGGTGGGCGATCACGCTGGCCGTGAGGCGGCCGGTGACCATCCTGGCCAGACCGATCGGGATGGTGATCACCAGCAGCAGCCAGGTGCGGGCCGGTTCCAGGTGGCCGATCGCGAACACCGCCGTGCTCAGCACGAACACGTTGAGCTGGCTCCAGCCCAGCCGCTCCATCGCGCCCCACAGCAGGCCGCGGTAGAGCAGCTCCTCGCACAGCGGTGCGACCAGCCAGATGTGCAGGAACACCAGCACCGCCACCACCGGCGGCAACCGGACGCCGTCGAGGACGCTGCTCACCGTGGACGTCTGGCCGGGATCGGCCCAGTGCGTCCACAGCGTGGTCGCGATCGTCGTGGTGACCAGCCCGACGCCGCCGATGGCCAGCCCGGTCCGGACGTCCGACCAGCGCCACTGCAGCCCGAAGTCCAGCATCGGGCCGTTGCCGCGCACGACCGTGATGAGCACCGCCAGCCCACCGGCCAGCAGGGTGGGCAGCACCAGCATCAGCACGATCGACCAGACGCCCGGCGTGCCGAACGCGGCCGCCAGCACCACCGAGGTCAGCACGAACACGGCTTCGGCCAGGAAGAACGCCCCGAGCCCCCAGCGGTGCGTGCGGACCGGCGGATCGGCGACCCAGGTCCGGCCGGAGGGTGCTGGTTCGCCGGCGACTTCCGGTCCTTGTGTTGAGTGCACGAGCGCCTCCGTGATGCCGAACAGCGGGTCGACGACCCGCGTGACGATGTCGGCTGACACCGGCGGAAGCCGTCAGGCTATACCGGACCCCGGCCGCGTCACGATCAATACGCCGTCGAGCGGGGTGTTCATCTGGCCACAGCGAACAGCAGCAGGGCGGGCACGAAGTTGTTCGTGGCGTGGGCGACCATGCTCGCCGAAACGCGTCCGGTGATCATCCGGGCCATGCCGATGGCCAGCCCGCCGATGAACAGCACCGGCGTGCGCCACGCCTCCTGGTGTATCAACGCGAAGATCACCGAGGTGAGGATGAGGATGACCACGCGCGGGATCCGGTAGTGCTCCATCGCTCCCCACAGGGCGCCGCGCATCAGCAGCTCCTCGGTCAGCGGGGCGCCCAGGAACGCGAACAGGGCGAACAGGAACAGCCAGACGGTCCGGTCGCCCTGCATCAGCCTGGCCAGGTCCGATTCCGGTGGCGGGCCGGTGAGCGCGATGATCACCAGCGTCGCCATCCAGGACCCGAACAGCGCGCAGAGCCCGCACACCAGCCCGATCTTGAAGTCCCGGCGCCGGGGCAGGATGCCGAAGTCGGCGCGCAGGCCGTGCCCGCGCCACCACGAGAAGACCGCTGGGACCAGGCCGAGCAGGATGTTCGGCGCGAAGGCGAGCAGCAGCAGCGGACCGGTGTTCGGCGGCTGCGACGGGTCGAACCCGCCGTCCGGTGCGGGCCGCACGGCGCCGAGGACGACCACGGCCAGGTAGTAGCCGCCATATCCGAGGAAGAACGCCGCGAAACCCCAGGCCAGCGAGCCGCGCCTGGCGGCCTCCAGCTTGTCCTCCCAGAACGCGGGGCGGGGGTCGGCAACGCCGTCCACCCTACGCATCGGCTGAAGGTAAGGATCCCGCTTCTCCCCCACAAGACGCTCCCCTCGACCCTTCAACCCTAAGGGGTCGCACATCGGGACGCCGTTTTCACCGGGCCAGCGGTGGAAATGATTGCGGGGACCGTTTTCAGCGTGTTCGAAGAGCTAGAAGACCTTGCCGCCTAGCAGAATTCGGCTCGGGCTCCGGAGGACGTCCAGGTCCTTGCGGGGATCGGCGTCGTAGCACACCAGGTCGGCCAGGGCGCCGTGCTCGACGCCCGACCAGCGCAGCCACTCGCGCGCGCCCCAGGAGGCGGCGCTGAGGGCCTGCTCAGTGGACATGCCGACCCGGTGCAGCGCGGCGACCTCGTCGGCCAGCACGCCGTGCGGGATGCCGCCCCCGGCGTCGGTGCCCGCGTAGACCGGGATGCCCGCCTCGATGGCCTTGGCGACGGTGCGGTCGGCCCGCTCGTAGAGGTCGGTCATGTGCGTGGCGTAGTCCGGGTACTTCGTCGCGGCGGCGGCGAAGCCCGGGAAGTTCTCCACGTTGACCAGGGTCGGCACCAGGGCGGTGCCGCGGGCGGCCATCAGTTCGACCGTCTCGTCGGTCAGGCCGGTGCCGTGCTCGATGCAGTCGATGCCCGCGTTGATCAGGCCCGGCAGCGCGTCCTCGCCGAACACGTGGGCGGTGACGCGGGCGCCGAGCCGGTGCGCGGTGTCGATGGCCTCGGCCAGCACCTCGTCGCTCCACAGCGGGGCCAGGTCGCCGACCGAGCGGTCGATCCAGTCACCGACGAGCTTGATCCAGCCGTCGCCGTAGGCGGCCTGCTCGGCGACCGCGGCCGGCAGGTGCTGCTCGTCGTCGAGGTCGTCGGACAGCTTCGGGATGTAGCGCTTGGGCCGGGCCAGGTGCTTGCCCGCGCGGATGATGCGCGGCAGGTCGTCGCGCTGCTGCAGCGGCCGGGTGTCGATCGGCGCGCCGCAGTCGCGGATCAGCAGGGTGCCCGCGTCGCGGTCGATCTCGGCCTGGGCGGCGGCCTCGTCGAGCTCGACCGGCCCCTGGGTGCCGATGCCGACGTGGCAGTGCGCGTCGACCAGTCCGGGCAGCACGTACCCGCCGTCGAAGACGGTTTCCGCGCCGGCGACCGGTTCCAGCGAGATCCGGCCGTCGGCGATCCACAGGTCCCGCTGCGCGCCGTCGGGCAGCACCGTGGCGCGCAGGTGCAGCGCCGTCACTTGTCCTTCTTGCCGAAGTTCAGCTTCGACGGGTCGAAGCCGGGCGGGAGCTGGTTCGCGGTCGGGTCCAGTTTGGACAGATCGGGGCCCGCGCCGCCCATGCCGGGCATGCCGCCCGGGGGCAGACCGGGGAGGCCGCCGGGCATGCCCTTCATGCCCTTCGGCGGGGTCGGGCCGCCCTTGCCCTTCTTCCCCTTCTTGCCCTTCTTGCCCTTGCGGTTCTTGGAACCGCCGCCTCCGCCGCCGAAGCCGCCGAACTGGCCGGCCATCCGCTGCATCATCTTGCGGGCTTCGAAGAACCGGTTGACCAGGTCGTTGATGTCGCCGACGGTCACGCCCGAACCGCGCGCGATGCGCTGGCGGCGGGACGCGTTGATGATCTTCGGGTCGGCGCGCTCGGCCGGGGTCATGCCGCGGATGATCGCCTGGATGCGGTCGAGCTGCTTCTCGTCGAAGTTGGCCAGCTGGTCCTTCATCTGGCCCGCGCCCGGCAGCATGCCCAGCAGGTTCTGCAGCGGGCCCATCCGCCGCACCGCCTGCATCTGCTCCAGGAAGTCCTCCAGGGTCAGCTGGCCGGTGCCCAGCTTCTCCGCGGCCTTCTCGGCCTGCTCCTGGTCGAAGGCCTGCTCGGCCTGCTCGATCAGGGTGAGCATGTCGCCCATGCCCAGGATCCGGTTGGCCATCCGGTCCGGGTGGAAGACGTCGAAGTCCTCCAGCTTCTCGCCGCTGGAGGCGAACATGATCGGCTGGCCGGTGACCTCGCGGACCGACAGCGCGGCACCACCGCGGGCGTCACCGTCGAGCTTGGTCAGCACCACGCCGGAGAAGCCCACGCCGTCGCGGAAGGCCTCGGCGGTGGTCACCGCGTCCTGACCGATCATCGCGTCCAGGACGAACAGGATCTCGTCGGGCGAGACCGCGTCCCGGATGTCGGCGGCCTGCTTCATCATCTCCTCGTCGACGCCCAGCCGGCCGGCGGTGTCGACGAGGACGACGTCGTGCTGCGCGCGCTTGGCCTCTTCGATGCTGTCCCGGGAGACCTGCACCGGGTCGCCGACGCCGTTGCCCGGTTCGGGCGCGAACACCGGGACCCCGGCGCGCTCACCGACGACCTGCAGCTGGTTGACCGCGTTCGGGCGCTGCAGGTCGCAGGCCACCAGCATCGGCGTGTGGCCCTGACCGGACAGCCACTTGGCGAGCTTGCCCGCCAGCGTCGTCTTACCGGCACCCTGCAGACCCGCGAGCATGATCACCGTCGGCGGGTTCTTCGCCAGCTCCAGGCGGCGGGTCTCGCCGCCGAGGATGGTGACGAGCTCCTCGTTGACGATCTTGACGACCTGCTGCGCCGGGTTCAGCGCCTGCGAGACCTCGGCGCCCTTGGCCCGCTCCTTGACACCCTTGATGAACCCGCGCACGACGGGAAGCGCCACGTCCGCTTCGAGCAGGGCGATGCGGATCTCCCGCGCGGTGGCGTCGATGTCGGCTTCGGACAGCCGCCCCTTGCCGCGCAGGTTCGTCAGGACCGAGGTGAGCCGGTCGGAGAGAGTGTCGAACACGGGTTCACGGGCTCCAGAGTCGATGGATGTACCTGGGTACCTATGCGAGGGTAACCGGCCCGCGCCGACGCTCGGCGCGGACCGGCCACCGCTAAAGGTTCCCGATCAATTCAGAAGCGCGGGCTCATTCGCCGAACGAGCCCGGTTCGGCGCTCACGCGCCGGTGTGGCGCAGGTCCCGCTTGGGGCCCGTGCGGTGCTGCTGCGGGGAGCGCTGGCCGCCGCCCTGGCCCTTGCGGTGCGGGCGCGGCTTGCTGTCGCGGTCCCGGTTCCCGGCGGGGCGGCGCGGGCGACGGCTGATGATCTCGCCGTCGGCGCGGGTGATCTTCAGACCGCGACCGGCGACCTGGGTGGTGCGCAGCTTGCTCAGCAGCTCCTCGGGCAGGTCCGCGGGCAGCTCGATGAGCGTGTGCTCGTTGCGGATGTCGATGTGCCCGATGTACTTGCTGGGTACGCCGCCCTCGTTGGCCAGCGCACCGACCAGCGCCCGCGGGGTGACCCGGTTCCGGCGGCCGACCTCGACCCGGTAGGTCTCGGTGTCGGCGTTGTTGCTGTGGAACGCGGGGCCGTCCCGGCGCACCGGCTCCGGCTCGGGCTCCAGCAGCAGCGGGCGGTCGCCCTGGGCCATGGCGGCCAGCGCGGCGGCGATCTCCGAGGCGGGCACGTCGTGGGTCCGCTCGTACTCCGCGACGAGCTCCTGGAAGACCTCCAGGCCGCCCTTGGCCAGCGTGTCGGTGATGCTCTGCGCGAACTTGGCCAGCCGGCGGTCGTTGACCGCGTCGATGGTCGGCAGCTCCATCTGCTGGATCTGCTGGCGGGTGGCCCGCTCGATGGCGCGCAGCAGGTGGCGCTCGCGCGGGGAGACGAACAGGATCGCCTCACCGCTGCGCCCGGCACGACCGGTGCGGCCCACGCGGTGCACGTAGGACTCGGTGTCGTGCGGGATGTCGTAGTTGAGCACGTGCGAGATGCGCTCGACGTCGAGACCGCGGGCGGCCACGTCGGTGGCCACCAGGATGTCGACCTTGCCGTCGCGCAGGTGGCCGATGGTGCGCTCGCGCTGGGCCTGGGCGATGTCGCCGTTGATGGCCGCGGCGCTGAAACCGCGCGCCTGCAGCTTCTCCGCGAGCTCCTCGGTGAGCTGCTTGGTGCGCACGAACACGATCATCGCGTCGAAGGTCTCGACCTCGAGGATGCGGGTCAGCGCGTCCAGCTTGTTGGACGGGCGCACCGGCACGTGCCGCTGGTTGATGTTGGTGGCCGTGGAGGTCTTGGTCTTGACCGAGATCTCCGCCGGGTCGTTGAGGTAGTTCTGCGTGATCTTGCGGATGCCCTGCGGCATGGTCGCCGAGAACAGCGCGACCTGGCGCTGGGAGGGCACCGACTGCAGGATCTTCTCGACGTCCTCGATGAAGCCCATGCGCAGCATCTCGTCGGCCTCGTCGAGCACCAGGTTCTTCAGCCCGGTCAGGTCCAGCGACCCCTTCTCGAGGTGGTCGATGAGCCGTCCGGGGGTGCCCACGACGACGTGCGCGCCGCGGCGCAGGCCCGCCAGCTGGGGGCCGTAGCCGGTGCCGCCGTAGATGGGCAGCACGTGGAAGCCGGGCAGGTGCGAGGCGTAGCGCTGGAAGGCCTCGGAGACCTGGATCGCCAGCTCGCGGGTCGGGGCCAGCACCAGGGCCTGCGGCTTGGTGCTGGTCAGGTCCATGTTGGACAGAATGGGCAGCGCGAACGCGGCGGTCTTGCCGGTACCGGTCTGCGCCAGGCCCAGCACGTCGCGGCCTTCCAGCAGCAGCGGGATCGTCTGCTCCTGGATCGGCGACGGGGCCTCGTACCCGATCTCGGTCAGCGTCTTCTGGACGCGCTCGTCGAGTTCGAGTTCAGCGAAAGTAGGCATGCGGAACGCGGGTCTCCCTAGGTGGGTCGGCGGGGGCTGATCGCGGAAAAAGGTCCGGCGCCACCCCGCGCGTGCTGACGGGGTTGTGCGTCCACTCGGTGGCGTGCGGCGAACCTGCTTGGACTCCGCTTGCGCTTGTCGAACCGCGCGCTCCACCCGACGCACACCCTGTTGCCAGTGACCCGCAGCTCGAAAAATCTCAGCCTGGCGCAACGACATCTGGCCGCAGCACCGGATGACCAGGGTAGCCATCGCGATCAGTTGATGTCGGCCCGCCCCCGCCCAACGGGACGCAGGTCACGTCTCGACGTCCAGCCGCACGCCACCGGCCACCTGAGAGCGGGTGAACAGGTGCACCCGGCGCCAGCCGGTCAGCGTCTCCCCGGCGAGCAGTCGGCGGTGCATCCGCTCGGCGCGCTGCACGTGCCTGCGGAAGGAGCCGGACCGGATCAGCCTGCCCCGGGCGCGCTGGCCGTCCAGCGCCGAACCGGCGTCGGCGTGCAGCCACAGCAGCACCGTGCGCCGCCCGGTCAGCCGGGCGAAGACCAGCAGCATCAGCCGCGTGCTCGCCCGGGTCGCCGGTTCGTGCGCGACCACCGGGCCCGGCCCGACCAGGCACGCCCAGGCGATCCGGGTGCGGTGCAGCAGGTGCACCAGCGGCCGGTAGTAGCGGTACGGAACGCCCGGCAGGAGCTCGCGCAGGCGAGCGCGCACCTGCTCGGAGTCGAGCCGGACGACGTCGGAGCTCGCGCGCATCTTGGCCAGCACCGTGCTCTTGCCGGCACCGGGGACGCCGGCGAGCACGACCAGCGTGCGACGGCCCACCCGCACCGAAGGCGTCGGGCCGGCTGCGACCGGAGATGCGTCCGAAATGTCCACGACCGCTCCAGATTACGCCCGCGAGGATCATGGAAGGACGAGATCGTGATCACGAACGAATAGAGGGCGGCCCGCTCCCCCCGAGCGGGCCGCCCGTGAACTCCCGGTGCGTTACGGGGTACCGCACCCGGTCAACGCGTGGGAGGCATGTCCCCCTGCCTCCCACGCTCCCCCTGCGATCGCGGAGCCCCCGCGAAGCCCGCCCGACCCCCAGTACGGGCGCGATCCCCGGGTCCTCCCTGATCACCGCGTCGCACCTAGAAGTGTGCCCGGACCAGCGCCGATGCGAGACCGTGAAGATGCCCGAGTGGGCCTGCGTAGTTGTACGCATCTCTCCCCTGGGGAACCTGCCGACCAACGACGAAGGCGCCTCCCGACGCGCGGTCGGGAGGCGCCCTCCAGGACTGCTCCGGATCAGATCGCGGCCACCCCGGTCTCGCCGGTGCGGACCCGCACGACGCTCTCCACGGCGGTGACCCAGACCTTCCCGTCACCCACCTTGCCGGTGCGGGCGGCGCTGACGATGCCCTCCACCACCTTGTCGACGTCGGTCTCGTCGACGAGGACCTCGACCCGGGACTTCTCGATGAAGTCCACCGAGTACTCGGTGCCCCGGTAGACCTCGGTGTGGCCCTTCTGCCGGCCGTAGCCCTGCACGTCGCTCACGGTCATGCCCAGCACGCCGAGCTTGCCGAGCTCCTCCTTGAGATCGTCCACCTTCTGCGGCTGAACGATCGCGGTCACCAACTTCATGCGCGGCTGCCCTCCAGCTTGCGGTCTTCGACGTCGCCGGCCGAAGCCGAGGCGCGGCGGGCGGATCGGTCGTCACCGAAGTGGTACGCGGTCTCCGCGTGCTCGTTCTCGTCGATGCCCGCGGCCTCGTCCTCCTCGCTCAACCGGAAGCCGATGGTCGCCTTCACGATCAGGGCCAGGACCAGGCTGAGCACGAAGGAGTAAATCAGCACCGCGAAGGCTCCGACAGCCTGACGCCACAACTGATCCACACCGCCGCCGTAGAACAGACCGGCAACGCCCGCCGGGGCCTCCGCCGAGGCGAACAGGCCCACCAGCAGGGTGCCCATCAGACCGCCGACCAGGTGCACGCCGACGACGTCGAGCGAGTCGTCGTAGCCGAACTTGAACTTCAGGCTCACCGCCAGGGCGCAGACCGCACCGGTGATCGCACCGACCGCGATGGCGCCCAGCGGCGTCACCGAGGAGCAGGCCGGGGTGATCGCGACCAGACCGGCCACGATGCCCGACGCGGCGCCGAGGGTGGTGGCGTGGCCGTCGCGGATGCGCTCGACCAGCAGCCATCCCAGCATCGCCGCGCTGGTGGCGACCAGCGTGTTGACCAGGGTGAACGCCGCGGTGTTGTCGGCGGCCAGGGCCGAACCGGAGTTGAAGCCGAACCAGCCGAACCACAGCAGACCGGCGCCGAGCACCACGAACGGCAGGTTGTGCGGCTTGCCGACGCCCTTGGGCCAGTTCTTGCGCTTGCCCAGCACCAGCACCAGGGCCAGCGCGGCGGCACCGGCGTTGATGTGGACCGCGGTGCCACCGGCGAAGTCGATCGCGGCCAGGCGGTTGGCGATCCAGCCGCCGACGGCGGTCACGTTGCCCGCGTCGTCGGTGTCGTCGAAGTCGAAGACCCAGTGCGCGACCGGGAAGTACACCACGACCGCCCACAGCGCGGCGAACAGCAGCCACGGGCCGAACCGCGCGCGGTCGGCGATGGCGCCGGAGATCAGCGCGACCGTCAGGATCGCGAACATCGCCTGGAAACCGACGAAGGCCAGCGACGGGATCGTGCCGGACAGGGAGTCCTCACCGAGCAGTCCCGACAGGCCGAAGTTCTCGAAGGGGTTCGCGAGCAGGCCGAGCCCACCGAGGTCGGTGGAGAAGGCCATCGAGTAGCCGAACAGCACCCACAGCACGCCGACCACGCCGATCGAGCCGAGGCTCATCATCAGCATGTTCAGCACGCCCCGGGACCGGACCATGCCGCCGTAGAAGAACGCCAGGCCTGGAGTCATCAGCAGGACCAGAGCGGCGCTCACGAGCACCCATGCGGTGTCGCCTGAATTCACATTGCCTCCCCGTGCGGACCGAGTTGGGCCGCATCTTGGGAAATGCCTGTTTCAGGCGCACCGTTCTGCTGTTACGGAGGCATGAAATGAGCGCCGTCCGCGGTTACGCGGACGTGTCCACGTCAATTCCGCGTTACGCGGCCGATCACCGACGGGACCTGAACCGGTCGGCCGACGGAGAGCCCGCACGCCAACCAGCCCGCTGAGCAGGCCAGAATCAGCGCCAGCGGCAACGTCCACGCGCCGGTGAGGTCGTGCAGCAGGCCGATGAGCAACGGCCCCACCGCAGCGATGAGATATCCCCCACCTTGTGCCATACCGGACAAGGCGGTCGTGGTGTCGCTGTCCGGCGAGCGCAGCCCCAGCAGGGTCAGCGCCAGACCGAACGCGGCGCCCTGCGCCAGACCCAGCACGGTCACCGCCGGCCACAGCAGGACGGTCGGGCCCAGCAGGATCCCCGCGAAGCCGGACATGAGCATCAGCGACAAGACGATGATGATCGGCCGCTGGTCGCGCAGTCGCCTGCACAGCACCGGGATCGACATCGACCCGGCGGCCTGGATCGCCGCCTGCACGCCCAGCGCCAGACCGGCCAGCTCCGGGCTCATCCCGCGGCTCTGCAGCATCGTGGGCAGCCAGCCGAACACCACGTAGGCCAGCGAGGACTGCAGCCCCATGAAGAAGGTGACCTGCCAGGCCAGCGGGCTGCGCCAGAGGATCCCCGGGCTCACCGGCTGCGGCGCGGCGACCGCGCTGCCGCGCACCGCCACCAGGCTGATCACCAGGGCGACCAGCACCGGCACGGCCAGCAGCCCCAGCGGCGCCCGCCACTCCGAGCCCAACGCGTGCCCGAGCGGCACCACGGCGGCGGCGGCGATCGCACCGCCCAGCGTCAGGCACATCGTGTAGACGGCGGTGACCACCGGAACGGTGTGCGGGAAGTCGCGCTTGATCAGCCCGGGAACCGCGACGTTGGCGACCGCGATGCCCGCGCCGACCACGACCGTGCCCGCCAGCAGCGTCGGGATGTCGCCGAAGGCGCGCAGCGAGTTGCCGATCAGCAGCACCACCAGGCAGCCCAGCAGCACCCGCTCGTCACCGAAGCGCTGCCGCAGCTTCGGCGCGATGAACGCGAACGCGCCCAGGCACACCACCGGCAGGGTGGTCAGCACGCCGCTGAACGTGCCGGAGACCCCCAGGTCCCGCTGGATGCGGGCCAGCAGCGGCGCCACCGCGGTGAACGGCGGCCGCAGCGCCAGGGCCACCAGCACGACCACGATCACGGTCACGATGGCGGTGACCCGCTGGGTCCGCGGCGTTCCCCCCTGGACTCCGGTGCCCACGCAACGTTCCTTCCCGAAAGAGCAGATGGACTGCGACGAGGTCCGCACGGCGGAGTCGCGAGCTCAACTCAACTACATGGAACGCCCGTACCACAAACTCTCGCGCAGTGAACCTCTGCACACCCCACCCGGAAATACCCCGAACCCCCAAACCCCCTCCACCGGCCGCAGCGCGCCCACACCCCCGCTTCCCGATTCGAATTTCGCGCGAAATTCGACCGCCGCGCGTGCGATTCGAATTTCGCGCGAAATTCGAATCGGCGAGCCCGGGCGAGGTGACCCGGTCGCGTGAGCGGCCCGGGCATGCGGAAGCCCCCGGCGAGGGCTCTCGGCCGGGGGCTTCCCGCGCGGGTTCGGGCTCGGGGGCGGGTCAGTTCAGCAGGGCGTCGACGAAGGCGCCCGGCTCGAACGGCGCCAGGTCATCGGGGCCCTCACCGAGGCCGACGAGCTTGACCGGGACGCCGAGCTCGCGCTGCACCTGGAAGACGATGCCGCCCTTGGCGGTGCCGTCGAGCTTGGTCAGCACGATGCCGGTGACGTCGACGACCTCGGAGAACACCCGGGCCTGCATGAGCCCGTTCTGGCCGGTGGTGGCGTCGAGCACCAGCAGGACCTCGTCGACCTGCGCCTTCTTCTCCACGACGCGCTTGACCTTGCCGAGCTCGTCCATCAGGCCGGTCTTGGTGTGCAGGCGGCCCGCGGTGTCGACCAGCACCGCGTCCACGGCGCTGTCACTGCCCCGGCTGACCGCCTCGAAGGCGACGCTGGCCGGGTCGGCGCCCTCGTTGCCGCGCACCACCTCGGCGCCGACGCGCTCGCCCCAGGTCGCCAGCTGCTCGACGGCGGCGGCGCGGAAGGTGTCGGCGGCGCCCAGCAGGACGTTGCGGCCGTCGGCGACGAGCACCCGGGCGAGCTTGCCGGTGGTGGTGGTCTTGCCGGTGCCGTTGACGCCCACGACCAGCAGCACGGCGGGCTTGCCGCCGTCGGCGGGGTCGCCGTGCGGCAGGGCGCGCACCGAGCGCTCCATGTCCTTGCCCAGCGCGTCGATGAGCACCTCGCGCAGGACGGTGCGGGCCTCCTCCGGGCTGCGGACGGCGCGCGAGGCGATCTCGGAGCGCAGCCGCTCGGTGATCTCGGTGGTGGTGGCCGCGCCCAGGTCGGCCATCAGCAGGGTGTCCTCGATCTCCTCCCAGGAGTCCTCGTCGAGGTCGCCCGCGCCGAGCAGGCCGAGCAGGCTCTGCCCGAAGGTGGTGCGGGAGCGGGAGAGCCGTCCGCGCAGCCGCTCGAGCCGACCGGAGGTGGGCTCGATCTCCTCGCGCTCGACCGCGGGCGCCTCCGGCTCCGGCGCTTCCGGTTCCGGCGGGGCGGCGGGCTGCTCGGGGACCTCCGGCTCGGCGACGGGCTCGGCCGGTGCGGTGTCGTCGGGGAGCTCGACGTCGACGATGCCGCGCCGCTCGGTGTCGCGCGGGACCGCCGCGTCGTCGCCGACGCCCGGCTGCCCCTCCACCTCGGTGCGCTCTTCGACCGGGTGCTCGGGCGCTGCGGGTTCCGCCGTCTCCGGTTCGGCGGTGGCGGCGCCGCTGGCGAAGCTGATGCCGCCACCGGCCTGGTAACCGCCGCCCTTGACCTCGGTGCGGCTTTCGGCTTCGTCCTTCTCGCGCAGGCTGATCCGGCGCCGGCGGTTGAGCACCACACCGGCGACCACGGCGAGGGCCAGCACCACCGCGACAACGACGACGATCAGGATCAGGTTTGAGGTGGTCACCCGCACATCCTCCCACCTGCTCCGACAGCCCCGGCCAGGCACCTGCCGGGCCGTCGTGTGAGCAATTCACCAACAATGGCCGCGAAGTGCTTGCTTTTTCATGCCCGTGTGCAATACACCACAGGTATGCGCTGGTGGCGAGTGGTGGGGCTGCTCTCGGGGACGTCCCTGGACGGCATCGACGTGGCAGCGGCCGAACTCCGCCTCGACGGCGAGACGGTCGAACTCCGCCCGCTCGGCTGCGCCACCTCCGACTACCCCGCCGACCTGCGCGAACAGCTCCGGTCCGCGCTTCCGCCCGGTCCCCTCGACGCCGCAGGCCTCTGCCGCTTGGACACCCTCGTTGGCCAGGCCTTCGCCGACGCCGCCCGGCTCGGCGTGGACCTGGCCGGTGGCGAAGCCGACTTCGTCGCCTCGCTCGGCCAGACGATCTACCACTGGGTCGAAGGCGGCCGCGCCCGCGGCACCCTCCAGGTCGGGCAACCCGCCTGGATCGCCGAGGCCACCGGGATCCCGGTGATCTCCGACCTCCGCACCCGCGACGTCGCCGCCGCCGGCCACGGCGCTCCCCTCGCCGGAGTCCTCGACTCCCTCTGGCTCGAGGACGACGGTCCGAAACCCCAGGTGGCGTTGAACATCGGCGGGATCGCCAACATCACCGTCGTCGGCGGCGAGCACCCCCTCGCCTACGACACGGGACCCGGCAACGCCCTCATCGACCTCGCCGCGCAGCAGCGGACCGGGACGCCCCAGGACACCGACGGGGCGCTGGCCGCCTCCGGCTCGGTGCGCGAGGACCTGCTGAACATCCTGCTGGCCGACGCCTACTACCGGTCGCCCGCGCCGAAGTCGACCGGCAAGGAGCACTTCAACTCCGCCCACCTCGCCCGCGCGCTGGACGAGCTCGGCGACGAGGTCGACGACGGTGACCTGCTGGCGACCCTGACCGAGCTGACCGCGCGCACCATCGCCGACGCCTGCCGGGCCGAAGGCGCGGAACGCGTCGTCGCCGCAGGCGGCGGGGTGCGCAACCCCGTGCTGCTGGCGGCACTTCGCCGACATCTGGACGTCCCGGTGCTGGTCAGCGACGATCTCGGGATGCCCGCCGACAGCAAGGAAGCCCTGCTGACCGCGCTGCTCGGCTTCCTCACCTGGCACGGGCTCCCCGGCAACACACCCGGCACCACCGGAGCGGCCGGTCCCCGGATCCTCGGCAGCATCACCCCCGGCGCCACCGGCCTGCGGCTGCCCGAACCCGCCACCACCCAGCCCCGGCGGCTGATCATGCGATCAGCCGCGACGAACTAGGAGGCCAGATGCGATCGCTCGACCTCGTCGTGATCGGGTTGTACCTGATCACGATGCCGGCCCTGGGATTGCTGCTCAGCGGCAAGCAGAAGAGTTCGCAGGACTACTTCGTCGGAGGACGGCGGCTGCCCTGGTGGGCGGTGTGCTTCTCGGTGGTGGCCACCGAGACCTCCACGCTGACCGTGATCAGCGTGCCCACGGTCGCCTACCTCGGCAGCTTCACCTACCTGCAGCTGGCGATCGGCTACCTGATCGGCCGCATCGTGGTCTCGTTCGTGCTGCTGCCCCGCTACTTCGCCGGGAACCTGGTCAGCGCCTACGCGTTCCTCGGCGAGCGCTTCGGCACCGGCCTGCAGGGCACCGCGTCGGTGACGTTCCTGATCACCCGCCTGCTGGCCGACGGGCTGCGGCTGTTCGCCACCGCGATCCCGGTCAAGGTGATGCTGGCGGCGTTCGACGTGCACCTGTCGTACTGGCAGATCATCGCCCTGCTGTCGATCCTGACCGTCATCTACACCTACTTCGGCGGCATCCGGGCCGTGGTGTGGGTCGACGCGATCCAGATGGTGGTCTACATCGGTGGCGCGATCGTGGCCGGGATCATCCTGTTCGGCAAGCTGCCCGGTGACTGGTTCTCCACCGCCATGTCCGAGGGCAAGTTCCAGCTGTTCGACTTCTCCTCGTCGATCATCACCGACCAGTACGCGTTCTTCACCGCCGTGATCGGTGGCGCGGTGTTCGCGATGGCCTCGCACGGCGCCGACCAGCTGATGGTGCAGCGGCTTCTGGCCTGCAAGGACCTCGAGGACGGGCGGCGGGCGCTGATCGCCAGCGGTGTCGTGGTGGCCCTGCAGTTCGCGCTGTTCCTGTTCATCGGCACCATGCTGTGGTCGTTCTACAAGGGAGCGACCCCCGACGCGATGGGCATGGCCAGCTCCGACGAGCTGTTCCCGCAGTTCATCGTCAACGACCTGCCGCCGGGCGTCTCGGGGCTGTTCATCGCGGGCATCCTCGCCGCGGCGATGAGCACGCTGGCCTCCTCGCTGAACTCGCTGTCGACCTCGACGGTCAGCGACCTCTACCAGCGGCTGTCGAAGAAGCAGCTCAGCGATGCCACCGTCCTGAAGATGGGCAAGGTGTGGACGCTGGTCTGGGCGGTGGTGTTCGTGGTGTTCGCGTCGATGTTCACCAGCACCGAGGACCCGGTGGTCGAGGTCGGGTTGAGCATCGCCAGCTACACCTACGGCGCCCTGCTGGGGGCGTTCCTGCTGGGACTCATGGTCAAGCGGGCTCGGCAGGCCGACGCGATCATCGCCTTCGTCGCGACCATCGCGGTGGTGCTGTACTTCGCCATCGGCGTCAGCTTCCCCGACGGCGAAGGCGGCGAGACGTCGCTGGCCTTCCCCTGGTACACGCCGCTGGGCGTGATCGTCACCCTCGTGGTCGGCGGCCTGCTGTCGCTGCGCCACAGCCGTGATTCCGAAGAACCCGAACACCAAACCGTTTGACCCGCACAACCCGGGCAACACTCCCCGGATTACGGCGGTACTCCGCGCTCCAACCCCGATTACCGCCGTAATCAGGTACCGGAATACGGCGGTAATCGGGGTTGGACGTGACTACGGCCCCCGGTGATCGATTGGGTCACCGGGGGCCGTCGTCGTTCGGGTGCGTCAGAGGACCAGGGGGAGCAGCCCGGCGAGGAGGACCAGGACGAACACGGCGATGCTGACGCCGATGGTCAGCCCCATGCCCGGGGTTTCCTGCGGGGTGGGGCCGATCGCGCCGTCGATGAAGGCGATGGCGGGCGCCCGGTAGTAGACGTCGAGCTGCTGACCGGCGCCGACCGGGATCACCGCGGTCGCGTTGCCGACCTTCCACAGGTAGTTCACGTGCACCTGGATCTGGTGCTGGCCGGGCGGCAGGTCGATCGGGTTCTTGCCCCAGGTCAGCACCGGACCGGGCTGGCCGTTGATCGTCACCTGCGGCTTGAACAGCAGGAACGCCCAGCCGAGCCAGTGGAAGGAGCAGTCGATCAGCAGCCGTCCCATGCCGGGCGGAGGCGGCGGGAACTGCTGCGGCATCTGCTGCTGGGGAGGCATCTGCGGCTGGGGCCCGGACTGCGGGTAGCCGGGCGGCATGCCCTGCTGGGGGTAGCCCTGCGGCGGCGACTGCGCCGGAGGCTGCTGCGGGTAACCCTGCTGCGGATGGCCCGGGGGCATCGGCTGCTGCGGCATCGGGCCGGACGGCGGGCCGTAGCCGGGAGGCATCGGCGCGCCCTGCTGCGGATACGGCGACTGCCCTGGCGGCGGGCCGTACGGGTTCGTCATCAAGATCTCCTAGTGCCTGCCTCGGTCCCCGCACGCGGGGTGGTGCTCGCGGGAGCACGACGCCGACGCCTCGCCCGGTGAGAAGCCGGATCACGCACATCTTCGCGCATGCGTTCCCCCGCTCCCAAACCCCCGTCCGCAACACGTGCGCACAGCCTCTTCAGGACCAGCGGCCACGAGCCGATCAAGGAGCAATGGGGATGTTCGTCCGCACCAGGCGTGCAGGAGCGGGGACCATGCACGACACCGATCACCGGGAGTTCCAGAACCGGCTCAACGCCTACGCCGCCGGCGAGCTCGACGACGTCGACTGGCTGATGATGCGCACGCACCTGGCCGACTGCGGCGACTGCCAAGCCGACCTGCGCCGCCCGCAGCTGTGGAACCGAGCCGCGCCGCAACGCATCCTCGCTGATCACGACGTCCCGTCGCGGTCGTCGGCGCGGGAATCCGCACCTCGCTGGACCGTGATCCTCGGCATCGTCACGGTGGCGACCCTGGTCGCCTTCGGCATCGGCTACGCCCTGGGCGGGATCTAGTCCAGAACCGAGGCGACGTCGCCTTCCTCTGGTGCGCCTTCGGGTTCCGGCTCGTTCTTGTCGGCCTTGCCCTTGAGGCGCTGCGAGATGACCTGGGTGATGCCGTCACCGCGCATGGTCACGCCGTAGAGCGCGTCGGCGATCTCCATCGTCGGCTTCTGGTGCGTGATGATGATCAGCTGCGAGGTTTCGCGCAGCTGGTCCAGCAGCGTGATCAGGCGGCGCAGGTTCGTGTCGTCCAGCGCGGCCTCGACCTCGTCCATCACGTAGAACGGCGACGGGCGGGCGCGGAAGATCGCCACCAGCATCGCCACCGCGGTCAGCGACTTCTCCCCACCGGACAGCAGCGACAGCCGCTTGACCTTCTTGCCCGGCGGGCGTGCTTCGACCTCGACACCGGTGGTCAGCATGTCCTCGGGGTCGGTCAGCGTCAGCCGGCCCTCGCCCCCGGGGAACAGGACCTTGAAGACGACCTCGAACTCCTTGGCCACGTCCTGGAACGCCGAGCTGAAGACCTCCAGGATCTTCTCGTCGACCTCCTTGACCACGCTGAGCAGGTCGCGGCGGCTGTCCTTGAGGTCTTCGAGCTGGGTGGACAGGAACTTGTAGCGCTCCTCCAGCGCGGCGAACTCCTCCAGCGCCAGCGGGTTCACCTTGCCCAGCAGCGACAGGTCCTTCTCGGCGCGCTTGGCGCGGCGCTCCTGGGTGGCGCGGTCGTAGGGCACCGGTGGCGGGGCGCTGACCTCGTCGCCGCGCTCCTTGGCTGCCTCGTACTCGGCGACCTCGGCGGGGCTCGGCGGCACCGGAACCGTCGGGCCGTACTCGTCGACCAGGTCGTCCAGGCCGATCCCGAAGTCCTCGATGATCTTGGTCTCGAGCTGTTCGATGCGCAGCCGCTGCTCGGCCCGCACCACCTCGTCGCGGTGCACCGCGTCGGTCAGCTTCTCCAGCTCACCGGACAGCTCGCGGACCCGCGCGCGGATCACCCCGAGCGCCTGCTCGTGCTCGCTCTGCTTGGCCTGCGCGACGTCCCGCTCCTCGGTCGCCGCCTGCAGCGACACCGTGATCCGCTCCAGCGCGGTCTCGGCCCCGTCGACGACGGCCCGGGTGACGCGAGCGGCGCGCTCCCTGGCCTCGCGGGCGGCTTCGGCGCGGGCGCGGGCCTCGCGCTCGTGGCGGGCGGCGCGGCGCAGCTGGTCGGCGCGGCCCTGCACGGCGCGGGCGCGCTCCTCGGCGGTGCGCTGGGTCAGCCGGGCGTCCATCTCCTGCTGGCGCACGGCGGTGAGCTCGGTGGAGAGCCGATCCCGCTCGTCGGTGTCGGGTTCGGCGGCCTCCTCCTGCTCGTTCTTGACCGCGTCGAGCCGCTCCTCGAGCTCGGCGAGCTTGGCCAGCGACTGGTCGCGGGTCTGCTCGACCTTGACGCGCTGCTCGGAGATCCGCTCGACCTCGGAGGTCGCGTTGCGGGCCGCGCGCTGCAAGCTCGACAGCCGCTCGGTGCTGCGGGCTCGGGCGACCTTGGCCTCGTTGATCTGCTCCTGCGCGGCGCGGGCCTCGGCTCGCCGCGACTCCTCCTCGGCGCGCGCACCTTCCAGCGCGGCGGAGTGCTGCTCCAGGCGGCGCTCGGCGGCGGCGAGTTCGGCCTCGGCCTCGTCGACGGCGGCGCGGACCTCGATGACGCTCTGCTTGTCGTCGGAACCACCGGTGGCCCAGTGCGCGCCGAGCACGTCGCCGGCCGAGGTCACCGCCCGCACGCTCGGTTCGGCCTGCACGAGTTCCCGCGCGGCGTCGAGGGTTTCGACCACGGCGACCCGGTCCAGCGCGCTGAGCACCGCGCCCTCGATCTCATCGGGGGCGCTGACCAGGTCCACGGCCCAGCGGGCGGATCCAGGCAGCTGCGGCCAGGTCGAGCGGTCGACGTCGGCGTCCGATCCGATCACCACGCCGGAACGCCCCGCCTCGTCGGACTTGAGCAGGTCCAGCGCGGTCACCGCGTCGGTGACGCCGCGGACCACGACCGCATCGGCGACCGCGCCCAGCGCTGCGGCGAGCGCGGCCTCGGCACCGGTTTCGACGGTCAGCAGCGCGGCGACCGAACCCAGCAGACCGGGCACCCGGTCACCGGCGGCCAGCAGGGCACCGGCGCCGTCCTTGCGCTGCAGGCCCATCGACAGCGCCTCGACGCGGGCCTTCCAGGAGGCGATCTCGCGTTCGGCGGCGCGCTCCTGCTTGACCAGCTCCTCCACCCGGGCGCGGGCGGCGTCGCGGGCCTGCGCCGCGTTCTCGCGGCGTTCCTGCAGTCCGGCGTCGTCGGAGTCGTAGCCGCCGCTCTCCTCCTCGGCGTCGGCCAGCGCGCTGTTCGCCTCCTCCGCGCGAGCGGTGGCCTCCTCCAGGGATTCGGAGAGGCGCTCGATCTCGTCGGCGCTGTCGCTGACCTTCCCGCGCAGCGACTCGACCTGCCCGGACAGCCGGGCGGCCCCCTCGCGCCGGTCGGCGATGGCCCGCACCGCCGCCATGTGGGCCTGCTCGGCCTGTTTGAGCTGCGATTCCAGGTCGGAGCGGCGCTGCACCACGTCCTGCAGCGCTTCGCGCGCCTCCTCGACCTGCTCGCGGAGCTCGATCTCCTGCTCGGCGGCCTCCTCGGCCTCGGCGTCGAGCTGGTCGGGGTCGCGGCCGGGGCGGTGCTCCTCGGCCTGCTCGGTGAGGTGCCGGTGCCGCTCGGCGGCCAGCCGCAGCGTGCCGCGCAGGCGCTCTTCCAGCGCCGACAGCCGGTACCAGGTCTCCTGCGCCTTGTTCAGGCGCGGCGCGTCGGCGGCGACGGCCTCTTCGAGGGTCTTCTCCTCCGACTGGGCGAACTGCAGGGCCCGCTCGACCTCGGTGCGCTTGGCGCGCGCGGTCTCCTGGTCGGCCTCGTCGCGGGCCAGCTCCGCGCGGGCGGTGACCAGGTCGTCGGCGATCAACCGCAGCCGGGCGTCGCGCAGGTCAGCCTGCACGGTCTGCGCCTTGCGGGCGATCTCGGCCTGCTTGCCCAGCGGTTTGAGCTGCCGCCGCAGCTCGCTGGTGAGGTCGGTCAGACGCGTCAGGTTGGCCTGCATCGCGTCGAGCTTGCGGAGCGCCTTCTCCTTGCGCTTGCGGTGCTTGAGCACACCCGCGGCCTCTTCGATGAGGCGGCGGTTCTCGTCGGGCTTGGCCTGCAGGATCGACGCCAGCTGGCCCTGACCGACGATGACGTGCATCTCGCGGCCGATGCCGGAGTCCGACAGCAGTTCCTGCACGTCCATCAGCCGGCAGCTGTTGCCGTTGATCTCGTACTCGCTGGCGCCGTCGCGGAACATCCGGCGGGTGATGGAGACCTCGGTGTACTCGATCGGCAGCGCTCCGTCGGCGTTGTCGATGGTCAGCGTCACCTCGGCGCGGCCCAGCGGCGCGCGGCCCGCGGTGCCCGCGAAGATCACGTCCTCCATCTTGCCGCCGCGCAGGTCCTTGGCGCCCTGCTCGCCCATCACCCAGCGCAGCGCGTCGAGCACGTTGGACTTGCCGGAGCCGTTCGGGCCGACCACGCAGGTGATGCCGGGTTCGAAGCGCAGCGTGGTGGCCGAAGCGAAGGACTTGAACCCCTTCAGCGTCAGGCTCTTGAGATGCACGGCTGCCGTCGACCTTCCCGTCGGTTACGCGACCACGTCCGGGAGACTCTACCGTCGATCGAGGCCGACTCGACGCAGAACCGCTGGTTCAGCGCTCGACGAAGCCCGTGAAGCCGCCCTTGGGTTCCATCCACAGCTCGGCGACGTGGTCCACCCGTCCGGGCGTCGCTCCGGAGCGCAGCGCTTCCAGCAGCTTCTCGCAGTCCTCGCGCGGTCCCTCGGCGACGACCTCGACGCGACTCGCCGGGAGGTTGGTGGCGCTGCCGACCAGCCCCAGCTCCAGCGCGCGAGAGCGCGTCCACCAGCGAAAACCCACGCCCTGCACCTGTCCGTGCACGCGCGCGATCAGTCGTGCCCGATCCGAATCCGTCACGGCCCCGATGATGCCGCGCACGCACCGAGGTCACATCACCGGCGGTTGATCGGGTCGAATCCGGCCCCCGGTATGATCCGCCAGATCCCGGCACGAGCCGGGGCCGACGGGGGACTGGGACAAACCGACACGAGTTGGGGCACCGATGGACCCGTTAGACGAGGAAGACCCGGACGCCCGACCGAAGCGCCTGGTGATGCTCGCCGCGTCCGGCATCGCCGTTGCCACGGTCTTCGCCACCACCGCCGCGATCGTCGCCGGCTCCCACCGGCAGGAATCCGCCGGACCGGACATCACGCTGCGCCCCACCACCTCGCGCACCAGCGCCACGTCGTACACGACGGCGCCGCCGATGCCGCCGGGCCCGCCGATCACCGGCACCACCAGCTCGGAAACCTCCACCAGCAGCAGCGAGAAGACGTCGGCCAGGCGCACTTCGACCTCGACGACCGAGGCACCACCGCCGCCTCCGCCCACCACCACGACGACGCCGCGTCCGACGCCGACCCGGCCCTCGCCGACGCGGCCGCCGACGCCGACCACCACGACCGAGCCGAGCCCGACCCAGCCGACGCCCTCGCACGGCACCAGCTCGACCCAGACCTCCGACTGATGTTGCTGGCAGTGCACGCGTGCCGGTCGCTGTGCTCGTGGCACCGGACTCCCAAGGAGCTCAACGGACTTCCGCTGCTGGCCTGCCGCGGTTGCGGCTCGCAGTGGATCCGCAGCGAGGCCTGGACGCCGATCGACCACACCGGCCGCATCCCCGACGACGTCCGCGCGGAGCTCCGCGAGCGCTGATTCAGCTCGGGTCGCCGTTGACCACGAGGTCCGCGCGGGCGCGCGTCGCGGCGACGATCTCGGCGTTGCGCTCGTCGCTGCGGTGGACCCATTCCGCGGCTTCCTCGGGCGTCCGCCCGTAGCGGACGTGCCGGTCGATGAGCCGCTGCACCCGGGCCTCGTCGTCGGGGGCGAGGAACCAGCACTCGTCGAGCAGGCCGCGCACCGCCGACCAGGGCGGGGTGTCGAGCAGCAGGTAGTTGCCCTCGGTGATGACCAGGGGGACGTCGGGTTCCACGGCGATCTCGGCGGCGAAGGACTCCTCGATCTCGCGGTGGAAGCTCGGCGCGAACACCGTCTCGGAGCCCTCGCGGATCCGCCGCAGCAGGGCGACGTACCCGGCGGCGTCGAAGGTGTCCGGCGCGCCCTTGCGGTCGGCGCGGCCCAACCGCCGCAACTGCGCGTTGGCCAGGTGGAACCCGTCCATCGGCACCAGCACGGCGGAGTCGCCGACCTCGCGCAGCACCCGCTCGGCCACGGTCCCCTTGCCCGCCCCGGGCGCCCCGGCGATCCCCAGGACCCGCCGCTGCCCGTCCGCCACGAGCCGCTCCGCCCGCGAGATCAACTCCGAGTACACGGACCCACCCTAGTTTCCGCGGCCGCCGACACCGCGCTCGCGGCCGGAGGTGACGCGATTTCAGTGGAAACCGGAACCCCGATTTCCACTGAAATCGCGGGCCGAGGCGTCGTCCCAGACCTCGGCGAGGAGTTCTCGGGCGTACTCGGCGAGGCGACCGCTGTCGGCCGGGGCGATGGTGCTCCAGGCCCGCCCATCACCGCTGCGGCGGACGACGTGCAGGTAGCGACCGCTGTCGGTGTCGTGGAAGGCCACGACGCGGCCGGCGCGGTCGGGCTTGCCGCGCCCCGGGTTGCCCTCCGCGCCGAACTGGCCGCGAATCCCCATGTTGTGGGCCATGTTCGCGACATCGGCGGCGTCGTCGTGACCGATGCCCAGGATCCGCAGCTCGTCGGTGAACGCCAGCGGGTTGCCGGTGCCTGCGATCTCGGAGGCCTTGCGCAGCACCTCGTTGGGCAGGCTGACCGCGCGGCCCGGACCGGGCGGCACGTCGCCGGCGACCGACACCGCAGCCTCGGCCAGCGAACCGCCCCGGATCGGGGACATCTCGACCACGTCGCCGTCCACGACGGTCAGCAGCCCCTCACCCCCGTTCGCGCAGGCCAGCGCGCGGATCGAGCGGTCGGCCCAGATGCGGACGTCGATGCTGCGCTGCGGCCGGTCCAGCAGGCCGAGCAGGTCGGCGAACTCGACCTCGACGCGATCCCGCTTGGTCTCGGCGAGCCGCTTGTGCCGCAACGACTCCCACGCCTGCGCGACGAGTTCCGCCCGCTCGGTGCAGGTGGTTCCGGGGCTGGGCACGTCGAGGACGATGTGCCGTCGTTCGTCAAGCCCTGCCGCTTCGCAGACCACGTCGAATTCCAGGGCGGACAGGTAGATCGGCTCTGCTTCGGCTCCGGGGCGCAACGTCAGTCCTGCTTCTCCGGCTCGTCGTCATCGGCGTCGTCCCCGGCCTCGTCGGCCGGTTCGGCCTTCGGCTCGACGTGCCCCAGCACGGCGGGCGCGACCAGCCGGTCGTCGTCGAACGGGGTTTCCTCGGCGCCGTACTTGTTGTCGTGCTCGGAGTCCTCGCCGGGCTTCTCGCCGCGCGTGGCCGCCGGGGACATCACCGATCCCGGGGCCGGCCGGCTGCCGGGAGTGCTGCCCGCGGCCTTGCCGGCGACGGTGTCGCCCGGGCCGCCGCCGATGGTCCCGCCGCGCGGTGTCGCGGGCGCTTTCGGCTCACCCGCGCCCGGGACGACCTTGGGGCCAGCCGCGGTCGCCGGGGTCCGGCCGCCGACGAACCTGCTCGCCGTGTACGCGCCGATCCCAGCCACGGCCGCACCACCAGCGGCGATGCCGAGAACGGTGCCGGTGCTGATCCCGTCGCCGGTGCTCGTCCCGGCCTGCGGGTCCGGTTCGGTGCCGAACTCGGCGGCGTGCTCGTCCTCGCCCTGCTCGGGCGGCCGCTGCTCGCCGGGACGATCGCCCGGCCGCTGACCGGCAGGCGGTTGCCCCGCAGGAGGTTTCGGCGCACCGGGCCGATCCCCGCCGACCTGACCGCCACCGACGCTGCCCCCGACGACGGCGCCGGGGACATCACCCGACGAACCGCCCGGGGCGGACCCGAACGACCCGATCCCGGCCGGCGGCACCGAACCCGACGACGCGGCGGGCGCCACCGCTGCGGCCGGCATCGTCGGCAGCGGCTGGTAGGCCTGGGCCTGCTCGACCGAGGTGTCGCGGTAGTTCGACAGCGCCGCCTGCGCGGCCTGCTTCTGCGCCTCGATCTGCTTGGCTTCCTGGTCGTAGTCGCTCTCGTAGCCGAAACCGCCGCCGGCCCACTCGAAGACGTTCTCCGACTGCTCGTGCCGCAGCTCGTCGGCGTTCGGCAGTCTGTGCCGCGCCGACTCGTACCCACCGGCCTGCGCGTCCACGCTGCTCGCGGACACGGCGAGCGGATCCGGCGCGTCACCGAAGGCCACGGCCTGCTGCCGGGTCGCCTCGGCGGCGAGGCTGCCCGCGCTGCCCTCCCACTCGACCTGCAGCTTGGCGAGCTCGCGGCGCAGCGTGTCGTCGAGGTCGACGACGACCTGCACGCACTTGTCCAGCGCGCGCACGGCTCCCTGCATCGCCTGGGTGCCCTGGCCCTGCTTGATCTGGGCGATCCACTCCTGCAGCTCGGGGATGTCCATCCCCTTGAAGCGGATGTCGCGGATCGGGTCGATGTAGGTCACGCCAGCCCCCTAGCTCCGAGCCTGCAACGTGCTGACGGCGGAATGCGCCGCTGTCTGGGCCTTCTCGCACATCTGGTCGGCGTTCATGGCGTTCGGGGTCTGCAGCTGCATGTTGACCCAGACCGTCTGGCCTTCCGCCACGTCGACGAACGCATCGCAACCGAGGCTTTCGCCACCGTTGATCTGGCTCTGCACAGCGCCAAAACCGTTGAGCTCGTACGTCTGCCGCGTCCCGGGACTGGAATTGATCTTCTGCAGGAACATGTCGATGGCCTCGGGGATGATCCGCACGCCGATAGCGAACCGCGCCGCACCGGTGTCGCCGAGGTAACCGCACCCGTTGTAGTTGCTGCCGTCCTTGGGCAACGGCTCGCCCGCACCGACCTGCAACGATGTCAACTGCTCAGCACTCATCCAGGTGCACACGTCGGCATCCTGCTTGCCCGCGACCGCGATGTCCTTCGGCCGCTGCGGGAGGTTCAGCGATTCGAGCTCGGGCGCGGGTGGCGCCGGGTCGGGACCGTTCACCGTGCAACCGGCCAACGCGATCACAGCCGCAGCGGAGGTCACCGCTGCCAACCGGCCACCGAAACGCACCGGGGTTCCCCTCACCTCATGCTCCGCTTCGACTGGAACGAAGCGCTGATCTCTTCGTCGGTGTACCCGTACTGCTTGGCCGCCTCGCCCAGCTGCTCACCGAGCGCGATCACGTTGTCCACGTACTGCTGCAGGCGCTGGAAGTGCGAGTCGGGGTTCCCCAGCAGGTTCGCCGTCCAGACCGCTGCGGCGCGCTGGGAGATCTCATCGCTGGCAGGCGGGCTGACCGCCAGGCTCGGGGCGAGATCGTTCAGCCGCTCGCTCGCGTCCTCGGCCGCGGCGAGGATGGTCTTGCGGACATCGAGGACGTTGTCCTTGTTGACCGTGATGGTCTGCGCGGGTGCTCCCGAGTCCGGCGCGGGAGGCGGCGGTGGTGTCGTCATCGCGGAAACCCCCAGGTCGCGGCGGCATCTGATCACCGGGTCGGAACCGACATTAGCAGCGCCGCAACGCGCCCAGCACCAAGTTGCGCGAACTTCCCGCCCCTATTCGCGAACCCGCATGGGACGCATCAGGGCTCCAGCCGGTACCCCATTCCCGGTTCGGTCAGCAGGTGCCGGGGGCGGCTCGGGTCGAGTTCGAGCTTGCGGCGGAGCTGGGCGAGGTAGACCCGCAGGTAGTGGGTCTCGTTGGCGTACTGGGGACCCCAGACCTCGTGCAGCAGCTGCTTCTGCCCGACGAGGCGGCCCCGGTTGCGCGCCAGCAGTTCGAGCATCCCCCACTCGGTCGGCGTGAGGTGGATCTCGATGCCGTCGCGGAGGACCTTCTTCGCCGAGAGGTCGACGGTGAAGGTCGCCGTCTCGACCACCGGCTGGTCGGCGTCGCCGGTGGTGCTGGCGCGGCGGACCGCGGCCCGCAGGCGCGCCAGGAGCTCGTCCATGCCGAAGGGCTTGGTGACGTAGTCGTCGGCACCGGCGTCGAGGGCGTGCACCTTGTCGGAGGAGTCGGTGCGCGCCGAGAGCACGATGATGGGAACCGTCGTCCAGCCGCGCAGCCCGGCGATCACCTCGCTGCCGTCCATGTCCGGCAGCCCCAGGTCCAGCACGACCACGTCGGGTTTGCCGTCGCCCGCCGCGCGCAGGGCCGACTTCCCGTCGACCGCTGTGAGCACTTCGTGACCGCGGGCGGACAGGTTGATGCGCAGCGCGCGCAGCAGCTGCGGTTCGTCGTCGACGACCAGCACCTTCGTCATCTACTCCCCCTTCCGATCCGCCGCGGGCAGCGAGATCACGATCGTCAGCCCGCCCCCTGGAGTGTCCTCCGCGCGGATGGTTCCCCTCATCGCGTCCACGAATCCTTGCGCGACGCTGAGGCCGAGCCCGACGCCCGCGGTGCCGGCATCACCCCGCTCACCGTGCTCGCCGAGGCGCTCGAAGGGCGCGAACGCGCTCTCGTCGGCACCGGCGGGAAGGCCCGGCCCGTGGTCGACGACGCGCAGTTCGACCCGGGCGGCGTGGGCGCTGGCGCCGACCCGGACGCGGCCCTCATCGGATCGGCCGTACTTCAGCGCGTTCTGCACGACGTTGGCCACCACGCGCTCCAGCAGGCCGGGGTCGGCCACGACGCGCGGCAGCCGTTCGGAGATGTCGACGTCGACGTGGCGCCTGCCGTCCAGACCGGACAGCGCGCGGGCGACGACCTCGTCGCAGCCGACGGGGTGCAGCCGGGGTGCGACGGCCCCGGTCGCCAGGCGCGAGGAGTCCAGCAGGTTGTCGACCAGCTCGGTGAGCCGGTCGGCGGATTCCTCCACTCCAGCAAGGAGTTCGGCGGTGTCGTCGGACGACAGCTGCAGGTCGGGGGCGCGCAGGCTGCTCACCGACGCCTTGATGGAGGCCAGCGGCGTCCGCAGGTCGTGGCCGACGGCCGACAGCAGGGCGGTGCGCAGGTGGGTCGCGTCGGCTCGGCGCTGGGCTTCCCGGGCGTCGTCGGCCATCCGCTGCTGCCGCAGCGCCAGCAGCGCCTGCCCGGCGGCGCCTTCCAGGACCACGCGGTCGGCGGCGGGCAGGGGCCGTTCGCCCGCGCGGCGCAGTGACAGGTGGGCGTCCTTGGTCACCTCGATGTCCACATCGGACTCGTCGGGGCGCCGGCACGGGTCGCTGCCGGTGCTGGCCGCGACCCGCCAGCCGTCGTCGGTGCGTTCCAGCAACGCCACCGAGGTGAGGGCGAAGTTCTCCGCGACCTTCTCCAGCAACCGCGCCAGCGGGTCGGGATGGGTCAGCACCGTGCGGGCGTAGGACGCGAGCAAGGCCGCTTCCGTGCCGGCGCGCGCCGCCTGCTCGGCGAGCCGGGCGGCGCGGTCGACGGTGAACGCCACCAGCACCCCGACCAGCATCATCGCCACCAGCGTGACCACGTTCTCCGGATCGGCGACCAGCAGCGTGTAGCGGGGTTCGGTGAGGAAGAAGTTCAGCAGCCCGCCCGCCAGCAACGCGGCCACGATCGCCGGGGCCATCCCGCCCACCAGCGCGACCACGATCGTCGCCAGGAAGTAGCCGACGACGTCGGTGGACAGCGACACGTCCGCCCACGTCGTGGCCAGCACCGTGATCAGCACCGGCAGCACGATCGCGAGCACCCAGCCCCACGCCTGGCGGGTCGACGACAGCGGGTTGCGGGCGAGGTTCTTCATCAGCCGCCTGGTGCCGGCCTCGTCGTGGGTGACCATGTGCACGTCGATCGGGCCGGACTTCTGCACCGTGGTGGAACCGATCCCCTCGTCGAACACCCGCGCCCAGCGCGATCGGCGAGAAGTTCCCAGCACCAGCTGGGTGGCGTCGGCGGCGCGGGCGAACTCCAGCAGCGCTTCCGGGACGTCGTCGCCCACGACGGTGTGGAAGCTGGCGCCGACCGCCTCGGCGACCTTGCGCGCCTTGGCCAGCGCGCGAGGGGACGTCCCGGCCAGCCCGTCTCCGCGCAGGACGTGCACGACCTGCAGTTCCGCTCCGGCTCGGGCGGCGATCCGGCGCGCCCGGCGGATCAGGGTCTCGCTCTCGGGACCACCGGTCACCGCCACGACCACGCGTTCCCGGGTCTCCCAGGTGGCGGTGATCTGCTCCTCCGCCCGGTACCGGCGCAGCGCCACGTCGACCTGGTCGGCCAGCCACAGCAGGGCCAGTTCGCGCAGCGCCGTGAGGTTGCCGGTGCGGAAGTAGTTGCCCAGCGCGGCGTCGACCCGCTCGGCGGGGTAGACGTTGCCGTGGGCCATGCGGCGGCGCAGCGCCTGCGGGGTGATGTCGACCAGCTCGATCTGCCCTGCGCGGCGGACGACCTCGTCGGGGACGGTTTCCCGCTGCCGGACGCCGGTGATGGTCTCCACCACGTCGTTGAGGCTGTCCAGGTGCTGGACGTTGACCGTGGAGAGCACGGTGATGCCGGCGTCGAGGAGTTCCTCCACGTCCTGCCAGCGCTTCTCGTTGCGGCTGCCGGGCGCGTTGGTGTGCGCGAGCTCGTCGACGACGGCGACCCCGGGTTCGCGCGCGAGCAGCCCGTCCACGTCGAGCTCGGTCAGCGCGACGCCGCGGTGGGACACCTCGGCCCTCGGCAGCACCTCCAGCCCGTCGAGCAGGGCCGCGGTCTTGGCGCGACCGTGGTCCTCCACGAACCCGACGACCACGTCGGTGCCTCGCCCGGCCCTGCGGTGCGCCTCGCCGAGCATCGCGTAGGTCTTGCCGACCCCTGGCGCCGCTCCGAGGTATATCCGCAGCTCACCGCGTTTTCGCCCCTGCTCCACGCCGTCCAGTCTCCTACTGCTCGCTGTTATTAGCCGCGATCACCATCGGCTGTCATTCCCCTCGCGCCCGGGTCGGGCGGTTCCAGTTGAAACCCTCGAGGCCCCGAATCACCTGGTGAGGATCCTGCCACGCCCTCGGCGCGGGGAAGTTTCACCGGAAACGGGCGTCGTGGACGGCGACGTTGAGGGTGGTGACGTTGACCGTCCTCGGCGCCAGGAGGCCTCCTCGCTCGCAGTCGGCGACGAGCCGGTGGACCTCCGCGAGGGGCAGTCCCGTCACCTTCGCCACGCGGGGCGCTTGCAAGCGGGCGTAGTCCGGGCTGATGTGCGGGTCGACGCCGCTGGCGGAGGCGGTGACCGCATCCGCCGGGACCGCGTCGGGGGCGACCCCCTCGCGGGCGGCGATGGCGGTGCGGCGCTCCTGGACAGCCGCGAGGAGGTCGTCGTTGAAGCCGCCGCGGTTGGAGCCACCGGAGGTGGCGGGGTCGCCGGGACCGAGGGAACCTTCCGCCGACGCCGACGGGCGCGTGTGGAAGAAAGGATCCCGTGCCGCGTCGGCGGCCACCGGGTCGATCCCGATGAGCGACGACCCGACCACCCGGCCGTCGACCACGACCTGCGATCCCTCGGCGTGGGCCGCGAGCCCCGGCACCCGGCTGATCCCCCAGACCGCCATCGGATAGCCGATGCCGAGCAGGACCGTGGCGACCAGCAGCAGCCGGAGACCGGCCAGCGCCTGACGCACCATCGCGTTCACTCCCCTCACTCGATCCCGGGCACGAATCGGATCACCAGGTCGATCAGCCAGATCCCGGCGAACGGCGTCACCACACCGCCCAGCCCGTAGACCAGCAGGTTCCGCCGCAGCAGCACCGCCGCGGTGGACGGCCGGTAGCGGACGCCGCGCAGCGCGAGCGGGATCAGCGCGACGATGATCAGCGCGTTGAACACCACCGCCGACAGCACCGCCGAGGCCGGGCTGGCCAGCCTCATCACGTTGAGCGCGTCCAGCTGCGGGTGGATGGCCACGAACAGCGCGGGCAGGATCGCGAAGTACTTGGCGAGGTCGTTGGCGACGCTGAAGGTCGTCAACGCGCCGCGGGTGATCAGCAGCTGCTTGCCGATCTCGACGATCTCGATCAGCTTCGTCGGATCCGAGTCGAGGTCGACCATGTTGCCGGCCTCCTTGGCGGCGGCCGTGCCCGTGTTCATCGCGACCCCGACGTCGGCCTGGGCCAGCGCGGGGGCGTCGTTGGTGCCGTCCCCGGTCATGGCCACCATCCGCCCACCGGCCTGCTCTGCCTTGATCAAGGCCATCTTGTCCTCGGGCTTGGCGTCGGCGAGGAAGTCGTCCACGCCGGCTTCGGCCGCGATGGCCTCGGCGGTGAGCTCGTTGTCGCCGGTGATCATCACGGTGCGGATGCCCATCGCGCGCAGCTCGGCGAAACGCTCCCGCATCCCGGGCTTGACCACATCGGACAGCCGGATCACGCCCACCACCCGGTCGTCCTCGGCGACGACCAGCGGCGTCGCGCCCGCGGCGGCGATCTCCTCGGCGCAGCGCACGACCTGATCGGGAAGTTCCCCCGCCCACTCGCGGACCGCGCTGATGGCTCCCTTGCGGATCCGGCGGCCGTCGAGGTCGATTCCGCTCATCCTGGTCTGCGCGGTGAAGGGAACCTTCCGCGCGTGCACCTCGGCACCGACGGGCCCTTCGGGGAGTCCGAACTCCTCGGCGCAGAAGGCCACGACGCTGCAGCCTTCGGGCGTGGGGTCGGCGAGGCTCGACAGGCGGGCGACCTCCGCCAGTTCCCGCGCGGGCACGCCGTCGACGGGGACGAGTTCGGTGCACCGCCGGTTGCCGAAGGTGATGGTCCCGGTCTTGTCGAGCAGCAGGGTGTCCACGTCACCGGCGGCCTCGACGGCACGACCGGACTTGGCGAGGACGTTGCGCTGCACCAGCCGGTCCATTCCCGCGATGCCGATCGCCGAGAGCAGCGCGCCGATCGTGGTCGGGATCAGGCACACCAGCAGCGCGGTCAAGGTGGTGACCTCGATCAGCGATCCGGAGTAGGCCGCCATCGGCTGCAGGGAGACCACGACGAGCAGGAAGATGATCGTCAAGGTCGACAGCAGGATGGTCAGCGCGATCTCGTTCGGCGTCTTCTGCCGCCGCGCGCCTTCGACGAGCGCGATCATCCGGTCCACGAAGGTCTCGCCCGGTGCGGCGGTGATCCGCACGACGATCCGGTCCGAGAGCACGGTGGTGCCCGCGGTGACGGCCGACCTGTCGCCGCCGGATTCGCGGATGACGGGGGCGGATTCACCGGTGATGGCGGATTCGTCGACGGTCGCGATGCCCTCGACCACGTCGCCGTCGCCTGGGATGATCTCGCCCGCCTCGATCACGACGTGGTCGCCGATCGCCAGCGCGGTGCCGGGAACCTCGCGCTCACCAACGTCGACGAGCTTGCGGGCGACGGCCTCGATCCTGGTGCGCCGCAACGATTCCGCCTGCGCGCGACCGCGTCCCTCGGCGACGGCCTCGGCGAGGTTGGCGAACAGGACCGTGAACCACAGCCAGGTGGCGACCGCGATGGCGAACGCGTCGGGTGAGAAGGCGGCCAGCGCGGTGGTGAGCACCGAACCGACCCACACCACGAACATCACGGGGTTGCGCAGCTGGTGTCGCGGGTCGAGCTTGCGCAGCGCTTCGGGAACCGCGGTCAGCAGCTGGCGCGGGCGGAACAGCCCTGCGGCGGTTCGCCTTGGCGCAGCGGGGGTTTCGACCGCGGGTTCGAGCGTCGTGGTCATGCGAGCGCCTCCGCGATCGGGCCGAGTGCCAGTGCGGGCAGGAAGGTCAGCGCCGCGACGATCACGACGGTGCCGCCGAGCAGCCCGGCGAACAGCGGCCCGGTGGTCGGCAAGGTCCCGGCCGTGGCGGGCACGCGCCGCTGCTGCGCGACGGAGCTGGCGAGCATCAGCACCGCCAGGATCGGCACGAACCGTCCCAGCAGCATCGCGATGCTCAGCGCGACCTGGAAGAACGGGCTGGTGGCGGTGAGTCCGGCGAAGGCGCTGCCGTTGTTGTTGCCCGCCGAGGCGAACGCGTAGAGCACCTCCGAGAGGCCGTGCGCACCGGTGTTGTTCAGGGCGTCGCGGGTGGCGGGAAGCGCCATCGCGATCCCGGATCCCAGCAGCACCACCGTCGGCATCGCCAGCACCGACAGGGCGGCGGCCGTCACCTCGCGCCGACCCAGCTTCTTGCCCAGGTATTCCGGCGTGCGCCCGACCATGAGCCCGGCGAGGAACACGGCGATCACGGCCAGCACGAGGATTCCGTAGAGCCCGGCACCGACGCCGCCGGGAGCGACCTCGCCGACGAGCATGTTGAGCAGCAGGGCCCCGCCACCGAGGCCGGTGAAGCTGTCGTGCATCGCGTTGACCGCGCCGGTGGAGGTCCCGGTGGTGCTCACCGCCCACAGCGCGGAGGCCTCGATGCCGAAGCGCGCTTCCTTGCCCTCCATCGCGGCTCCCGCGGCCAGCGCCGCCGGACCGTTGGGGTGCGTTTCGGCCCACCACGTCACGGCCAGCATCACCGCCCACAGGGTTCCCATCACCGACAGCAGGACGCGGCCCTGCCGGCGGTCACCGATCATGGTGCCGAAGGTGCGGGTCAGCGAGACCGGGATGACCAGCAGCAGGAAGATCTCCAGCAGGTTCGACGCGCCGCCGGGGTTGGACAGCGGGTGCGCGGAGTTGGCGTTGAGCACACCGCCGCCGTTGGTGCCCAGCTCCTTGATGGCCTCCTGGCTGGCGATCGGCGCGGTGGCGATGGTGCGCGCCTGCCCGTCGAGGCCGGTCACCTCGATGCCGGGCGCGAAGCTCATCGCCACCCCCAGCCCGACCAGCGCGATCGCGGCCGCGGTCGCGATGGGAAGCAGGATCCGGGTGCAGCCGCGGGTGATGTCGACGAAGACGTTGCCGATCCGGTCGCCGCCGTCGCCCGCGAAACCGCGCACGAGGGTGACCGCGACGGCCATGCCGACCGCTGCGGACAGGAAGTTCTGCACGGTCAGCCCGGCCATCTGGACGCCGTGCCCGAGGACCTCTTCGGGCACGTAGGACTGCCAGTTGGTGTTGGTGACGAAGCTGACCGCGGTGTTGAAGGCCATCGACGGCGGCACCGAGCCGCGCCCGAGGCTCAGCGGCAGCAGCGGTTGCAGCCGCTGCATCGCGTACAGCAGCGCGATCGAGACCAGCGAGAAGCCGAGCACGCCGGCCGCGTAGCCGGTCCAGCGCTGGCGCGCGGAGGAGTCCACTCCGATCAGGCGGTAGACGATCTTCTCGACGCGCCAGTCGGTTTCGCTGGTGTAGGCGCGAGCCATGTAATCCCCGAGGGGTTTGTGCACGACCGCGAGGACGGCCACGAGCAGGCCTGCTTGCAGCAGTCCCATCAGAACCTCTCCGGGCGGACCAGCGCGACGAGCAGGTACCCGATCAGCAGCAGCGCCAGGGCCCCACCTATGGCGTTGGCGAGCAGGGCGCTCACAACCGCTCCAATCCGCGCAGCATCAGCGCCAGCACCAGGAATCCGCCGACCAGCAGCGCCGCGAAGGCGAGATCGACCACGACCGGTCACTCCTCTCGATTTCTCGTCCTGGTGCCAGCCAAGCTCTCGGCGAGCTGCGCGGTCGAGGCCCATGACGAGTCCTTGACGCGGTGGCGGGCGGCCTTGACGCGTTCTTGACGCCGCCGTTTTCCTCCCGGTTTCGAGGAATCTGAACGATTTGTGGGTGGGTGACTTCACTCCGTTAGTTGGTTTCATCGATGCAACAATCTCGTTACTGTCGCTAACAAGTCGGTGCGTGGGAAATCTTGCTGCACGGCGCCCGAAAACAGCACGGAACAAACGAGATTGGGGATACATCCGGAAATGTGCGGAATCTCCGGCTGGATCGACTTCCAGCGCGACCTGACCGAGCACCGCTCCACAGTCGACGCCATGTGCGACACCATGACCTGCCGTGGCCCGGACGCGGGTGACACCTGGGTCAGCAGGCACGCCGCGCTCGGACACCGGCGACTCGCCATCATCGACCTGCCCGGAGGCGCGCAGCCGATGGAGGCCGAGAGCGGCCAGGTCGCCATCGTCTACAGCGGCGAGGCCTACAACTTCACCGAGCTGCGCGACGAACTCCGCCGCCGCGGCCACCGGTTCGACACCGACAGCGACACCGAGGTCGTGCTGCACGGCTACCTCGAGTGGGGCGCCCAGGTCGCCGAGCACCTCAACGGCATGTTCGCCTTCGCCGTCTGGGATTCCCGCGAGGACAAGCTGCTGCTCGTCCGCGACCGGATGGGCATCAAGCCGCTGTACTACTACCCCACCGAGCACGGCGTGCTCTTCGGCTCCGAACCCAAGGCGATCCTGGCCAACCCGCTGGCCGAGAAGGTCGTCGACGCCGACGGCGTGCGCGAGCTGTTCGGCATGGTCAAGACCCCCGGCCAGGCCGTGTGGGCCGGCATGCGCGAGGTCGAGCCGGGCACGATCGTCACCCTCGACCGCAAGGGCCTGCGCGAGCAGACCTACTGGAAGCTGCAGGCCACCGAGCACACCGACGACCAGCAGGCCTCCGTGGCGCACGTGCGCGAGCTGCTCGACGACATCGTGCAGCGCCAGCTGGTCTCCGACGTGCCGCGCTGCGTGCTGCTCTCCGGCGGCCTCGACTCCAGCGCCATCACCGCCCTCTCCGGGCTGCACCTGGCCTCCAGCGGCGAGCAGGTGCGCAGCTTCGCGGTCGACTTCCTCGGTCAGACCGAGAACTTCGTCCCCGACCCGATGCGCGCCACACCGGACGGCCCCTACGTGCGCGACGTCGCCGAGCACGTCGGCTCGCAGCACCAGGACATCGTCCTGGACCCCGACACCCTCGCCGACCCGGAGGTGCGCCGCGCGGCCGTGCAGGCGCGCGACTTCCCGATGGGCCTGGGCGACATGGACCAGTCGCTGTACCTGCTGTTCAAGGCGATCCGGCAGCACTCCACGGTGGCGCTGTCCGGTGAGTCCGCCGACGAGGTCTTCGGCGGCTACAAGTGGTTCCACGACCCGGACGTGCGCGCGGCCGACACCTTCCCGTGGCTGGCCGCGGTGCAGAGCCAAGGCGGCGGCTTCGACATGCTCGACCCCGAGGTCACCGCGGCGCTGGACATGCCGTCGTTCATCGCCGACGGCTACCGCACCGCGCTGGGCGAGGTCCCCACCCTCGACGGGGAGAGCGACCTGGAGCGCCGGATGCGGGAGATCTGCTACCTGCACCTGACCCGCTTCGTGCGGATCCTGCTCGACCGCAAGGACCGGATGAGCATGGCGGTCGGCCTCGAGGTGCGGGTGCCCTTCTGCGACCACCGCCTGGTCGAGTACGTCTTCAACACCCCGTGGTCGCTGAAGACCTTCGACGGCCGCGAGAAGAGCCTGCTGCGCCACGCCACCGCCGACACCCTGCCCAAGTCGGTGGTCGAGCGGGTCAAGAGCCCGTACCCGTCCACCCAGGACCCGAAGTACGCGGCGGTGCTGCAGCGCCAGGTCCGCGACCTGGTCAAGGCCGACAGCCCGGCGCTGTCGCTGCTGAACAAGACCTGGCTGGACCAGGCCGTCGAGCAGGACCCGTCCGCCATCGACACGGCCGCTCGCTACACCTTCGAACGCGCCCTCGACCTGGCGGTCTGGTTCGACATCCACAACCCGACCATCAAGATCTGAACCGCTGGAGCCCGAAGGGGGAGCTGTCGGCTCGCACGACGGCTCCCCCTTCGGGCGCGGTCAGCCGACCGGCAGGAGCAGCCGGAAGGTGCTGCCGCCGGTGGGGTTGGCGTGCAGTTCGAGCCGGCCGTTGTGGGCCTGGGCCAGCGCGGCCGTGATCGCCAGCCCGAGCCCGGTGCCGCCGGCGGCGCGGGTGCGGCCGTCGTCGACCCGGTAGAAGCGGTCGAAGATCCTCGCCGCGTGCTCGGCGGGAATCCCCGGACCGCTGTCGGTGACCGAGACCGCGACCATCCTCGTCCCGGGACCGGGGTCGGCCCCCGCCGCCGCGAGGGCCTGATCACTCGCGGCGGCGTGACCGGCCTCCACCGTGATCGGCGAGCCCGCCGGGGTGTGCACCAGGGCGTTGTTGACCAGGTTGGTCAGCACCTGGCGCAGCCGCGCGCCGTCACCGAGGACCCGCAGGTCATCAGGGCTGTTCAAGGTGATCTCGCGCTCCGGGTCCCGCGCCCGGGCGTCCTGCGCGACGTCCCGGACCAGCGGCACGAGGTCCAGGTCGACCAGGTCGACGGTGCGCTCCCGGTCGAGCCGGGCCAGCAGCAGCATGTCCTCGACCAGGCCGCCCATCCGCACCGACTCCGACTCGATCCGGCGCATCATCATCCGCACGTCCTCCGGCCGGTGGTCCTCGCTGCGACGGTAGAGCTCGGCGAACCCGCGGATCGAGGTCAGCGGCGTGCGCAGCTCGTGCGAGGCGTCGGCGACGAACCGGCGCAACCGGTCCTCGGATCGCTCCCGCTGCTGCAGCGCGTCGGTGAGCCGGCCCAGCATCGTGTTCAGCGCCTCGCCGAGCCTGCCGGTCTCGGTGCTCGGGTCCTGATCCGGCACCCGGCGGTCCAGCTGACCTGCGGCGATGGCATCGGCGGTGTCCTCGATGCGCGCCAGCGGGCGCAGGCTGAGCCGGACCGTCCCCGCCGCGGCGATCGCCAGCACCAGCAGCACCGCACCGCCCACGACCAGTTCGATGATCACCAGCTGCTGCACGGTCGCCTGCGCGTTGCCCAGCGACAGCGCCAGCACCGCGGTCCGACCGTCCGGGAGCCCCACCCGCCGCACCCGCCAGTCGCTGCCGCCCGCCTTGTCCGGCACAGTGCCGACCAGCGGGCCGCGCTCGGGATCCAGCACCGCCGGGCCGCCGGTTTCACCGTCCGGGGCGCCGATCGTGCCCCCGACCTGAGCACCGGCCCGGTCGAAGATCAGCACCCGGAACTCGGTCGGCAGCTCGCCCCGGTCAGGGCCGCCGGGCGGCCTGCGCGCCGGGTCCGGCGGCGGCATGCGCCCTTCCTCCCAGGGCAGCGACATCTCCGAGAGGCGGTCGTCGGTGCGCTCCACCAGCGACCGGTGGAGCAGCGCAACGCTGGTGAAACCCATCAGCAGCAGGCCCACAACCAGCGCTCCCACCAGCACCAGCACCAGCCGCCCGCGCAGCGTGCGGAAGACCTTCATCGGTTCTCCGGAGGGAGCCGCAGCACGTAGCCGACGCCGCGGATGGTGTGGATCAGCGGCGGCGAGACGGAGTCGACCTTGCGCCGCAGGTAGCTGATGTAGGACTCGACGATCCGGGAATCACCGCCGAACTCGTAGTTCCACACCCGGTCCAGGATCTGCACCTTGCTGACCACCTTCTCGGCGTTGATCAGCAGGTAGCGCAGCAGCTTGAACTCGGTCGGCGACAGGCTCACCAGCTGCCCGGCGCGGCGGACCTCGTAGGTGTCCTCGTCGAGCTCCAGGTCCTGGTAGCGCAACGTGGCCCCGTCGTCGTCCTGCTCGGGGCGGACCCGCCGCAGGATCGCGCGCAGCCGCAGCACCACCTCGTCCAGGCTGAACGGTTTGGTGACGTAGTCGTCCCCGCCGGCGGTCAGGCCCGCGATGCGATCCTCCACCGCGTCGCGCGCGGTCAGGAACAGCACCGGCACGGTGTTGCCACCGCTGCGCAGCTCGGTGGCGACGGAGAACCCGTCGCGATCCGGCAGCATCACGTCCAGTACGACGATGTCCGGGCGGAACTCGGCCGCAGCGCGCAACGCCTCCGCACCGGTCGCGGCGCCGCGCACCTCGAACCCGCTGAGGCGCAGCGCCGCGGCCAGCAGTTCCAGGATGTTCGGCTCGTCGTCGACGACGAGCACCCGCGCTCCGCTGCTCTCCACCACGTCCTCCAGCATCACCGACGTCCCTGGGAAAACCCTGGAAGCCCGCTGAAAGCCAGCCCCGGTGTCGTCCCTCACCCGGCGGGACCCGGATTACCGCCGTAATCCGTCAACGGAATACGGCGGTAATCCGGGTCACCGGCAGGCGTAGAGCTGCTGGGAGGAGTCGGTCGAGCCGCCGTAGGTGGCGGGATCGACGAGGGTGCAGTTCTGCTTCACCCAGTTCTCCCGGTCGGTGGCCGCCTGACCACCTGGCCCGCCGCCGGGCATCTGCGCACCGGAACCGCCCCGCGTCCCGTCCTGGCCCTGGCCGTTCTGGCCCTCGTGGGAGCGCATCATGCCGCCCGGGCCGCCGCCCAGCAGGACGAAGCCGAGTTGGCCGTTGTTCTTCCACTCGGTGAGCTGGGCGACCGACGGCGCGTCATCGGATCCCATGAAGCCGCCCATGCCGACCACGGTCAGATCCGTGTTGATGATGTAGCTCGACGCGCCGTTCGCGCCGCCCTCCACCGCCAGCGGGATCCGCTTGCCACCCGCGTTTGCCCGCACGTAGTCGACGAGCTTCTGCTGGTCGGCGCTCAGCGAGGCACCACCAGGACCACCCATCCCGCCACGGCGGCCGCCGTCACCCGACATCCCGGGAGGCATCTGCCCGCTCATCCCGGGAGGCATCTGGCCGTTCGTGCCCGGCATCCGGCCGTCGCGCGGTCCGCCACCGGGACCGCCCATCGACGTCTGCGGTCCGGCCATCGGGTTGGCGCCGCCCATCATCCCGGTACCGCCGGAGACGGCCCCGATCGCCGACCACGCGGTGGGCACGGTGAGCATCGCCGCCAGCGCCAGCGCGAACCCGGTCTTGGCCAGCCCTGCGCGGCCGCGACGGCCGACCAGCAGCACCACCAGCGCGAGCACGCCCAGCCCCACGGCCAGGTAACCGGTCCACGGGTGCCAGCTCAGGTCCCTCGCCACCACGGCCATCGCCCAAGCCACGGTGATCGCGACCCCCACCGGCAGCAGCAACCAGGCCCGCCCGCCCGGCTGCCGGTACCACTGCCAGAACCGGACCAGCCCGGCACCGACGACCGCGCCGATCGCGGGCGCCAGCATCGTCGTGTAGTAGGGGTGCATGGTGCCCTGGGCGAAGCTGAACATCACGCCGATGACGACCAGCCAGCCGCCCCACAACACCCAGCCGGCGGTCGTCCCGCGCTGGAGCGAACCTCCCGAGCGCCAGTGCCGGACACCCAGCACCAGCACCGTGACCAGCACCAGCGCGCTCAGCGGGAGCAACCAGCTGATCTGCCCGGCCAGCTGCTCGTTGAACATCCGCAGCGCACCGGCCGTTCCGGAGAACCCGCCGCCGCCACCGGGGCCTCCCCCGCCGGGACCACCGCCCCCGTTGCCCGCGCTGTTGCCGAGGATCCGGCCGAAGCCGTTGTAGCCGAAAATCAGGTCCCACGCCGAACCGTCGGTGCTACCACCGATGTAGGGCTTGGGCGAAGGCCACAACTCGGTCGCCACCACCCACCAGAACGAGCTCACCAGCAGCACCGCGGCCGCCACGACGAGGTCGAGGGCCTTGCGCCCCCAGCCGTTGTGGCTGCCCACCAGGTAGGCGGCGACGAACGCGGGCAGCACCATCCAGGCCTGCAGCATCTTCGTCATGAACCCGCAGCCGACCAGGAACGCGGCCAGCGCGATCCAGCCCGTCGAGCGGCGGTCGAAGATCGCCCGCGTCATCGCCCACGCGGCGGCCACCACCAGCAGCACCAGCAGGGTGTCCGGGTTGTTGTCGCGGTTGATCAGCACGGTGATCGGGCTCAGCGCCAGCACCAGCGAGGCGATCAGGGCCGCGTTCTCACCGGCCCACCGCCGCACCGTCCGGTGCAGCAGGAACACCGCCGCCACACCGCACACGACCTGCGGGAACAGCACCGCGAACTGGTCGAACCCGAAGATCTTCACCGACAGCACCTGCAACCACAGGGCCATCGGCGGCTTGTCGACGGTCACCACTCCGGCGGCGTCGAACGAGCCGAAGAAGAACGCCTCGAAGTTCGAGGCCATCGACTTCACGGCCGCCGAGTAGTAGCCGTTGCCCCAGGAACTCCCGATGCCCCAGAGGTAGAGCACGGCCGCGAGCGCGCACGTCCCGGCCAGCGCGAGCCGATGCCACACCGGCGGCGATCCGCCGTCGGACGTTCGCTGCGGCACGGCCTCTTCGACTGCGATCACGAGGTTTCCCCTTCCTCGGCCGGGGCCGCGAAGACCCACGAGCGGAGCAGCACGAACCGCAGCGCGGTACCGACCACAGAGGACAGAACCAGCACCAGGACTTCCAGCCAGCGCGACGGATTCGCCGCGCAGGCGTGCAACCCGAGCAGCGCGCCGGAGGTCACGACGTAGTACAGCGCGAACACGATCAGCCCCTGGGCGTGCACCCGCCCGGACGAGCCGCGCTGCTGCAGGAACGTGTAGCGCCGGTTGGCCTCGGTGTTCCACAGCGTGGTGGCGGTCAGCGCCACCAGGTTCGCCAGCAGCGGAGGCCACCAGCCGCGCAGCACGGCGTAGAGCACCGAGGTGAGCACTGTGGACACCAGGCCGATCGCGCCGAACGAGACCAATTGCCACAGCAGCCCGTTCTCCCGCTGGGCCAGCACCGCCTGCGGGTGCGCGGCGCGCGGCTCGGGGCGTTGCGGGAGTCCCGGAACCCGCGCGGCCCCGGTGATCTTCGCGCGCGCGACCCGCACCAGCCCCGCGATGTCGTCGGTGGCGGTGCGCACCACGTTCACCCGCGTGTCGACGTCCTCGACCCAGTCCACCGGCACCTCGTGCACCCGCAGGCCGTTGTGCTCGGCCAGCAGCAGCAGTTCGGTGTCGAAGAACCACGAGTCGTCGCGCACCTGGCGCAGCAGCGGGCGGACGACCTCGGTGCGCGCCGCCTTGAACCCGCACTGGGCGTCGGTGAACCGCGCCCCGTGGCTCCACCTGACCATCTTGTTGTAGCCGCGGGAGATCATCTCCCGCTTCCCGCCGCGGACGGTCCGCGCGCCGGGTGCCAGCCGGGAACCGACGGCCAGGTCGGAGTGCCCGTTGACCAGCGGCGCGACCAGCGGCAACAGGGCGTCCAGCCCCGTCGACAGGTCGACGTCCATGTACACCACGACGTCGGCGTCGCTGTAGCCCCACGCGGTGCGCAACGCCAGGCCGCGCCCCTTGCGGTCCAGGTGCAGCACCCGCACGTTGGGCATCTCCCGGGCCAGCCCGTGCGCCACGTCCAGCGTCGAGTCCGTGCTGGCGTTGTCGACGACGGTGATCGACCACGAGAAGGGGAACCCTTCGCCCAGGTGCCTGCTCAGCACTTCCAGGCAGCCGGGAAGGGAACGTTCCTCGTTGTAGACCGGGATCACCACGTCGACCGTCGCGGTCCGGTTCGGCGCGCGCTGCGCTTCCTCGGCGCCGAGCTGCGGCACGGCACTCATCTCCCACCACCTCTCATCCGGTTCCGCATCCATCAAGCCGGACGCAGGTGCGAGTCCCGTTGGCGGAAGCTGGGAATCGGCTGGGAGTCGCCGCCCGGCGGACGTGCAGCGAAGCGCGCCCACGGCGTGCAGCCGGGATGCGCCACGACGGCAACCAGCCAGGCGACGGGGTCGTGGCACCGGGAATCCTGGAGACCGGCCAGTCCGTGATGGCCGTCGGCGGCTACAACGGCAACGACCTGGCCCCGACCGTCGAGCAGCTCCAGCAGCACGTCGCCGCCGGCGAACTCCGGTACGTGTGGACCAGCGGTTCATCGGGTGTGCGCAGCATGGGCGGCGACGTCGACGCGGCCGTGGTGGACGCCTCGATGGGCTGGGGCGCCCAGCGCTGCACGATCGTCGACCCCGCCGAGTACGGCGGCAACGCCTCGTCCACCACGCACCTCCACGACCGCCGAGGGGCGGCGGGACTCACACGTGCGCGTTGCGAGGTTTGGGCTGGCAGACCGGGCAGGTGTAGGCGGAGCGGTTCATCCAGGGGTCGCGGCGGATCGTGGCTCCGCAACGCGGGCACGGGTTTCCGCCCTGGCCGTAGACCGCGAGCGCGCGGTCGAAGTAGCCCGATTCACCGTTGACGTTGACGTACAGCGCGTCGAAGGAAGTTCCGCCCGCGTGCAGCGCTTCGCCGATGACGTCGGTGACGGCCTGGAACAGCTCGCGGACCTTCGGGCGCGTCATGGTGGAGGTCGGGCGGGCCCAGTGCAGCTTGGCCCGCCACAGGGCCTCGTCGGCGTAGATGTTGCCGATGCCGGACACCAGGCTCTGGTCCAGCAGGGCGCGCTTGATGCCGGTGCGGCGGGAACGCAGCCGCTCGGTCAGCCTCGCCAGGTCGAACACCGGTTCCAGCGGGTCCGGGGCGATGTGCGCGACCGGCTCCGGCAGTGCGACGCCGTCGACCTCGACGAGTTCGGCCAGCTGCAGCCCGCCGAAGGTGCGCTGGTCGACGAACCGCAGCTCAGGGCCACCGTCGGCGAACCGCATCCGCACCCGCAGGTGCTTCTCGTCGGGTGCGTCGGTGGGCTGCACGAGCAGCTGCCCGCTCATGCCCAGGTGCACGACGAGGGCTTCGCCGTCGGTCTCCTCCGAGCCGTCGCCGAGTTCGATCCACAGGTACTTGCCGCGCCGCCGGGCCGCGGTGAGCACCCGCCCGGCGAGCCGGGCCGCGAGGTCCTGCGCACCGGGAACGTGGCGGCGGACGGCGCGCGGGTGCAGGACTTCGACGCTGGAGAGCTTCCGGCCCGCGGCGTGTTCGGCAACACCGCGGCGGACCACCTCGACCTCGGGCAACTCAGGCACGAGCACATCCTGGCCCACGCCGGGAAGCCCGCCGGAAGCGGGCGTGAAAAAAGGCGTGATCAGGGACCTTGCCCCTGATCACGCCCCTCTCAAGCGAAGATCCGCGAACTCACGACGCGGAATCGGCCGCCGAGCCCTCTTCGGCCGGGGCGGCGGCGTTGACCTGCTCGTTGAGCTGGCGCCAGGCCGCTTCGGCCGCCTTCTGCTCGGCTTCCTTCTTGGTGCGGCCGTCGCCGCGACCGTAGGTCTGGCCGCCGACGGCGACGAAGGCGCTGAACTCCTTGCGGTGGTCCGGGCCCTCCTCCTCGACGCGGTACTCGGGCACGCCGAGAGCCGCGGAGGCGGTCAGCTCCTGCAGGCTGGTCTTCCAGTCCAGGCCGGCGCCGCGCTGCGGCGCCTCGGCCAGCAACGGCTGGAAGAGCTTGTGCACGACGGCGCGCGCGACGTCGATGCCCTCCGCCAGGTAGACGGCGCCGAGCACCGCCTCCAGGCCGTCCGCGAGGATGCTCGCCTTGTCACGGCCCCCCGTGAGCTCCTCGCCACGACCCAGCAGCAGGTACTCGCCGAGTCCGCCCTCACCGAGCCCGCGCGCCACTCCGGCCAGCGCGTGCATGTTGACCACGCTGGCGCGCAGCTTCGCGAGCTGCCCCTCCGGCAGGTCCGGGTGCTCGTTGTAGAGGTGATCGGTGATCACCAGGCCGAGCACCGCGTCGCCGAGGAACTCCAGCCGCTCGTTCGGCGGCAGACCGCCGTTCTCGTACGCGTACGAACGGTGGGTGAGGGCAAGGGTGAGCAGCTCGGCGTCCAGTTCGACGCCGAGCGCTGCCAACAACGGAGCCCGATCCACCTGCCGAGCTCGCGACTGCTTTCCCCCCACTACGTGACCGCCGCTCAGGCGGGCTGGACGACCTGACGGCCGTCGTACTGACCGCAGGCCGGGCAGACGACGTGCGGCAGCTTCTGCTCACGGCAGGAGCGGTTCGAGCACTCGACCAGCGTCGGCGCCGAGGTCTTCCACGACGAACGGCGGTGACGGGTGTTGGCCCGGGACATCTTGCGCTTCGGGACGGCCACGACTACTTCTCCTCTTCGGTACCGCCGAACCGCTCTTGAAGCGCGGCCCAGCGAGGATCAATGGTCTCATGCGTGTGCTCGGGGGCGAGTTCGGCCCACTTCACGCCGCACCCGGAGCACAGCCCCTGGCAGTCCGGCGAGCACAACGGTGCCGAGGGAAGCGACAGCAGCATCGCGTCCCGCACCACCGGTTCGAGGTCGATCAGGTCGTCCACGACCCGCTCCACCTCGTCGTCATCGGTGCTGGTGTCGGTAGCGCTGTCCGGGTAGGCGAACAGCTCCCGGACCTCGATCTCGATCTCCTCGGAGACGGGGTCCAGGCAGCGGACGCATTCGCCGGTCAGCCGGGCCGACGCCGTGCCCGACACCAACACGCCCTCCACCACGGACTCGGCCAGCAGGTCAAGCTCCACCGGCTCGCCCTCGGGCACCTTGATCATGTCCAGCCCGAAGCCGGCCGGTGCCGGGGCCTTGCGCGTGTAGGCACGGCTGCTACCGGCCCGGTGGCCGATTTCCCGGGTGTCGATCACCCAAGGGCCGGCTTGCGCAGTGCGCGTTTCATGGCTCTGAGACATCACGGATTTCGGTGCTTGATGAATGGGCAGGTGGCCGACGTTGAGAGCAGAACCCGACGGATCGGGCAGCGAGCCCCAAGTCAGCCCTCCCAGCGTACGTGACGCCCGGTCGCGAACGACACCAGCCCCTGTTCAGCGACGCGCCACCCAGCAGGGCAGATCAGTTGGCGCCCGCTGAGGGCTGCCACTCCTCGTAGTCGAACGGAGCGCCCATCGGGCTGCGGAGTTGCTGGCGGCCCTTGCCGACGGTGCGGAGGGTGCGGCCGAGCAGGTCCTCGAAGTCGGCCAGGCGGGAGTCGACGTAGGCGTCGCACTCGCTGCGCAGCCGCTCGGCCTCCTCGTTGGCCTCCTCCACGATGCGCTTGGCCTCGTTGCTGGCGGCCTGCGCCACCTCGGTGTCGGTGACCAGGCGGGCCTGCTCGGCCTTGCCCTCGTGCACCGACTGCTCGTAGGCGGCGCGCCCGGCCTGCACCATGCGGTCGGCCTCGGACTGGGCGCGGGAGACGTAGTCCTCGTACTCGCGACGACCAGCGGTGACGGTCTGCTCGGCCTGGCCGCGCGCGTCCGACAGCATGTGGTCGGCCTGCTCGCGGGCCTCGGCGAGCAGCTGCTCGGCCTCGGCGCGGGCCTCGGCGAGGGTGCGCTCCGCCTCGGAACGGGCCTCGGCCACCGACTTGTCGGCCTCGGTCTGCGCCTTGGTGACCACCTCGTCGCGGTGGTCCAGCACGTCCTGCGCGTCGTCGAGCTCCTGCGGGATCGCGTCCCGCACGTCGTCGAGCAGTTCCAGCACGTCACCGCGGGGCACCACACAACCCGAGGTCATGGGGACGCCACGCGCCTCTTCGACGATCGTGACCAGCTCGTCGAGGGCCTCGAACACCCGGTACACCATGATCTCCCTGCAGTCGTTCAGCGCCGCGCCGCTCAAGCATGTCAGAACGCCGCGCGATGCCGATCACGGGCCGTTCCCCTCCCAGTCTGCCTGCGCGGGGCCCGTACCCGGGGGAAATCCGCCATCCGCGTGTCAAGCCACCACCCGGAGAACGAGGGAACCTTCCCGCCACCACGAGTGGCAGGAAGGTTCCCTCGCTCCGGGCTCAGCCTCTCTCGCGCGCAAGCGGCGCAGCCGCACCGCTGAGCAAACGATCGCGGGAACTAGGCGTTGATGTTGGTGATGGCGAAGCTCTCGTAGTGGTCTTCGGTCCAGAAGAACTCGCCGGCTTCGCCGACGACGAAGCGGCGGGCGCCTCGGTCGTCGCTGCCGGGGGTCTCGACGGTGTACTCCTTGTAGTACCCGTCCGCGCAGTCCGGCAGGAGGCCTTCGCGGTTGCCGAAGGTCTGGCCGTCCTCGGGGTACGGGAAGGGCCCGCCCGCCTTGATGAGCTCGACCGTCTCGGCGGCCTCGGGCGGCAGGGCCGACAGGTTGACCTGTTCGAATCCGGTGGTGTCCCCGCATTCGGCCTGCGCGACGGCGGCCGGAGCGGCGGCGGAGAAGGCGCTGGACTGGAAGCCGACGAGCCCCGCCACGGCGAGCAGGGCGGCCAGCAAGATCTGCACTGACTTCGTCATGGCGATCACGCTAACGGGATCAACCCGTCACCCAGCGGAAATGGCGGGAACCCGAAGTCAGCGGCGCACGATTCGCCGAAAACCGCGTGACCCGTTGGTGCCGCGGAGGTTAACCGTTCTCGGCGATGCGCTCGCGGAGCCGCTGCTCGATCTTCGGCGGCAGCAGGTTGGAGACGTCGCCGCCGTAGGTGGCGACCTCCTTGACCAGCGACGACGCCAGGAAGCTGTAGAGCGGGTTGGTCGACATGAACATCGTCTCGACCCCGGACAGCTGCTGGTTCATCTGCGCCATCTGCAGCTCGTAGTCGAAGTCGCTCACCGCCCGCAGGCCCTTGACGATCGCGCCGATCTCGTTGGCCTTGCAGTAGTCGACCAGCAGGCCGTGCCAGGAGTCGATGCGCACGTTGGGCCACTGCGCGGTGACCTCGCGCAGCATTTCGAGGCGCTCGTCAACGGAGAACAGGCCCTTCTTGCTCTTGTTGATCAGTACCGCAACGACGACCTCATCGAACAGGCCGGACGCTCGCTCGATGATGTCCAGATGACCGTTGGTGACGGGGTCGTAAGAACCTGGACATACCGCACGCCTCATGTGCTGGGACGTTAGCAGCCTGGTCACCGAACCCCCAGGATGACGTGTCCCGGCTCACCGCTGGTCGATCACCGCCCAGTGCACCGCGGTGTCGCCGTAGCGCTTCGAACGCAGCGCGTCGAGCGGCGCGGGCCAATCCGGGTCGCCGCTGCGGACCGCGCGTTCGACGATCACCACGCTGCCCGGGCCGACCCAGCCGTTGGCCACGAGCCCGTCCAGCACGCGTTGCAGCAGCTCAGCGGGCAGGTCGTAGGGCGGGTCGGCCAGGACCACGTCGAACGGCTCGGCGGTCGCGGTGGCCGTCAGCACCTCGGCCTTGGCCTGCTCGACCCGCACGTCGCGGAAACCGAGTGCGGTGGCGTTGCGCTTGAGGATCTGGGCCGCCCGGCGATCGGCCTCGACGAAGGTGGCGTGCCCGGCGCCGCGCGAGAGCGCCTCCAGGCCGAGGGCCCCGGAACCGCCGTAGAGGTCGAGCACCCGCAGGCCGTCGATGTCGAGCATCGTCTCCAGCGAGTTGAACAGCGCCTCGCGCACCCGCTCGGAGGTCGGCCTGGTTCCCTTCGGGGGTACTTCCAGGCGTCGGCCGCCCGCGCTCCCCGCCACGATCCGCGTCACCCGCACATCGTCGCGCACCGCCGGTGGGCAGGTGTTTCGCGGGTCTGCCGCCAGTGCGCATGTTACGCCCGCCGACCTCCCCCGACGGCAGGCGGGACGCGTTGGGCGGCACGGGATCGCGCGTAGTCTGTTAGGTCTGCCCACCGCGCCAGACCGGGAGAAAGTCACAGGTGTCCGAAGCATCCGAAAAGCAGGCCGAGATCGCGGTCGAGCAGGAGCACGTGGACCGCGTCTACGCCCGGCTCGACGAGCTGCGCTCCGAAGCCGAGGCGATGCGCGACAAGAGCTACGAGTACGGGCGGGAAGCCACGCCCGAGGCGCTCAACGAACGCGACGTGATGCTCCACCACGCCAACCGGACGCTGCAGGCGCTCAACGCCGAGTCCGAGGGCCTGGTGTTCGGCCGCCTGGACCTGGGCACCGGCGACGCGGTGCACATCGGCCGGCTGGGCATCCGCGACCAGCGCTTCGACAACCTGCTGGTGGACTGGCGCGCGCCGCTGGCCGCCGCCTTCTACCAGGCCACGCCCGAGCACGCGCAGGACGTGGTCCGGCGCCGGGTCATCCGCTGCTCGCGGGAGCAGGTGGTCGACGTCTCCGACGACCTGCTCGACCCCGACCGCGCCCCGTCCGACATGCGGGTGATCGGTGACGGCGCGCTGATGGCGGCCTTGACCCGCTCGCGCGGCGAGACCATGCGCAACATCGTGGCCACCATCCAGAAGGAGCAGGACGAGGCGATCCGGGCGCCCGAGAGCGGTGTCACCGAGATCACCGGCGGCCCCGGCACCGGCAAGACCGCCGTCGCGCTGCACCGCGCCGCCTACCTGCTGTACCGGGAGCAGCGCAAGCTCGGCGGCCCGGGTGTGCTGGTCATCGGCCCGTCGCCGGTGTTCATGAGCTACATCTCGCGGGTGTTGCCGTCGATGGGCGAGCACAACGTGGAGCTGCGCGCGCTCGGCGAGGTGCTCGACGGCATCAGCACCGCCACGATCGACGATCCGCGCACCGCCGAGATCAAGGGCTCCTCCCGCATGGTCAAGGTGCTGCGCCGCGCGCTGCGCCTGCCGCCGCCCGAAGCTCCCGACGCGCTGCAGCTGTTCTACCGGGGCGCGGTGCTCAAGCTGGAGGCCGACGAGCTCAAGCGGATCCGCCGCACCCTGCACAACAAGGGCGCGCAGCCGAACAAGATGCGGATGAAGGCGGCCGACGCGCTGCTGGAAGCCCTGTGGCAGCAGGCCCGGGGACTGGCGGGCGGGGACTTCCAGCCCGACCGCGACCAGCTGATCAGCGAGATCGGCGAGCGCATCGAGTTCCACCGCTTCCTGGTCGCCTGGTGGCCCGCGCTGTACCCGATGCAGGTGCTGCGCTGGCTGTCCGATCCGGAACGCCTGGCCCGCGCGGCGCGGCGGCTGCTGGCGGCCGAGGAGGTCGACGTGCTGGCGAAGTCGTGGGCGGAGGTCTCCGAGTGGACGGTGGCCGACATCGCGCTGATCGACGAGCTGCGGACGATGATCGGCCCGCCGCCGAAGCGGCCGGGCCGCAGCGAGCCGGAGTCCGAGCAGCCGCGCCGCGCGGTCAACTACGACGAGTACGCGCACGTGGTGATCGACGAGGCGCAGGACCTCTCGCCGATGCAGTGGCGGATGGTCGGCCGTCGCGGCAGGCACGCGAGCTGGACGATCGTGGGTGACCCGGTGCAGTCCTCCTGGCCGGACCCGTCCGAGGCCGCCACGGCCCGCGAAGAGGCGCTCAGCGCCCAGCGCACGCACCGCCGGTTCACGCTGCGCACGAACTACCGGAACTCGGCGGAGATCTTCGACCACGCCTCGGACGCGGTCCGCGACCTGGTCGACCCGGACGACCTGCCGACGGCGGTGCGCACCACGGGCATCGACCCGGACGTGCGCGAGGTCCCGGCCGGCGAGCTCGCCGGCACGACCCGGGACACGGCGCTCGACCTGCTGCAGCGCGCCGAGGGGACGATCGGCGTGATCACCACGATGTCCCGCCGGGACGAGGTCCGGGCCTGGTTGTCCGATGTGGACGACCCGCGGCTGCGGGTGGTCGGCAGCCTCGATTCCAAGGGCATGGAGTACGACGCGGTGGCGGTCGTCGACCCCGACGGCCTGGCCGCGGAATCCACCACCGGCCGGCGGGCCCTCTACGTCGCCCTCAGCCGGGCCACCCAGCTCCTCACGGTCATCAAGCCCAGCTGAGGGGCGAGCGGCGAGGGGAAGCGGCTCGACGGCGAGCCGTTCCGCCTCGCCGCTCCGCGAGGGCCACGGCGGTTGACCGGGTGACGCAGCGCACTTAGCGTGGGATATGAGATATCATGCGTCACGACGGGGTGGTTGCATGCACGAACCCGCCATGTCCACGGCAAGCGCAACGAAGCCCACCGGCAAGCGGTCCCAGGTCCGCTGGCTGATGGTCGTCCTGGTCGCCCTGGCGACGGCCATCGCCTACATCGACCGCGCGAACCTCAGCGTCGCCAGCGATTCCATGCAGCAGGAGCTCCAGTTCTCCGACGAGCTCAAGGGCATCATGCTGTCGTCGTTCTTCTGGACCTACGCGATCTTCCAGCTGCCGGGCGGCTGGCTGATGGACCGCTACGGACCCCGAGCCCTCTACGCGATCGCCGTGGTGTGGTGGTCGCTGGGCACCGCGGCAACCGCGTTGACCAGGGGATTCGCCGGGGTGATCGGGTGCAGGCTGGCACTGGGCGTCGGCGAGGCACCGGTGCAGTCGGCCAACGCGCGAGTGGTGTCGGAGTGGTTCCCGCGCAAGGAGCGGGCTTTCGCGTCGTCGATCTTCGACACCGGTTCGGAGTTCGGCAGCGCGCTGTCGGTTCCGCTGGTGACGCTGCTGATCGCGCTGGTCGGCTGGCGCGGCTCGTTCGTGGTCACCGGCGCGCTGGGCCTGGTGTGGGTCGTGGTGTGGCTGCTGGTCTACCGCTCACCGCGGCGGCAGAAGTGGGCCAACCAGGCCGAGATCGACTACATCGAGCAGGGCGGCGGTCGCACCGAGGAGAAGGAGCTCGACGAGGGCGGCAAGCAGCCGATGAAGTGGCGGGACCTGTTCCGCTACTCCACGACCTGGGCGCTGGTGGCCGGGTACACCTGCCGCGGCGTGATCATCTACTTCTTCATCACCTGGTACCCGGACTTCCTGGTCAACCAGCAGGGTTTCTCGCTGCTGGAGCTCGGTTTGTTCGGCGCGATCCCGGGTTTGGCGGCGATGGTGGCGAACTGGGTCGGCGGATTGTTCTCCGACTGGCTGGTTCGGCGCGGCACCCCGCTGGCGATGGCGCGCAAGATCCCGCTGGTGATCGGCATGCTCGGGGCTTCGACGATCGCGCTCGCGTCGATCGCCCCGAACCCGGTGTGGGCGTTGGTGTTCCTGACGGTGTCCTACTGCAGCGCTGCGGTGTCCACGGGCGCGCTGCTGTCGCTCCCGGCGGACGTGGCACCCACGCCGCGCAACGTGGCGTCGCTGACCGGGGTGCAGAACTTCGGCTCGCAGCTGGGCGGGATCATCGGGCCGATCGTGATCGGGTTCCTGCTCGGCACCGGGCAGTTCGCCTACGTGTGGCCGCTGGTGTTCGCCGGCGCGATGTGCGTGCTCGGCGCGTTCTTCTACGCGTTCGTCGTGAAGGTCAAGCCCTTGGACGAGCAGAGACCGATGTTCGGGTGAGCGACGGCGGGCCTCGTCCGGTGCGGGCGGGGCCCGCCGCCGTTCAGGAGTCGGCCTTCTCGGCCGCTTCAAGGTTCGTGAGGGACTTCTGGATGTGCTCGCGGACGAGGCGTTCGGCTTCGTCGTCGTTGCCGTCGTTGACGGCGGCCAGGATCTCGGCGTGCTCGACGAATTCCTCGCGCCAGGTGGGCCAGCGGTCCCACAGCAGGTTCACGACACCGAGCGCGGTGAGGTCCTGCAGGTCGTCGAGCTGGTCGATGACCAGGGCGTTGCCGCAGCCGGCGTACAGCGACCGGTGGAAGCGGCGGTTGGCCATGCTCAACTGGTGGTTGTTGCCCGCGCTGAGCAGCCCGGCGGCTTCGTTGAGCGCCTCCTGCGCGCGCTGCACCACGTCGGTCGACCCGCTGCGGGTGGTCATCTTGGCGGCCCACGGCTCCAGCAACCTGCGGACTTCGTAGACCTTGCGGACGTCTTCGAGGTCGAGCCGGCGGACGGTGATCCCCTTGTTCGGCACCACCGTGACCAGGCCGGTGTGCGCCATGCCGATCAGGGCCTCGCGCACCGGTGTCTTCGACACGCCGAGCAGCTCGGACAGGCGCCGCTCGACCAGCGTCTCCCCGGGGCGCAGCTCACCGGCCAGGATCGCGTTGCGGATGGAATCCGCGACCAGGTCGGTGCGGCTGGCGGGCCCGTTCAGGGGACGCAGTCCGGAGGAATCGCTGGCCAGCTGTGTCACGCCCTCGATGATATATCAACAGCGCCCGACACGGCCGGGCGACCAGCGAATTCCGCGTCTCGAGCGCCGGTTGGTGTATGATATCTCATGCTGCTCCGGGATCGGACACTGCGAGGGAACCATGCGTACAGTCGCTCAGGCCGTGGCCCGCGTGCTCGCCGACGCGGGGGTCGAACACGGCTTCACCGTGCCCGGCGAGTCGTTCCTGGGGTTGCTCGACGCGTTCAGCGAATCCCCGGAGCTGACGCTGGTTTCCACGCGGCACGAGAGCGGCGCGGCGTTCATGGCGGAGGCGTGCGGCAAGTTGCGCGGCGTCCCCGCGGTGGCGATGGCCAGTCGCGGCCCGGGCGCCACGAACCTGTCGATCGGCGTGCACACCGCGCGGCAGGACCACACCCCGATGGTGGTGCTGCTCGGGCAGGTGCCCTCGACCAAGCTGGGCCGCGAGAGCTTCCAGGAGGTCGACCTGGCCGCGATGTACGCACATCTGGCGAACTGGTCCGCGCAGCCCAGCACCGCCGCCGAGGTGCCGGGCCTGGTCGCCGAGGCCCTGGCGCAGGCCACCGGCCCGCGTCCGGGTCCGGCCGTGGTGGCGGTGCCCAGCGACTTCTGGGACGAGCCCTTCCCCGGTCCGCTCCCGGTTCCCGAAGCGGTTCCGGCCGAAGCACCCGACGTCGCCGGGGCGGCCGAACGCCTCGGCGCGGCGCGCAGTCCGGTGATGATCGCCGGCGCCCGCGATCCCGAGAGCCACCGCGAGCTGGTCGCCACCGCCGAAGCGCTCGGGCTCGCGGTCTACACGGGTTTCCGGCGCCAGGACTCCTTCCCGGAGGACCACCCCCAGTTTGCCGGGCACCTGGGCCTGTCGGTGCCGGACGCGCAGCTCAAGGCGCTGGAGAACGCCGACGTGGTGCTCACCGTCGGCATGCGGCTCGACGAGGTGACCAGCCAGGGCTTCCGGTTCCCGCTGGTCGAGCAGGAACACCTCCAGCTGCCGCCGTCGGCGCTCGCCGAGCTGCGCGCGAAGGCACCGGCGAGGCAGCGGGACTGGTCGGCCGCGCACGCCGCGGCCCGCGAGTTCATGACCCCACCTGATTTCGCGCCCGGGTCGGCGCTGCACCCGACGGAGGTGGTGCGCGCGCTGCGCGAGCTCGCGCCGCGCGACGCGGTGGTCACCAACGACGCGGGCAACTTCTCCGGGTTCGCGCACCGCTACTGGGGCTTCACCGAGCCGCGCACGCAGCTCGGCCCCTGCAACGGGGCGATGGGCTACGCGGTCCCCTCGGCCGTGGCCGCCAAGCTCGTCGCGCCCGAGCGCGCGGTGCTCGCGATGGTCGGTGACGGCGGCGCGCTGATGACCGGCCAGGAGATCGAGACGGCGGTGCGGCACGCGGCTCCCATCGTCGTGGTGGTGTTCCAGAACGGCCTGTACGGCACGATCGCGCTGCACCAGGTCAAGAGCAGCCGCTCGATGTCCGCGGTGGACATCGGCGCGGTGGACTTCGCGGCCTGGGCGCGCAGCCTCGGAGCCGCCGGGCACACCGTCGACACCCGCGAGCAGCTGGAGCCGGCGATCAGGGCGGCGCTGGCCGAGGACCGCCCATGCGTGCTGGACGTGCGCACCGATCCCGACGTGCTCACCGCGGACGCCAGGCTCGGCGACTTCTTAGAGAGCTGACCGCACCCCGGCGCGTTCGGCGACCCCGCGCAGCTGCTCGAGGAGGGTGTCCGGCATCGGAATCCCCAGCCGGGAGCGCTCTTCCCGGGCAACGGCCTGCGGGTCCCCCGCCACCCGGACGGGTTCGTCCGGGCTGAGCGGTGGTGTCGCGTGCAGCTGGTCGATGGCGTCGTCGAGGTCGTCCTCGAACTCGCCGGGCGGGCGGAAACCGCTCGGGTCGATGGCGAGGAAGAAGTGCCCGATGTTGTGCGGGTCCTCGGGTTTCCGGCTCGCCGGGAACGCTCCGCCGCACAGCGTGGCGGCCAGGACGTGCGCCATCATGCTCAGCCCGTAGCCCTTGTGCGAACCCATCTCCGCTGTTCCGCCGAGCGGGGTCAGCCCGCCGATGTCGTCGTCGCGCAGGATGCCCAGCGCCCGGCCCGCATCGGTCACCGGACGGGCGTAGGCGTCGACCACCCAGCCCTCCGGGAGGGGAGTTCCGTGGAAGTCGTAGACCTTGACCTTGTTGACGGCGGCCGTGGTGGTGGCGATGTCGAGCAGGAAGTGCGGGTTGCGCTGGGCCGGTGCGGCGAACGCGATCGGGTTGGTGGCCAGCATCGGCACCACCGATCCGGTCGGCGGGGAGGCGGGCAGGTTGGCCGAGCTGGTGACCAGGCCGAGCACGCCCTGCCGCGCGGCCATCTCGGCGTAGTGGCCGGCGGCGCCGAAGTGGTGCGAGTTGACCACCGAGACCACGCCGACGGTGCCGGTCTTGGCCTTGTCGACGGCCATCCGCATGGCGAACTCGCTCGCCGGGTGCCCGATGCCGCCGTGCGCGTCGACCAGCGCCGATGCGGCGTCCTCGCGCACCACGGAGGGCCGGGCGCGCAGGTCGATCCTGCCTTCGGCGCGGAACTGCTCGTAGGTCATCAGCATCGACACGCCGTGCGAGTCGATGCCCGCCAGGTCGGTTTCGGCCATCACCTCGGCGGTGATGTCGGCCAGGTCGCGGTCCATGCCCCACGCGGTGAGGACGTCGACGATCAGCTCGCGCACTGCTCCAGCGGAAACCCGCACCTCACGCCTCCTTCACGACGGGGTCGAACCGGGAATGGGCCATCGCCAGGGGTTTTCGGCGGCCCATGCCTCGTAGGCGGCGCGGGTCGTCTCGTCCGGCGGGTACGTGCCGCGCAGCGCGTGCCCGGATTCCACCCTGGACAGGACGAACGATTCGAGATGTTCTTGGGTCGCAGCGGCTTCGGCGACCTCGTCGGCCAAGTGGCGCGGGATGCACACGACCCCGTCGGAGTCGCCGACGAGCACGTCGCCCGGGTAGACGGCGACCTCGCCGCAGCCGATGGGGACCTGCATGTCGACCGCGTGGTGCTGGATCAGGTTGGTGTTGGCGGACGGGTTCATCGCGAACGTCGGCATCTCCAGCACCGCGAAGCCGTCCGAGTCGCGCACCGAGCCGTCGGTGACCACGCCCGCGCAGCCCCGGTGCAGCAGCCGCGTGGCCAGGATGTGGCCGAGCGAGGCGGCGCGCTGCTGCCCGCGCGAGTCGATGACCAGCACCTCACCGGGGCTCACCGATTCCACGGCCTTGCGCTGCGGGTGGTCGTAGTCCTGGAACACCGAGAGCACGTCGATGTCCTCGCGCGCGGGGATGAAGCGCAGCGTGAAGGCGACGCCGACCATGTTGACCTGCGCGGGGTTCAGCGCGCGCACGCCCTGCATGAACTGGTTGCGCAGGCCGCGCGAGAGCAGCTGCGTGGTGATGGTCGCCGTGCTGGCGTAGCGCAGCGCCTCCCGCGTGCCCTCCGGGAGCGGATCGGATGCCTTGACCGGGGTGCTCACCATCTTCGACCCTTCGCATCGTCGGACGTCTGAGATATCATATACCGCACGAGCAAGCCCCGGCCCCAGCACGATCTCCAGTCAAGTCGCACGAACAGCGAAGTTCCAGACACCGGAAGGGAGCTCGCCGGCCATGTCCCGTCCCAGGCTCACCGCCGAGCAGCTGCGCAGCCACCGCTGGTTCGGCGTGGACACCATGCGCTCGTTCGGGCACAAGTCCCGCGCCAAGCAGATGGGCTACGACGCCGAGGACTACTCGGGCAGGCCGGTGATCGGCATCGTCAACACCTGGAGCGACATCAACCCGTGCCACACGCACTTCCGCGAGCGCGTCGAGGACGTCAAGCGCGGCGTGCACCAGGCGGGCGGGTTCCCGCTGGAGCTGCCGGCGATGTCGCTGTCGGAGCCGTTCCAGAAGCCGACCACGATGCTCTACCGGAACATGCTGGCGATGGAGACCGAGGAGCTGCTGCGCTCTTACCCCATCGACGGCTGCGTGCTGATGGGCGGCTGCGACAAGACCACGCCAGGTCTGATCATGGGCGCGACCAGCGTCGACGTGCCGTCGATCTTCTTGCCCGCCGGTCCGATGCTCAAGGGCCGCTGGAAGGGCGTGACGCTGGGATCCGGTTCGGACACCTGGAAGTACTGGGCGCAGCGCCGCGCGGGCACCATCGGCGAGAAGGAGTGGGGCGAGATCGAGGACGGCATCGCCCGCTCGCCCGGTCACTGCATGACGATGGGCACCGCCTCGACGATGACCGCCGCGGCCGAGGCCCTGGGGCTGACCCTCAGCGGCGGCTCGTCGATCCCGGCGGCGTTCTCCAACCACCGGCAGCTCGCGGTGGCCACCGGCCGCCGCGTCGTCGACCTGGTCTGGGAGGACGTCAAGCCGAGCGAGGTCCTCACCCGGGAGTCCTTCGAGAACGCCGTCGCGGTGGTGATGGCGATGGGCGGTTCCACGAACGCGGTGATCCACCTGGTCGCGATGGCCGGTCGCGCCGAGGTCGACCTGCCGCTGGAGGTCTTCGACGAGCTGTCCCGCGTGGTCCCGGCGCTGGCCAACATCCGGCCTTCGGGCGACTACCTGATGGAGGACTTCCACGACGCGGGCGGGCTGCGCGGGCTGATGGCCGAGCTCGGCGAGCTGCTGCACCGCGATGCGGTCACCGTCAACGGCCGGACGCTCGGCGAGAACCTCGACGGCGCCGAGATCCACGACGCCGACGTGATCCGCCGCCGCGACAACCCGCTGTCCGAGCAGGGCGGGCTGGCGGTGCTGCGCGGGTCGCTGGCACCCGACGGCTGCGTGATCAAGACCAGCGCGGCCAGCCCGGAGCTGCTGCGGCACACCGGCGAGGCCGTCGTCTTCGACTCCTACGAGGACATGGACGCGCGCATCGACGCCGACGACCTCGACGTCGACGAGAACTCGGTGCTAGTCCTGCGCGGTGCCGGTCCGCTGGGCGGGCCGGGCATGCCGGAGTGGGGCATGTTGCCGATCCCGAAGAAGCTGCTGCAGCGGGGCGTCACCGACATGGTCCGGATCTCCGACGCGCGGATGAGCGGCACCAGCTACGGCACCTGCGTGCTGCACGTGGCCCCGGAGTCGTTCGCGGGCGGGCCGTTGGCGCTGGTCCGCGACGGCGACCTCGTCGAGCTCGACGTGCCCGGCCGTCGGCTGGACCTGCACGTCGACGCCGAGGAGCTGGAGCGCAGGCGCGCCGAGTGGAAGCAGCCGGAGCCGGTCTTCGCGCGCGGCTACGGCAAGTTGTTCGCCAAGCACATCACCCAGGCCGACAAGGGCTGCGACTTCGACTTCCTCGAAGGCACCGGCGGCGCACCCGAACCGGCCATCCACTGAGACGAGCGGAGCGACGATGGTCACCAGCGTTGATGCGCTGCGCGGGGTCACCGCGATCACCGTGACCCCGTTCGACGGCACGGGCGCACCGGACTGGTCCGGCTACGAGGCGATCGTGGCGCGGATGGGCGAGACCGGGGTGCACGTGATCACGCCCAACGGCAACACCAGCGAGTTCTACGCGCTGTCCCGCGAGGAGTGGCAGCGCGCCAACGAGGTCGCCGCGAGCGCCGCGGGTGGCTCGGTGGTGATGCCGGGCATCGGCTACGACATCGCCACCGCCAAGGACATGGCGGTGGCGGTGCAGCAGCTGGGCGCGCCGCTGGCGATGCTGCACCAGCCGGTGCACCCGCACCAGTCGGTGGCCGGGTGGGTGGCCTACAACCGGGAGGTCGCGCAGTCCGCGCCCGGTCTCGGATTCGTGCTCTACGTCAAGGACGCCCGCATCGGTGCCGATGCGCTGGGCTCGCTGTTCGACGCCTGCCCGAACGTGGTCGGCATCAAGTACGCGGTGCCGGATCCGCTGCGCTTCGGCGACATCTGCGCCTCGCTGGGCGCGGACCGGGTGGCCTGGTCGTGCGGGCTCGCCGAGCGGTGGGCACCGTCGTTCTGGCCGCTGGGCGCGGCCGGGTTCACCTCGGGCGGGGTCAACGTCGCCCCGACGCTCTCGCTGGACTACCTGGCCGCCCTGCGCTCCGGCGACCGGGAGCAGGTCCGGCGGTTGTGGTCGCTGATCGCCCCGTTCGAGAAGATGCGCGCCGAGGACGCCACGGCCTGCAACGTCGCCGTGGTCAAGGAGGCCTTGGCCCAGCAGGGCTTGTGCGGTGCGGGTGTCCGGCCACCGGCCGGCAGCTTGTCCCCGCAGCAGCGGGAACAGGTCACCGAGATCCTCGCTTCCTGGTCCGAGGCCGGCTACTGACCGTCGATCCGCTCGAACGCCTGGGCCGACGCTCCGGGTCCCGGCCCGCACTCGACCAGAACCAGCGCGCCCTCGACCGAAGATCACTCCACCTGCAGACCTTCCCAATTTCGCGCGAAATTCGAGGGCCCGGCATCCAAGTCGAATTTCGCGCGAAGTTCGAACCACCAGCCGGGGCAGCACCCTGACCTGCGGGTACACGCCCGAACGCGGGTGAGGCGTTCGAATTTCGCGCGAAATTCGGGTGCAGCAGACGAAGCGGGCCGCCTCCCGTGGGGGAAGCGGCCCGCTACGCGGGGTCCGGCAGGGTGGGTCAGCCGAGCTCGATGATGAGGTCGCCGCCCTCGACCTGCTGCACCGCGCCGATGGCCAGGCGCTTGACCTGACCGCTCTGCGGAGCGGTGATGGCGGCCTCCATCTTCATCGCCTCGATCGTGGCGACCGTCTCGCCCGACTCGACGGCGTCACCTTCGGCGACGGCGAGGGTGACCACGCCCGCGAACGGGGCGGGGACGTGACCCGGGTTGCCGCGGTCGGCCTTCTCGGCGACCGGCAGGTCGCTGGCCACCGAGCGGTCGCGGACCTGGATGGGCCGCAGCTGCCCGTTGAGCACCGCCATCACGGTGCGCATGCCGCGCTCGTCAGGTTCGCTGATGGCCTCCAGGCCGATGAGCAGCCGCACGCCGGGCTCGAGGTCCACCGAGTACTCCTCCCCCGGCTTGAGGCCGTAGAAGAAGTCCTTGCTGCGCAGCAGCGAGGTGTCGCCGTAGGCGTCGCGGTGGTCCTGGAACTCCTTGGTGGGCTTGGCGAACATCAGCCGGTTGAGCGTGTTGCGCCGGTCGTTGACCAGCCCGTCGCGGTCCTCGGCGGACAGCTCGGCGAGCTTGCGGGTGGTGGTGCGGCCTTCCAGCGCGCGGGTGCGGAACGGCTCCGGCCACCCGGCGGGCGGGTCGCCCAGCTCGCCCTGCAGGAACCCGATCACCGAGTCCGGGATGTCGAACTTGCGCGGCTCGGCCTCGAAGTCGGCCGGGTCGACGCCCGCACCGACCAGGTGCAGCGCCAGGTCGCCGACGACCTTCGACGACGGGGTGACCTTGACCAGCCGGCCGAGGATGCGGTCCGCGGCGGCGTACATGGCCTCGATCTCCTCGAACTTGTCGCCGAGACCGAGCGCGACCGCCTGGGTGCGCAGGTTGGACAGCTGACCGCCGGGGATCTCGTGGGAGTAGACGCGGCCGGTCGGCGAGGCCAGCCCGGCTTCGAAGGGCTGGTAGATCTTGCGGACCGACTCCCAGTAGGGCTCCAGGTCGCACACGGCCTGCAGGTCCAGGCCGGTGGTGCGCTCGGTGTAGTCGGTGGCCGCGACCAAAGAGGACAGCGCGGGCTGCGAGGTGGTGCCCGCCATCGACGCGGTCGCCGCGTCCACGGCGTCCACACCGGACTGGATGGCGGCCATGTAGGTGGCCAGCTGCCCGCCCGGGGTGTCGTGGGTGTGCAGGTGCACCGGCAGGTCGAATTCCGCGCGCAGCGCGGAGACGAGCTTCGCCGCGGCCGGCGGGCGCAGCAGTCCCGCCATGTCCTTGATGGCCAGCACGTGCGCGCCGGCGTCGACGATCTGCTCGGCCAGCCGCAGGTAGTAGTCCAGTGTGTACAGCTTCTCGTCCGGGTTGGACAGATCAGCGGTGTAGCACAGCGCGACTTCGGCGACGGACTTGCCGGTGTTGCGCACGGCTTCGATGGCCGGGCGCATCTGCTCGACGTCGTTGAGGGCGTCGAAGATCCGGAAGATGTCGATGCCGGTGTTGGTGGCCTCCTGCACGAAGTGCTCGGTCACCTCCGTCGGGTACGGGGTGTAGCCGACGGTGTTGCGGCCGCGCAGCAGCATCTGCAGGCAGACGTTGGGGATGGCCTCGCGCAGCTTGCCCAGCCGCTCCCACGGGTCCTCGGCGAGGAAGCGCAGCGCCACGTCGTAGGTGGCGCCGCCCCAGCACTCGACCGAGAACAGGTCCGGCGTCATCCGGGCCACGTGCGGCGCGACGGCCAGCAGGTCCTTGCTGCGCACGCGGGTGGCCAGCAGCGACTGGTGGGCGTCGCGGAACGTGGTGTCGGTGACGCCGACGTGCTTGGCCTCGCGCATCCAGCGCGCGAAGCCCTCCGGGCCGAGTTCGGTGAGCTTCTGCTTGGTGCCGGGCAGCGGGGCCGCGGTCAGGTCGACCTCGGGGAGCTTGAAGCTCGGGTCGGCCGCTGTGGGGCGCGGACCGTTGGGCTGGTTGACGGTGACGTCGGCGAGGTAGTTCAGCAGCCGGGTACCGCGGTCGGCGGAGTGCCGGGCGGTGAGCAGCTGCGGGCGCTCGTCGATGAAGGAAGTGGTGACGCGGCCCTGGCCGAAGTCGTCGTCGTCGAGCACCGCCTGCAGGAACGGGATGTTCGTGGAGACGCCGCGGATCCGGAACTCGGCGAGGGCGCGGCGGGCGCGGCCCACCGCGGTCGGGAAGTCGCGGCCCCGGCAGGACAGCTTGACCAGCATCGAGTCGAAGTGCGCGCTGATGCTGGTGCCGGCGAAGGCGGTGCCGCCGTCGAGGCGGATGCCCGCGCCGCCGGGCGAGCGGTAGGCGCTGATCATGCCGGTGTCGGGGCGGAACCCGTTGGCCGGGTCCTCGGTGGTGATGCGGCACTGCAGGGCGGCACCGCGCAGCTGGATCTTGTCCTGGGTCATGCCCAGGTCTTCCAGCGTCTCGCCGGCGGCGATGCGCAGCTGCGACTGGACCAGGTCGGCGTCGGTGACCTCTTCGGTCACGGTGTGCTCGACCTGGATGCGTGGGTTCATCTCGATGAAGACGTGGTTGCCGCGCTCGTCGACGAGGAACTCGACGGTTCCGGCGTTGACGTAGCCGATCTTGCGGGCGAAGGCGACCGCGTCGGCGCAGATCCGCTCCCGCAGCTGCGGGTCGAGGTTCGGGGCCGGGGCGATCTCGATGACCTTCTGGTGGCGCCGCTGCACCGAGCAGTCGCGCTCGAAGAGGTGCACGACGTTGCCCTGGCCGTCGGCGAGGATCTGCACCTCGATGTGCCGCGGGCTGACCACGGCCTGCTCCAGGAACACCGTCGGGTCGCCGAAGGCGGACTCGGCTTCGCGCATGGCGGCTTCCAGCGCCTCGCGCAGGGCCGCCGGGTCGTCGACGCGGCGCATGCCGCGACCGCCACCACCGGCGACGGCCTTGACGAAGACCGGGAAGGTCATCTGCTCGGCCGCGGCCAGCAGCTCGTCGATGTCGCGGGACGGCGCCGAGGAGTCCAGCACGGGAACTCCGGCTTCGCGCGCCGCGGCCACGGCGGTGGCCTTGTTGCCGGTCATCTCGAGGATCTGCTTCTGCGGTCCCACGAACGTGATGCCGGCTTCGTGGCAGGCCTTGGCCAGCTCGGGGTTCTCCGAGAGGAAGCCGTAGCCCGGGTAGACCGCGTCGGCGCCCGCCTGACGCGCGGCTTTGATGATCTCGTCGACGGACAGGTAGGCCCGGACCGGGTGGCCGGGCTCGCCGATCTCGTACGACTCGTCGGCTTTCAGCCGGTGCAGCGAGTTGCGGTCTTCGTGCGGGAAGACCGCGACGGTTCCCGCTCCCAGCTCGTAGGCGGCGCGAAAAGCGCGAATCGCAATCTCGCCGCGGTTTGCGACGAGCACCTTGCGGAACATGCCGGCTCCCTCGGATAACAGGTGTCGGTCGGTGTGGAGACACTACCGCGAAAATTCCCCGTAACGGGAGAACCCGTCAGGTGACGAAGACCTCTGCACCCCTCATGACCAGCCCAAACGCGTGAGGCGCACAAGGCGTAGCGAAAAGAAAATCATGAAATCTTTCCGCGCGCAGAACTTTCGCTCACCTATTCGAGGCCTGCAGGTCACCTCGTGGTCATCTCACGACCGACAACGGGCGATCCGCGCCGGAACAGCTCGAGATCGACCGCTCCGAGTTCTCCGGAATTTTCTTCAAAACTGCCCAGCATCCGGGATTTTCACCCACTACTGGACGGTAATCAGGACTTTTCGAGGTACTCCGCGCGTTCCTCGTCGACCACCTCGGCCACCATGCGCGCCAGACCCGGGTGCTCCCGCAGCTCCGGATCGGCCGTGACGAACCGGTCCGCCTCCTCGCGCGCCTGGGCGATGACGTCCTCGTCGCGCAGCAGCGAGAGCATCTTCAGGCCGGACTTGCGGCCCGACTGCGCGGCGCCCAGGACGTCGCCCTCCCGGCGCAGCTCCAGGTCCAGCCGCGCCAGCTCGAAGCCGTCGGTGGTGGAGGCGACCGCGTCCAGCCGCTCGCGCGTGGTGGTGCCGCCCATCGCCTCGGTGACCAGCAGGCACAGCCCCGGCGCGCTGCCCCGGCCCACCCGGCCGCGCAGCTGGTGCAGCTGGGAGACGCCGAACCGGTCGGCGTCCATGATCACCATGACGGTCGCGTTGGGCACGTTGACGCCGACCTCGATCACCGTGGTCGCCACCAGCACGTCCAGCTCGCCCGCGGCGAAGGAGCGCATCACCGCGTCCTTGTCGTCCGGCGCGAGCCTGCCGTGCAGGATTCCCAGCCGCAGCCCGGAGAGCGGCCCCGCCGCCAGCTGCTCGGCCACGTCGATCACCGCGACCGGCGGGCGCCGCTGCTCGCCGCCGTCGTCCGGCGGCGGCTCCTCGCCGTCTCCGTCATCCACAGTGGACTTCTTGGCCTTCTTGCCCTTGCCCGAGCTCTCCTCGTCGTCGCCGATGCGCGGGCACACCACGTACACCTGGTGCCCGGCGGCGACCTCCTCGTGGATGCGCGCCCACGCCCGGTCCAGCCACGCGGGCTTCTCCGACACCGGCACCACGCTGGTGCTGATCGGCGAACGCCCTTGCGGCAGTTCGCGCAGCGCGGAGGTCTCCAGGTCGCCGTAGACCGTCATCGCCACCGTGCGCGGGATCGGCGTCGCCGTCATCACCAGCACGTGCGGCGCGGTCTCCTCGCCCGCTCGGGCGCGCAGGGCGTCGCGCTGCTCGACGCCGAAGCGGTGCTGCTCGTCGACCACGACCAGCCCGAGATCGGCGAAGGACACCTTGTCCTGGATCAGCGCGTGCGTGCCCACGACGATCCCGGCCTCGCCGGAGGCCGCCTCCAGCATCGCCTGGCGCCGCTGGGCGGTGTTGAGCGAGCCGGTCAGCAGCGTCACCCGGGTCGCGTTCTCCGCGCCGCCGAGCTCGCCCGCCATCGCCAGGTCGCCGAGCAGTTCGCGCAGCGAACGCGCGTGCTGGGCGGCCAGCACCTCGGTGGGCGCGAGCATCGCGGCCTGCCGCCCGGCGTCGACGACCTGCAGCATCGCGCGCAGCGCCACGATCGTCTTACCGCTGCCGACCTCGCCCTGGACCAGGCGGTTCATCGGGTGCTCGGTGCCCAGGTCGGCGGCGATCTGCTCGCCGATCTCCTGCTGGCCCCGGGTCAGCTCGAACGGCATCCGCTCGTCGAAGGCGACCCGCACCCCGTCGTCGCGGCGCTCGCACACCGGCGCCGGGTGCGACTTCGTGTTGCTGCGACGCTGGGCGAGCGTGAGCTGCACGGCCAGCGCCTCGTCCCACTTGAGCCGGTCCTGCGCGGCGGCGACCTCGCCGAAGTTCTGCGGCCGGTGGATCTTGCGCAGCGCGTCCTCCAGCGAGGACATGCCCAGGCGGTCGCGGAGCTCGGTCGGCAGCGGGTCGTCGGTGCCGTCCCACACGTCCAGGACCTGGCTCACGCAGCGCGCGATCGACCACGACGGCAGCCCCTGCGCCGACGGGTAGACCGGCAGCAGCGCGCTGGCGAACTCCTCGGCGGCGGCACCCACGTCGGTGGCCTCCGAGTCGAACAGCTGGTACTCGGGGTGGGCGAGCTGCAGCTGGTCGCGGAACGCGGTGACCTTGCCGGCGAACATGCCGCGCTTGCCGGGGATCAGCTCCCGCTCGCGCCACGCCTGGTTGAAGAACGTGCAGGACAGCGAGCGGTGCCCGTCGGTGATGCGGGCCTCGACGATGGTGCCCCGGCGGGACTTCATGGTGCGCTTGGTGACCCGCTCGACCTTGGCCAGCACCGTCGCGTGCTCGCCGAGCTCCAGCCCGGCGATCGCGGTCAGCTCACCGCGCTCGGCGTAGCGGCGGGGGTAGTGCCGAAGCAGATCGCCGACGGTGACCAGGCCCAGCGCAGACTCGAGCGCCTTGCCGGTCTTGGCCCCCAACAACCGGTCGAGCTTGGCGTCCAATGTGGTCACTGCAAGTCCTCCGCCTGCGTCCTCGGATGGCACCGCGAGTCAGTCGGCGGCACCGACGGTTTCCCGGCCGCCGAGCCGCCAGCCCGCCCACGCCACCGGCAGCGCGCCGAGCAGCAGCCAGCCCTCGCCGGCCAGTTCGGTGGCGTCGCGGAAGTCCGGCGCGTCCAGGTTGGCCATCGTGGTCAGCACCACGGTCCCCAGCATCACCCAGCCGAACACCGCCATCACGGCTCCGGTCACCGCCGTGGCCCGCTTGCGCAGCACACCGCGCAGCACCAGCGCGCTCCACACCGCCGCGACCACCAGCCACCACACCAGCTTGCCGAGCAGGAAGTCCCGCAGCGAACTGGAGCTCTCCGGCGTTCCGGTCGAGGTCCACTCGACGGCGATGGGCTCGGGCAGCCGCGCACGAACCCCCAGCGGCACGGCGAGCATAAGCACGGCCACGAGCAGCGTCCAGCCTGTGATCAACCACAGGTACCGGCTCCGGATTCGCACTGCTGGCTCCCTCGACGACTCGGTTCGAGATTAGCGGCACGCACCGACCACACCGCCGACCACCCGCGACGACGCGCGGGCGGTGGCAGGAAGGTTCCCGTGCAACGGTGGCAGGTAGGTTCCCGCGCTCACATCGCCGCGCGTTCCGCGAGCAGCGCGTTGATCAGCTCCGCACCGCGTTCGGGCCTGTCGACGCTGATGATGAAGTCGCGGCCGGAGGTCAGCCGCAACGCCAGGCACTCGCCGCCGCGCAGCATGATCGCGGTGGTGGCGGGAAGAACCCGGTACCCCCAGCCGCCGACCTCCAGGGCGCGGCGGCGGACGACTCCCGCGCTGCTGATCTGCTCCAGCCGGACCCGGCGCACCGGGAAGCGCTGCGGCCCGAAGGCGGCACTCACCCCGCGCTCGTCGACGCGGATCCGCGCGGTCGACAGGCCCGACACGACGATCCCCCCGAGCAGCGCGGGCAGCGCGACCTGCCAGGTCGCCAGGGCGAGGGCTCCCACGCCGGCCAGGACCGCGACGACTCCGATGACGACCAGGACCCGGCTGGACACCGACGAGATCCACACCGCGCGCTGCCCCGGTTCGAGAGCGAGCTCGCCCGCCGAGTCGTGCTCGGCGCCCGGCTCGTCCGGCCCGCGGTTGCCGACCCTCCACCCGAGGCCGCCGGCCACCACCGCTGCGACCAGCACCGCCGGCACGTGCCACCCGGGCAACCGGGCGTCCTGCCAGGCGGTGTGATCGAGGTTCGCCAACAGCGTGGAGGCCGTGATCCCCGCGAAGAAGAAGGCCGTCGCCCCCAGCCCGGCCGCGGAACCGGCGCGGTGGGCGCGTCGCTCGCCCATCGTCCCCGCGACCACGGCGAACACCGCCAGGACCAGCCATCCCGGCAGCATGAGCAGCGGGAATCCCGCAATGGACGAGGACCCGTCGGGGACACCGCTGAAGCCCCAGTGGGTGGCGATCGGGTCCGGGAGCCGATCGCGCAGCAGCACCAGCGGTGCGAGGAGGGCGACCGTCACGACCGCAGTCCAGACGAGCGAGACGATCAGGAAGGTCTTCCGGTGGTTCACGATTCCTCCTCGATCCACCGCGTCAGATCGGCGGCGGTGAAGCCCCGGCGTCGTGCCTCGGCCAGCAGGTCGCGCAGCTGCGAGCGCAGCCCCGCCTCGGGATCGGGGCGGTGCAGCACGGTCACCCCTCGCCCGCGCCGGAACTCCAGCAGCCCCTCGGCGCGCAGTTCGCGCAACGCCCGCAGCACCGTGTTGGCGTTGATGCGCATCGCATCGGCCAGATCGCGCGCGGGCGGCAGCCGGTCTCCCGGCTGAACCTCCCCGTCGGCGATGGCACGACGGATCGCATCGGCGGCCTGCTCGTGCAGCGGCCGCCCGTCCTCGAGATCCAACGAGAGCAACATGACGCTAATGAAACTAGCACCATCGATTTCATCTGGGAAGCGTGCAGCAACGAGGAGGGGAACCTCCCCGACTGGCAGGAAGGTTCCCCTCCTCGAAGTGCGGCTACTCGATGCCGATCAGCAGCAGGGCGTCCAACGCGCCCGCCGGATAGCTGGCCATCTCCACCTCGGGGTGCGCGCGACGCAGGTGAGCGGAAAGTTCCCCAGGCAGCTCAGCAGGGGTGTTGTCGCCGACGAGCGCGGTCAGCAGCTCGCCCCCGAGCGTGAGCATCCGGGTGAGCAGCTCCTGTGCCGTGGCGGTGAGGTCCTCGCCGATGAGCACGACCTCGCCGTCGATCAAGCCCAGGATGTCGCCGGGACGGCAGCGGCCGACCCAGGTCAGCGCTTCGGCGTCGGCGACGTAGAGCTCCCCGCGACGCGTCGCCGCAGCCGCCTCGGCCATCGCGACCTGGTCGTCGGCGCGACGCCGGTTCGGGTCGTGCACCGCGAGCGCGGCCAGCCCCTGCACCGGCGACGCCGTCGGCACCACCACGACCTCCGGCGAGTCCTTCGGCAGGTCAGCGACCGCGCTCTCCACGACCAGCGCCGTGTCCAGGTCGTTGGGCAGCACCACCACGTGCCCGGCCCCGGTCGCGGTGAAGGCCTCCCGCAGCTCGGCCGGGAACGGCAGCGAACCGCTGACCAGCACATCGGCGCCCTCGGCCGCGAAGAGCTCGCCGAGGTCCTCGCCCGGCACGCACGCCAGCACCGCCACATCGCGGGCGTAGGCGGCCTGCTGATCTGCGAAACGCGTCACCTTGATGCGGTGCGCCCGGCCCGACTCGACGCCCGCCTCGATCGCTCCCCCGATGTCGTCGCAGTGCACGTGCACCGCCCACGAGCCGGAACCGTCGCCGACCACCGACACGCAGTCGCCCAGCTCGCCCAGCCGCCAGCGCAACGCCTCCGCCCGACCGGCATCCGTGTCGGCCAGCAGGTACATGACCTCGTAGTCGAAGCTCGACTCGTGCTCCAGCAGGTCCGGCTCGGCCGGATCCGGGGAGTTCGGGGCCAGCCACTCGCCGTCGCGCACCACGGCGTGCAGCGCGTCGAGCAGGATCACCAGACCGCGCCCGCCGGCGTCGACCACGCCCGCCTCGGACAACACCGGCAGCTGAGCCGGGGTGGCGGCCAGGGCGTCGATCGCGGCGCGCGTCGAACCGCGCACCACGTCCGCGAGCTCAGCGCAGTCCTGCCCACCACGGGCCGCAGCCCGCAGCACGGACAGCACGGTGCCCTCCTGCGGCTCCGCGACCGCCTGCCGCGCCAGCTCCTCCGCGCGCTGCAGCGCCTCCCGCCACTGCACGCCATCGGCGGTCACCGCATCCCCCAGCCGCTCGGCAAGACCCCTGATGGCCTGCGAGAACAGCATCCCGGAGTTCCCGCACGCGCCCCCCAGCGCACCCTTGGCCAGCGCGCCCAGCACACCGCCGAGCGTGTCCGGCGCGGTCTCGTCGAGGGTCCGCACGGCCGCCCGCATCGTCTGCAGCAGGTTCGTACCGGTGTCGCCGTCGGCAACCGGGAAGACGTTGATCCGGTCGATCGCCTCGCGCTCGGCGGCCAGCGCCGACAGGGCCAGGTCCGCCCAGCGGCGGGCAGTCGCCGCGTTCAGCGTCCGCAACACCCGGGAACCTCCCACGCAGGTTAGGATCGGTTGGACCCGAGACTATCCGCAGTCGGCGCGCTCACGGTGCTCCGCCGCACATCGGCCCCCACCTCGGAAGGAGCCGGTGGCGGTGGGCTAGACTGATCCGGTCCCAGGGTGGCGATGACCCCGGGCGACCGGGTTCTCCGGGCTCAGGCCGCCGCACGGCGGTGAGCAGGAAGCGCTCCCGCAAGTGCCTCTCCGCTTCGGCGTGGCACGGCTGCGGGGCTCTCATCGCTGTAACCGTCAAGCAAAGTAAGGGGTGTCTGACGTGGCTGCCGTCTGCGACGTCTGTGGCAAGGGACCAGGCTTCGGCAACTCGGTCTCGCACTCCCACCGGAAGACCAAGCGCCGGTGGAACCCGAACATTCAGACCGTGCACGCCAAGATCGGTCTGTCCCAGCGCAAGCGCATGAACGTCTGCACGTCCTGCATGAAGGCCGGCAAGATCGTCCGCGGCTGAGGTTTTGTTCTTGAGCTAGGAGCCCCGGGGTGGTTTCGCCTCGGGGTTTTCTGCTGCCCTGGGGCGAGTTCTGCCCACTGACAAGACTCTGTGGTCCCCTTGCTCAGCGGTGCCAGCAGCGGAACCTGAGCGGCTCCGTGGATTCCGCGCGCCGTTCCTGATGTATGTCCAATACACGGCGTCACGGCGTGCTCGCCACGAAGTCGCTCAGAACCCGCGGCGGTGCCAGTTGCTTGCTCGGGGCAAGGAGGAACCGGCTTCGCCGGTTGCCTGACGAACTCCCGTTGCGGGTCCTACGGCAACTTCCAGTCGATGGGTTGCCAGCCCTTCCGCTGCAAGATCTCGTTGGCCTTGCTGAAGGGCCGAGACCCGAAGAACCCGCGGTCTGCCGACATCGGGCTGGGGTGCGGTGATTCGACGCACTCGACGCCCGGCATCAGCGGCCGCAGGTCGCGGGCGTCGCGTCCCCAGAGGATCGCGACCAGGGGTTCTTCCCTGGCGGCGAGGGCCTTGATGGCCTGGGCGGTGACCTGCTCCCAGCCCTTGCCCCGGTGCGAGCCCGGCTTGCCGGGGCTGACCGTGAGGGCGCGGTTGAGCAGCAGCACTCCTCGCTCGGTCCACGGCGTGAGGTCGCCGCTGGAGGGCTTCGGGTGGCCGAGGTCCTCGCTGTACTCGCGGAAGATGTTGACCAGGCTGCGCGGCGGCGCGACCCCGGGGGCCACCGAGAAGCTGAGCCCGACCGGGTGCCCCGGCGTCGGGTAGGGGTCCTGGCCGACGATGAGCACGCGCACGTCGTGGAACGGCTGCTGGAACGCGCGCAGCACGTTCTCCGGGGCCGGCAGGTAGGTGCGGCCCTCGGCGACCTCGGAGCGCAGGAAGTCGCCCATCGCCGAGATCTGGTCCGCGACCGGAGCGAGCGCCTCCGCCCAGCCGGCCTCGACGGTTTCGTGCAGTGGACGTGCTGCCATGCCGAGCAGGTTATCGATCGACACCGAGGGTCTCCCACGCAACCCCACAACCACTCGGCAGTGTCACACGTCACATACCGATGATGTAACGGTGATCGCGAGTTAGCTCACATGCGTAATCACAACTACTCCGAAAGCGCCATTTCCGCCCGTCATCGCGGAAATTCCCCTGTCAAATCAGTGACGCTCCGAGAGGAGGGTTCCGGTGCGCCCGGCGTGCGGTTCTGCATAAACGAAATAACGTGGAAATGCTCGATGTCGTGTTTTTGGTGGCCACGACATGGCCACTCGGCTAGGTTCTGGCGAAGTTCCAAATCGACCACGGCCGTGGAGACAACACCCGGAGGTGGGCCGCAAACTCATGACTTCTCAGGAAACAGCCGAAACAGAGGCCGAGCAGAAGTCGTTGCTGCGCCGCGCGGTCGGCGCCGCGGCAATCGGTAACTGCACGGAGTGGTACGACTTCGGTGTCTACGCGTACGTGGCCGCCTACGTCGGACACCAGTTCTTCCCCGGCCCTTGGGAGACCATCTCCGCGTTCGGCGTCTTCGCCATCTCCTTCCTGTTCCGCCCGCTGGGCAGCCTGTTCTTCGGTCCGCTCGGCGACCGGATCGGCAGGCAGAAGGTGCTCGCGGTAACGATTCTGCTGATGTCGGGCTCGACGTTCGTCATCGGTCTGCTGCCGACGTACAACACCATCGGTCTGTTCGCGCCGATGCTGTTGCTGCTGTGCCGGTTGGTGCAGGGCTTCTCCACCGGTGGTGAATACGGCGGTGCCGCGACTTACATCGCCGAGTTCGCTCCGGACCGCAAGCGCGGCTTCTGGGGCAGCTGGCTGGAATTCGGCACCCTGGTCGGATTCGGGCTCGGTGCTCTGGTGCCGACCGTCCTGATCCTGACGCTGGACAGCGCTTCGATGGAGACCTGGGGCTGGCGCATTCCGTTCCTCATCGCCGGTCCGCTCGGCGGTGTCGGTCTGTACCTGCGTTCGAAGCTGGAGGACACCCCGGCGTTCAAGCAGTTGGAAAACACCCACCAGGTCGCCAAGTCCCCGCTGCGGGACCTGATCCGCGAGTGGTGGCGCCAGCTGCTGATCCTGATGGGCATCGTGGTGCTCATCAACGTCGCCAACTACACGATCCTCACCTACATGGAGACCTACCTCTCGGACACGCTCGACGTGCCCGACGGGCAGGAGCACCAGGTGCTGGTCCCGCTGCTGCTGACGGTCGTGTTCATGCTGGTGATCATCACGCCGGTGGGCGCGCTGTCGGACCGCATCGGACGCAAGCCGCTGTTCCTGTCGGCGGCCATCTGCTTCCTGGTGCTGCCGATCCCGGCGTTCTGGCTGATCGGCCAGGGCACGGTCCTGACCACGATCCTGGGCCTGGGGCTGCTGGCGATCGGGCACGTGCAGCTGATCGGGCCGCTGGCCGCGACGCTGCCGGCGATGTTCCCGACCAAGGTCCGCTACGCGGCGTTCTCGGTCGGCTATAACATCTCCACTGCCGCCTTCGGTGGTACTGCGCCGCTGATCAACGACTCCGTCGTGACCAACACCGGCAACAGCTACTTCCCCGCCTTCTACTTGATGGGCGCGGCACTGGTCGCCCTGGTGCCGATCCTGCTCATGAAGGAGACCGCGAAGAAGCCGCTGATGCAGGAATCCCCCGCGGCGGCACCGGCGAACTGACGCCGAAACCACCACATTCGAGAGCGCCCCCTGGCCCGGCCAGGGGGCGTTCTCTTGGCTCGGTCAGCGCCAGTGCTCCCAGCCCACGGAGCCCTCGTAGGTGTTGCCGTCGATGGTGACGCCGGATCCTTCGGCCACCACGCCGATCTCGCGGAAGTCCGGCGGCAGCGGGCGGTTGGCGGGGAAGGTGGCGATGAGCGCCTGGTCCTCCCCTCCGGTGAGGACCCAGTGGCGGGCGTCGGCACCGAGCGCGGAGGCGACCTCGGTGAGCCGTTGCGGGATCTCGACCTGCTCCATGCGCAGGTCGATGGCGACTCCGGAGGCGGTGGCGATGTGGCCGAGGTCGGCCAGCAACCCGTCGGAGGTGTCCACCAGGGACGTGGCGCCCGCGACGGCGGCCTGCGGTCCGGCGCCGTAGGGCGGTTCGGGCACGCGGTGCGCGCCGACCACGGCGACCGGGGAGCGGAATCCGCGGCCCAGCACGGCTAAGCCCGCCGCCGACCAGCCGAGCCTGCCGGCGACCGCGACCACATCGCCCGGCCGGGCTCCGGAACGGGTGACGGGTGCTCTTCCCTGCAGATCTCCGAGCGCTGTGATCGAGATCGTCAGTGATGGCGACGACACCATGTCGCCCCCGATGAGCCCGATCCCGGCTCGCTGTGCCTCTTCCCACAGACCTTCCGCGAGTTCGTCGACGAGGGCCGCCGGGGTCTCGGGCGGGCAGCCGAGACCGACCAGCAGGCCGGTGGGAACCGCGCCCATCGCGTTGATGTCGGAGAGGTTCACCGCGACCGCCTTGCGCCCCACCTGGTGTGGTGTCGACCAGTCGAAACGGAAGTGGACCTGCTCCACCAGCACGTCGGTGGTGGCCACCACGCGGCCGTCGGGGGCGGCCAGCACGGCGGCGTCGTCGCCCGGGCCGAGGAGCGTGCCCGGCGACTGCTCGCGACCAGCCGTCACTCGATCGATGAGATTGAACTCACCCACCTGGGAAATGGTCTGTGGTTCCTGGGACGAGTCAGGACCCAACTGGGACCTTCCTTCCTTGAGCATCAGCTCGGTCAGATGGGGTAGCTTTCTGCCAGTTTCCTACCCCGAGCACATGGGCCAGACGAAGGGGCACGCCGTGGTACAGGCATACATCCTCATCCAGACCGAGGTCGGCAAGGCAGCCGCAGTCGCCGGCGAGATCGCCGGGTCCGCCGGCGTCATCAGCGCCGAGGACGTCACCGGTCCGTACGACGTCATCGTGCGCGCCGAAGCCGAGAACGTCGACCTCCTCGGCAAGATGGTCGTCGCCAAGATCCAGAACGTCGACGGCATCACCCGGACGCTGACCTGTCCGGTGGTTCACCTCTGAGGTGCCCCTCCTCCGGACGGGTCAGCACGTGGTGCTGTAGTGGGGAACGTGGTTGAGCACGAGGGATCCGGCGTTCCCAAGCCGGTTTTGATCATCGCGATCGCGCTCGGCGTGCTGCTGGCCGCGGGGGTGGCAGGTGTCGGCGTCTACGGCTGGTACGGCGAGCACCGCCTGCGGGAGGAAGCCCGGGCCGCCGAGGCCGCGCGCCGGACGGGACCGCTGGCGGCACCGCCGATCCCGGCGCCGAAAGCGCAGTCAGCGGAGTGCGCCTCGGTGATGTCCGCGCTGCCCGCCGAGCTGACGATCGGTGGCGCACCGGTTCCGCGTCGGCCGCTGGCCGAGCCCGCGCCCGCCGCCACCGTCGCCTGGGGCGACGCCGAGCACGACCCGGTGACCGTGCGCTGCGGCATCGACGCACCCGCCGAGCTGACCCCGACGTCGCAGCTGATGGACGTCTCCGGGGTCAGCTGGCTGGAGATCAACCAGGGCGGGGATTCCTCGTGGCTGGCCGTCGACCGCCCGGTCTACGTGGCGCTGAGCGCCCCGGCCGACACCGGCACGGGCCCGTTGCAGGACCTCTCCAGCCTCATCAAGGCAACGCTCCCCGAGCAACCCGTCTTCCCGTGACCGTCGCCGCCGCCCCGGGGCCCACCCCCCCTGCATCCTCCGTGGGCTGGGGGTGTCCCCCCCTGGTGCGCGTCAGCGGAGGCCGGTGCCGCGGGCCAGCGCGGTGTCGATGAGGGTGGTCAGCAGCGTCGGGTAGTCGATGCCGCTGTGCGCCCACATGCGCGGGTACAGCGAGATCGAGGTGAAGCCCGGCATCGTGTTGACCTCGTTGATGATCAGCTGGCCCTCGTCGGAGAGGAAGAAGTCGACGCGGGCCAGTCCCTGGCACTCCAGCGCGGCGAAGGCGCGCACCGCCATGTCGCGCAGCTCGGCGGTGTGCTCATCGCTGATCTTGGCGGGCAGGTCGAACTCGGTGACGTCGTCGAGGTACTTCGATTCGTAGTCGTACCAGTCGCTCTCACCGGTGACCCGCAGCTCGGCGGGCTGCGAGGCCTCGACGCGCCCGTCGGGGAACTCCAGGACACCGCACTCGATCTCACGCCCGGTCACCCCGGTCTCGATGATGACCTTCGGGTCGGTGCGCCGGGCCTCGGCGATCGCGTCGTCCAGGTCGGCCCAGTCGGTGACCTTGGTGATGCCCAGCGACGATCCTGCGCGCGCGGGCTTGACGAACACCGGCAGGGTGAGCCGCTCGCGCTGCTCCTCGGTCAGCGTCCCCTGGCCGCGGCGCAGCACCTCGTAGGTGCCGACCTCGATGCCCTCGGCCGCGAGCAGCTTCTTGGTGTACTCCTTGTCCATCGACACCGCGCTGGAGAGCACGCCCGGTCCCACGTAGGGCACGTCGGCCATCTCCAGCAGGCCCTGGATGGTGCCGTCCTCGCCGAAGGCTCCGTGCAGCACCGGGAAGACGACGTCGACACCGGAGAGCACCTCGCCGCCCTTGCCCGGTTCGAGCAGCACCAGTTCCTGGCGCGTGGGGTCACCCGGCAGGGCCAGCGCGGTGCCGGAGACCACGCGGGGTTCCTCGCGGTTCCGGATCTCCAGCTGCTTCGGGTCGTCGGTGCCGAGCACCCAGGCGCCTTCCTGGGTGATGCCCACCGGCACGATCTCGAAACGGTCCTGGTCCAGGTGGGCGAGCACGCTGCCGCCGGACACGCAGGAGATGCCGTGCTCGGTGCTGCGGCCGCCGAAAACGACGGCCACCCGGGTCTTGCGCGAAGTCATGGCCGGGACCATACCCCGGCTGCGCTCCGGTCGTTTTACGAAGCCCTCCCGCTCGCGACACGATGCGGTATCGGACATCACCCGTCTGCTTTTCCGCACAGCTCGGCCACGATCGGCAGGGCAGATTCGAGTTCGTCGCGGGTGCAGGCGGCGTAGCCGAGGGCGATTCCGCACCACCGCTGCGGTCCGTCGTGGTGGCGTCGCAGCCCGTCGAGGACGAGTCCGCGCTCGGCGGCGTCGTCGAGGACGCGCTGCTCGGTTTCGCCGTCGGGCAGCGGCAGCACGACGTGGGCGCCCGCGCGGTCGCCGAACACTCCGACCCCCTCGGCGGCCAGCCGGTCTACGACGATCGCGCGGCGCTGCGAGAGCTCCCGGCGCAGCCGGCGCAGGTGCCTGCCGAGATCGCCGTGGCGGGCGAGTTCCACCAGCACCCGCTGGCCCGCCGGGGCCGGGCTCGCGCCGATGCGCTCGCGGTGCCGCTGCACGGCCGTGGTGATCTTCTCGGCGCCGAGCATCCAGCCGACGCCGAGCGTCGGGGTGAGGATCTTGCTGGTGGTGCCCAGGTGCACCACGACGTCCGGGGCCATCGAGGCGAGCACCGGGAGCGGTGCGACGTCGTAGCGGAGTTCGCCGTCGTAGTCGTCCTCGACGATCAGCCAGCCCCCGTCGCGGGCGCGTTCGATGAGAGCGATGCGGCGCTCCGCCGGGAGCCTCCCGCCGATCGGGAACTGGTGCGCCGGTGAGCAGTAGACGGCCGCGACTCCGCTCGGAACGTCCTCGACCACCAGGCCGGAGTGGTCGACGGGCGCGGGCACGACCTCCATCCCGGCTGCTTTCAACGCCCCCACCGCGCGCTGGTAGCCGGGTTCCTCGACGGCGACCTTCGCGCCGCGCGGCAGCACGGCGGCGGCGAGTTCCCCGAGCGCGGTGCTGGTTCCGCCGGTGGCCAGCACGTTCTCCGCCGTCCAGCCACCGACGACCAGACCCCGGTGGCGCAGCAGGTGTTCCACGACCGCCTCGCGGTAGCTGAGCAGCCCGGCGCGCTGCGGGCGCAGGTCAGGAACGGTGTCGGCGGCCGCGCGCCAGGCCCGGCGCCAGGTCGCGCGATCGATGCCGTCGGCCCACGGCACCCCGGGGACCAGCACGATCATCGGGCGTTCGGCGTGCCGGTGCTGCATGACCGGCGGCGGCACGGCATCGGTGCGCGCCCCGGGCGGACTGGTGGTGACGAAGGTGCCCGAGCCGCGCCGCCCGACGATCCAGCCCTCGGCGTGCAGCTGCTCGTAGGCGGCGGCCGTGACGGTGCGGCTCACGGCCAGGTGCCGGGCCAGGGCGCGCGTGGACGGCAGCCGGTCGCCGCCGCGCAGCTGGCCGATGGTGGCGGCGTGCCGCAGCGCGTCGGCGAGCTGGACCGCGAGCGGCAGATCGGCGTCCCGGTGCAGGTCGATGGCCAGTTCCAGCAGCGGCGAGCTGGCCGCGGGCACGTCGTGTGGCATTTCGAAATTCTCCCTGATTGGCACTTCGATGATGCCACTTCTGCGGGTGATGCTGGCGACGTGACTTCGCAGCTCTCCCCCACCGAACGGTCCACCATCCGCCGGGGCGCCCACCGGGCGCGCACCGACCGCACCGACCTGCGCGCGACGCTCGACGCCGGTCTGGTCTGCCACCTCGCCGTGGTGGTCGACGGTTCGCCGCGCGTGCTGCCCACCGGCTACGGACGTCGCGGCGACACGCTCTACCTGCACGGATCGACCGGTGCGCGGAGCCTCCGGGAAGCCAACGAGGTGTGCGTGTCGGTGACGATCGTGGACGGCGTCGTCTACTCCCGGTCGATGATGCACCACTCCATCAACTACCGGTCGGCGGTGATCCACGGGCGGATCCGGCGCGTCGAGGACGCCGACGAGCGCTGGGAAGGCCTGCGGGTGATCACCGAGCAGCTCGCGCCGGGATCGTGGGACTACGCGCGCCAGCCCAGCAAGAAGGAGCTCGCCGCCACCGCCGTCCTCGCGCTGGACCTCACCGAGGCGTCGGTGAAGATCCGCAGCGGCGACCCCGGCGACGACGCCGAGGACGTCGAGGCGAACGAGGCCTGGGCCGGGGTCCTGCCGCTGCGCCAGACCTGGGGCGAACCCGTCCCGTCGTCCGACCTGATCGCGGAACTGCCCGTGCCGGAGCACGTTCTGCGGCGTTGAGCCGATCAGCCCCGGATCGTGCGGTTGGCGCGCTGCGGGCGGTAGACGTGGATCGTCACCGCCGGGTCGGCGCTGAGGTTGCTGACCTGGTGGGCGTAGTTCGGTCCGAAGACCCGGGACTGGCCGGTGGTCAGCGCGTGCAGCACCTCGGAGTTGCCGGGCCGGGCGACCCGTTCGGTCAGGTTCCCCTGCACCACGGTGAAAGCGCCGGTGGCGCCGCCGTGGTCGTGCAGGTCGGTGTGCTGGCCGGGCAGCCAGCTCAGCAGCCACGCCTCGTAGGCGTCAGTGCGGGCGAGCAGCCCGGCCCAGCGCTCATCGGCGTCGTAGCGCAGCAGGTGCGCCCAGGATTCGCGGTCGGCGGCGAACTCGCGGGCGATGCGGGCCGGGTGCGCGATGCTCAGGTCGGCGGGCGCGGCAACGGTGTTGGGCGGAACGGCGAACACGGTGGAAGTCCTTCGAAGATCGTGAACGAACCCCGGGGCGCAGGCGCGCTAGGACGCCGCGGTCAACCCGGGAAGTGGATGAGATCGATCAACACGAAGAACACGAACAGAGCGCGCTGGCGACGCGGTGCAGGTCGATGTGACCCCGTCGGCCGGTGAACTCGCGCTTCAACACGCCACGTACTGAACCAGCCCCTCGCCCCGCCGTCAACCAGATCCCACCTCCGCCCCCACAACCCGCGACCCACTTCACACCCGTCAGGGTGAGGGTGGCCCGATAACGCCGGTATTCCGCCACCCGATTACGCCGGTATTCCGTCGAAGCACCCGGATTGCCGCCGTAATCAGGACTCCGATTACCGGAGTAATCCGTCCCACCCGCGCCCGAGGTGAGGGTGCGGGTGGGACTGGAGTGGTTCGACGAGGTAATGCGAGGGGGTCAGGAGAGGGCTTGGAGGACGTCTTGGACGAGGTCCTCGGGGTTTTCGCAGCCTGCTGAGAAGCGGACGAAGCCCTCGGGAACCGGGTCGCCCCACTGGGCTCGGCGATCAGCGGTGGAGTGCAGACCGCCGAAGCTCGTGGCGGCGACGACCAGGCGGGACTTGGCGAGGAAGGACTGCACCGCGTCGGCGTCGGCGAGTTCGAAGCGGAACACCCCGCCGAAGCGGCGCATCTGCTCGCGCGCCAAGGCGTGCGACGGGTCCTGCGCCCAGCCCGGCCAGCGCAGACCGCTCACGGCCGGGTGCTCGGAGAGGGCTTCGACGAGGGCGGCGGCGTTCTCGGCCTGCCGCGACAGGCGCAGGTCGAGGGTTCCCATGCTGCGGTGCGCCAGCCACGTCTCGAACGGGCCGGGGATCGCCCCGGACAGGGAACGCGCGCGCAGCAGGCGGTTCGCGAGCTCCTCGTCGCGCACCGACACGTGCCCCAGCAGGATGTCGCTGTGCCCGGACAGGGCCTTGGTGTCGCTGGCGATGACGATGTCGGCGCCGAGCTCCAGCGGTCGCTGCCCCAGCGGGGTCGCGGTGGTGTTGTCGACGGCCAGCAGCGCGCCTGCGGCGTGGGCGCGCTCGGCCAGCGCCGCGATGTCGCAGACGTCCCCGCCCGGGTTGGACGGGGTTTCCAGCAGCACCAGCCGCGCACCGGCGAAGACGTCGTCGGTCCACGGGCCGGGCGTGGGGATCTCCCGCACGTCCAGGTCGAGCTCGGCCAGCTCGTCGGTGACGAACTGGCGCGAGGCGTAGTAACCGTCCGAGGGCAGCACCAGCTTGTCGCCGACCTTCAGCACCGAGCGCAGCAGCGTGCTGATCGCCGCCATGCCCGAGGGCAGCAGCACGCAGTGCCCGCCGTCGAGCTCGCCGATCGCCGATTCCAGCGCGCGCCAGGTGGGATTGCCCGCGCGACCGTAGAAATCACCGCTCGGCCCGGTCTCGCCGAGGTGGTACGGCGCGGCGAACACCGGCCCCGGCAGCAGCGGCGCGCCCGCCTCGGGCTCCGGGTGCCCGCCGTGCACCACGCGCGTTCCGTCGCCGAAATCCCCAAGATCCACTTTGGTCACTCCTGCACTCGCGATCGACGCGAGTGCGGCGACCGGTTCATTCGGCCTTGCGCTCGCGTCCCAGCAACTCCGCCGTGGCCGGCCCCGGCTCCAGCCCCTCGTGGCACACCCGGTGCACCACGTCGGTGATGGGCATCTCCACGCCGTGCCGGTCTGCCAGCTGGCGGATCGACGAGCAGGATTTCACGCCCTCCGAGACCTGCCCGTGGGCAGCCTCCTGCGCCTGGGCGAGCGTCTCCCCCCTGCCCAGCCGCTCGCCGAAGGTCCGGTTGCGCGACAGCGGCGACGAGCAGGTCGCCACCAGGTCGCCCAGACCCGCCAGCCCGGCGAAGGTCATCTGGTCGGCGCCCAGCGCGACGCCCAGCCGCGCCGTCTCCGCCAGACCCCGCGTGATCAGCGACGACATCGTGTTGTGCCCGAAACCGAGGCCCGCCGCGATGCCGCAAGCCAGGGCGATGACGTTCTTGCAGGCACCGGAGATCTCGATGCCCACCATGTCGGTGTTGGTGTAGGGCCGGAAGTACGACGTGAAGCAGGCCTTCTGCAGCGCCACCGCGCGTTCCTCGTCGGGGCAGGCCACGACGGTCGCGGTGGGCTGGCCCGCGGCGATCTCCTTGGCGAGGTTGGGTCCGGACACGACCGCGACCCGCTCCATCGGCACGTCGGCGACCTCGGCGACGACCTGGCTCATCCGCTTGAGGGTGCTCAGCTCCACGCCCTTGGCCAGGCTCACCAGAGTCGTGTCCGCGGGCAGCAGCGGCTGCCAACCCGCGAGGTTCTCGCGCAGCGTCTGGCTGGGCACCGCCAGCACCACGAACTCGGCGGCGTGCACCGCCTCGGCGGCGTCGTCGGTGGCGCGCAGCCGCTCGGGCAGTTCGACGCCGGGCAGGTAGGAGTCGTTGCAACGGGTTTCGTTGATCTCCTGCGCCACCTGCGGACGCCGCGCCCACAGGGCGACGTCGTTGCCCGCGTCGGCGAGCACCTTCGCGAACGTGGTCCCCCAGGACCCAGCGCCCAGCACCGCGATCCGCTCAGGCTGCCCCATCGGTCCCCTTGTTCTTCCGCGCGGACGAGTAGAACTCGGTGGGCGGCTGCTCCTCGCGGATCTCGCCGAGCAGTTCCCGGACCCGCGTCATGGCCAGGGTCGTGACCTCGCGGATCGTCTCCACGTCGGGGTCGGCGCCGCGGTAGGCCGACAGGTCCAGCGGCTCGCCGAAGACGTAGTTCACGGTCTTGCGAGGGAAGGGCCGGAACTTCTTGTTGTAGTGGTCGTAGATCTCGCGGGTGCCGTAGCGGGCCGCGGGGATGACCGGGACGTCGTTGGCCAGCGCGAGCCGCGCGACGCCGACCTTCGGCGTCATCGGCCAGCCGTCGGGGTCCTTGGTGATGGTGCCGTCCGGGTAGATCACCAGGACCTTGCCGCGCTCCAGGCCCGAGTGCGCGGCGCGCAGGCTCTTCTGGGCGTCGGCCGTGCCCCGGTAGACCGGGATCTGATCGACGCCGACCAGCACGTTCTTGAGCACCGGCACGTTCCACAGGCTGTTCTTGGCCATGAACCGGGGAACCCGGGCGGCGCGGTGAACGGTGACCGCGTCGAAGACCGGGTCGAGGTGGGAGACGTGGTTGAGCACGATCAGCGCACCACCCTCGGCCGGGATGTTGTGCGCCCCGCGCACTCGGACGCGCGCGAGCAGGTGGGTCAGCGGGTAGAACACCCAGCGGGCCAGGCCCAACCAGAAGATGCCCATCCCGTGTGCCTTCTCGCTGGTCTGCCTCCGCTGGCGTCGGAGGTTTCTCGGTTCCGCCACGGCCACTCCTCCAAGTCTCGAGCGCCCGTCAAATTACCCGGCCCGGCCCCCGGCCTCGTCAACCAGGCGGCAGTTGGCAAGCCCTCCACCGCACCGGGGGGCGTTGACGCAAGATGGACCCCGTGACCACCGAGAACACGCCCGTCACCACCGGGGTCCACCTGCTGGTGCCGCTCAAGCCCCTGGCCCGCGCCAAGTCCCGGCTGCTGGCCGGGCGCGGTTCCGCAGGGCACTTCGAGCTGGTCACCGCGATGGCGCTGGACACCGTCGCCGCCGCCCGCCGCGCCCGCGGCGTCGCCGGTGTCGTGGTGGTCTCCTCCGATCCAGCGCTGACCGAGGCCTTCACCGGGCTCGGCGTCGAGGTCCTGCCCGACGATCCCGCCGACGGCCTCAACGCCGCGCTGCGGCACGGCGACGAGGTGCTGCGCGCCCGAGGGGTGTTCCGCGTCGGCGCGCTGCAGGCCGACCTGCCCGCCCTGCGCTCCGGGGAGCTGGGCTGGGCGCTGCGCGCGGCGGGAACCGACCGCTCGTTCTGCCCCGACCACTCCGGCGAGGGCACGACGCTGCTGCTCGCCGAACCCGACCGCCCGCTGGACCCGCAGTTCGGTCCCGGCTCGGCCTCCGCGCACTCCGAGTCGGGTGCGAAAACCCTGCTCGGCCCGTGGGAGTCGCTGCGCCGCGACGTCGACATCGAAGCCGACCTGACCTCGGCGAAGGCCACCGGCCTCGGCCCGCGCACCGCCGCGCGGCTGGATCGAGGCCGGTGAGCGGAAAGTTCCCACGCACCCGTGACGTGGAGGTCCCCCCTCCTCGCGCCCCGGCTCGCCCGGATCTCCCCATCACCGGCGCGGGTGGCAGGAAAGTTCCCTTCGCACGTCACGAAGGGTCGGTTGTGCTCAGACGAACATCAAGCGAACGGCCACGACGGTCGATCTGAAACGGTTTCTTGAGTGACAATGGCGCGGTGAGCACGAACAGCAGCGACCGGTCGCCGAAGCGGCCCGCCAAGCGCACCTCGTCCAACGGCAAGGCCGCGAGCCGCGCGCCGCGTCCTGCTCGCCGCACCAGCAGCAACGGCAAGACGACCGAGCCCCTGCCCGCGGCCAACAGCGGTGCGCGGGTGCCGTCTGCGCCGCCGGCGGTGACCAGGGCGGCGGCCAGCACGGACCTGCCGGAGGACCGCTACCTCAACCGGGAGCTGTCCTGGCTGGACTTCAACGCGCGCGTGCTCGCCTTCGCCGAGGACCAGTCGCAGCCGGTCCTGGAGCGGGCGAAGTTCATGGCGATCTTCGCGTCCAACCTGGACGAGTTCTACATGGTGCGCGTCGCCGGGCTGAAGCGCCGCGAGGAGACCGGGCTGTCGGTGCGCAGCGCCGACGGGCTCACCCCGCACGAGCAGCTGGTGCGCATAGCCGCGCGCAACCAGGACCTGATGGAGAAGCTCGGGCGGGTCTTCGTCGACGAGCTGCTGCCCGAGCTCGACGCCAGCGGCATCCGCATCCTGGACTGGGACGAGCTCGGCGCTGACGACCAGGACAAGCTCACCCGCTACTTCGAGGACCACATCTTCCCGGTCCTCACCCCGCTGGCGGTCGACCCCGCGCACCCGTTCCCCTACATCTCCGGGCTTTCGCTGAACCTCGCGGTGACGGTGACCGACCCGGACGCCGGGCTGCGCCGCTTCGCGCGCGTGAAGGTCCCCGACAACGTGCCGCGGCTGATCCGGGTGGAGGCCGACCGCGAGAACGAGCTGGCCACCTTCCTGCCGCTGGAAGAGCTCATCGCCGCGCACCTGAGCAAGCTGTTCCCGGGCATGCGGGTCTCCGAGCACCACATCTTCCGCGTCACCCGCAACGCCGACCTGGAGGTCGAGGAGGACCGCGACGAAGACCTGCTGCAGGCGATGGAGCGGGAACTGGCGCGGCGCCGGTTCGGCCCGCCGGTGCGGCTGGAAGTCACCGACACCATGAGCGAGAACATGCTCGAGCTCCTGCTGCGCGAGCTGGAGGTCGACCAGCACGACGTGGTGGAGGTCAAGGGACTGCTGGACCTGTCCTGCCTGTTCCAGCTCGACAAGCTGCAGCGCCCCGACCTGAAGAACGCGCCGTTCGTGCCCGCCACGCACCCGGCCTTCGCCGAGGGGCAGACGCCCAAGAGCATCTTCTCCACGCTGCGCGAGGGCGACGTGCTGGTGCACCACCCCTACGACTCGTTCTCCACCTCGGTGCAGCGGTTCATCGAGCAGGCCGCGGCCGATCCGCACGTGCTGGCCATCAAGCAGACCCTGTACCGCACCTCGGGTGACTCGCCGATCGTCAACGCGCTCATCGACGCGGCCGAAGCCGGCAAGCAGGTCGTGGCGCTGGTGGAGCTCAAGGCGCGGTTCGACGAGCAGGCCAACATCCAGTGGGCGCGCACCCTGGAACGCTCGGGCGTGCACGTCGTCTACGGCCTGGTCGGGCTCAAGACGCACTGCAAGACCTCGCTCGTGGTGCGCCAGGAGGGGTCGACGATCCGCCGCTACTGCCACCTGGGCACCGGCAACTACAACCCCAAGACCGCCCGGATGTACGAGGACCTGGGCCTGCTGACGGCCTCCCCGGAGATCGGCGCCGACCTCACCGACCTGTTCAACGTGCTCACCGGCTACGCCCGGCACGGCGACTACCGGCGGATCCTGGTGTCCCCGCAGGGCATCCGCAACGGGATCGTGGAGCGGGTGGAGGCCGAGATCGAGCGCGCCCGGGAAGGTTTGAGCTGCGGCGTCCGGATGAAGGTGAACTCGCTGGTCGACGAGCAGATCATCGACGCCCTCTACCGCGCCTCGCTGGCCGGTGTTCCGGTGCAGGTCGTGGTGCGCGGCATCTGCGCGCTCAAGGCGGGCGTGGAGGGGCTCAGCGAGAACATCGAGGTCCGGTCGATCCTGGGGCGTTTCCTGGAGCACTCGCGGGTGTTCCACTTCGTCGGCATCGACGAGCACTGGCTGGGCAGCGCGGACATGATGCACCGCAACCTGGACCGCCGCATCGAAACCCAGGTCAGCGTCACCGACCCGAAGCTGACCGCGCAGCTGGACGCGATGATGGACTCCGCGCTGCACCCGTCGACCCGCTGCTGGGTGCTCAACGCCAAGGGAGACTGGGAAGCCTCCCCGCGCAGCGGCGAACAGGTCCGAGACCACCAAACGGAGATGCTCTCGGGCCACGGCGCGAAGGTCTCGTAGGTAAACCGTTCACAGGCTTGTTGAGGAAGTAGAGCGTGACCGAAGACATCCCGGTTGCCGAGGCGGTGGAGGTTCCGGCCCTCGTGCGCGCGGCGGGGACCTTGCTGTGGCGGCCGAGCCCGCAGGGGCCCGAGGTGGTGCTGGTGCACCGGCCCCGCTACGACGATTGGTCGCTGCCCAAGGGAAAGCTCGACCCGGGAGAGCTCGCGGCGCACGCGGCGGCCCGCGAGGTCGTCGAGGAGACGGGCTTCGAGGCGACGCTCACCCGCCCCCTCGCGCAGGTGAGCTACTCGGTCCCGAGGCGCACGGGCGGGTTGGCGCCGAAGGTCGTGTACTACTTCTCCGCGCGCCTGCGCGGTGGCGAGTTCGCGCCCAACGACGAAGTGGACGAACTCCGCTGGCTCCCGCTGAAGGAGGCGCGTGCGGAGTTGAGCTATCCGCACGATGCGCGAGTGCTCGACGCATTCGACGAGTCCCGCTCCGAAACCGCAACCGTATTGCTGGTTCGGCACGCAAAAGCGGGCAAGCGATCCGAATGGTCCGGAGATGACGCTCTTCGTCCGCTCAGCGAAGCGGGCCGGGAACAACGCGACGCATTGCATTCACTGTTGCCGTTGTTCGCACCTTCCCGGATCTATTCCGCCCCGCGCGTGCGCTGCGAACAAACCGTGGCCCCGGTGGCGCGTGATGGCGGGATCGACGTCCTGAGCGAACCGCTGTTCTCCGAGGAGGTCTATTCCGCCGATCCGTCCGCGGGCGTGCGCGCTCTGCTGGAGGTGGCCGCGGAGGGCGGCACGAGCGTGGTGTGCAGCCAGGGCGGCGTCATCCCGGATCTGGTGACGCGGCTGGCCGATTCGGCCGGGCTGGAGCTGGACGAGGTGGCCTCGCGCAAGGGCAGCGTGTGGACGCTGGCCTTCCGCCCAGGTGAGCCCGCGGACGGCGGGCAGGCGCCGGACCCGGTCCTCGCGGCGGCCGACTACCTTCCGGATCCGCTGGCCTGACCGCGAAGAACCCCTGCCGGGCGCTGATCGCGCCGCACGGCGCCGCCGCGGGCGCGTCCGCCGCAGGGGACCGGCCGACCTGATTCCGCCGCTCAGCGAGCTTCTGAGCCCTCATGAGCGGGGGTGGCCGGGGAGAAAGCGACCCGCCGCGTGTGCTGCGGCGGGTTCTCGCGTTTCCCAAACGCTTTGAGCGGGCGGCGGCACGCCCCCGAAATGGGGGCTATGCCGCCGCCCGCTCGGTCCACTGGAGCTCGCAATCGAGGCGAGCGATCACTTCTTGGTGGACTTGCGCGTCGTCGTGGCCTTCTTGGTGGCCGGGCGAGTGGTCTTCGCGGTCGACTTCGGCGCCGCCTTGGTCGAGGCCTTGGCGGTGCTGGCCCGCTTGGTGGTCGAGGCCTTCGCCGGGGCCGCCTTGGCCGTGCTGGCCTTGGTCGTGGCCCGCTTCGGCGCCGCCTTGGCGGTGCTCGCCTTGGTGGGCTTCGCGGTGGAACCCTTGGCGGTCGAAGCCTTGGCGGTGGAGGCCTTGGCCGTGGTGCGGGTGGCGGTCTTGGTGGCCGCGGCACGCGAGGTGGTGGCCTTGCGAGCGGTGGTGGTCTTGCTCGCCGAGGCGGTGCGCGTGGTCACGCCGCGCGTGGTGGCCGCCTTGCCGGAGGTGGTCGCGCGCGGAAGCTTCCGCTGGCCGCCCACGACTTCCTTGAACTGGGTGCCGGCGCGGAACGCGGGAACGTTGGTCTTCTTGACCTTCACGCTCTCACCGGTGCGCGGGTTGCGAGCGACGCGAGCCGCGCGGGCGCGCTTCTCGAAAACGCCAAAACCGGTGATGTTGACCTTCTCGCCTTTGTTGACGTTGCGAACGATGATGTCGACGACGTCTTCAACGGCCTGGCTGGCGGTCTTCTTGTCTCCGAGGCGTTCTGCCAGAGCCTCGATCAGTTGGGCCTTGTTCACTTCAGTCCCTCCCAGGACACAACAACGGCCCCGTTGGGCCGACTCAATGTCAACGGTAAAGCCCCGGAACAACAAATGCCATTCGCCACGCCCCATTTTTTCCTTGGGGCGCGGGCATTCGAGTCCGGGCAACGGGGTCCGAGCAGCGCTGGGAGCAACTCTGAAGTTGTCCCGATCGGGACGGATTTTTCCTGCTGTGAAAGGAAAAACCCGTCCCGACCGGGGGTTCGCCTCAGCCCTTGCGGGCGGGCAGGGTGGCGGGTTTGAAACTTTGGCGTCCGCGCTCAAAAGTGTCGATCGTCTCGGCGTGGCGCAGCGTCAAACCGATGTCGTCGAGGCCTTCCAGCAGCCGCCAGCGGGTGTAGTCGTCGATGCTGAAGGGCACGGTGAGGTCCTTGGCGTGCACGGTGAGTTCCTGGAGATCCACCGTGACAGCGGTGCCCGGCTCGTTCTCCAGCAGCTTCCAGAGCAGCTCCACATCGGACTGCTCGCACTGGGCGGCCAGCAGGCCCTGCTTGCCCGAATTGCCGCGGAAGATGTCGGCGAAACGGCTGGAGATGACCACGCGGAAGCCGTAGTCCTTGAGCGCCCACACCGCGTGCTCGCGGGAGGACCCGGTGCCGAAGTCGGGCCCGGCCACCAGCACGCTGCCGGACGAGAAGGGTTCCTGATTGAGGATGAAGTCCTCGTCACCGCGCCAGGCGGCGAACAGGGCGTCCTCGAAGCCGGTGCGGGAGACCCGCTTGAGGTACACGGCCGGGATGATCTGGTCGGTGTCCACGTTGGACCGGCGCAGCGGGACGCCGATCCCGGTGTGCGTCTTGAACGGTTCCATCGTTGATGCTCCTGGTGGTGGGGATGCTCAGTCGAGGTCTTCGGGCGAGGAGAGGGTGCCCCGCACGGCCGTGGCGGCGGCCACCAGCGGGGAAACCAGGTGGGTTCGGCCGCCCTTGCCCTGCCTGCCCTCGAAGTTGCGGTTGGAGGTCGAGGCGCTGCGCTCGCCCGGGGTCAGCTGGTCCGGGTTCATGCCCAGGCACATCGAACAACCGGCCGAACGCCATTCCGCTCCGGCGGCGGTGAAAACCTCGTGGAGCCCTTCGCTCTCGGCCTGCAGCCGCACCTTCATCGAGCCGGGCACCACGAGCATCCGGGTTCCTTCGGCGACCTTGCGGCCCCTGATGACGTCCGCGGCGGCCCGCAGGTCTTCGAGGCGGCCGTTGGTGCAGGAGCCCAGGAAGACCGTGTCGACGTCGACCTCGCGCAGCGGCATGCCCGGGGTCAAGCCCATGTAGGCCAACGCCTTTTCGGCGGCGAAGCGCTCGCCCTCGTCGACGATGGTCTCCGGGTCCGGCACGTTCTCACCCAGCGGCAGGCCCTGGCCGGGGTTGGTGCCCCAGGTGACGAACGGGGTGAGTTCGTCGGCGTTGAGGGTGACTTCCGCGTCGAAGGTGGCGTCGTCGTCGGTGCGCAGCGTCTTCCAGTACTCGACGGCGGCGTCCCACTCGTCGCCCTGGGGGGCGTGCGGGCGGCCCTGGAGGTACTCGAAAGTCGTTTCGTCGGGCGCGATCATGCCCGCGCGCGCACCGGCCTCGATTGACATGTTGCAGATGGTCATGCGGGCTTCCATCGACAGCTGCCGCACGGCCTCGCCGCGGTATTCCAGCACGTAGCCCTGACCGCCGCCGGTGCCGATCTTGGCGATGACCGCGAGGATGACGTCCTTGCTCGTCACGCCGGGGCGCAGCGAGCCCTCGATGTTGATGGCCATCGTCTTGAACGGCCTCAGCGGCAGCGTCTGGGTGGCCAGCACGTGCTCCACCTCGGAGGTGCCGATGCCGAAGGCCAGCGCGCCGAACGCGCCGTGGGTGGAGGTGTGGCTGTCACCGCAGACGACCGTCGTCCCGGGCTGGGTGAGGCCGAGCTGCGGGCCGACGACGTGCACGATGCCCTGCTCGGCATCGCCCATCGGGTGCAGCCGGATGCCGAACTCCGCGCAGTTCTTGCGCAGCGTTTCGACTTGGGTCCGCGACACCGGGTCGGCGATCGGCAGGTCGAGGCCGACGGTGGGGACGTTGTGGTCTTCGGTGGCGATCGTCAGGTCGGGGCGCCGCACTTCGCGGCCGGCCAGCCGGAGCCCTTCGAACGCCTGCGGGCTGGTGACTTCGTGCACCAGGTGGAGATCGATGTAGAGCAGGTCGGGCTCGTGCCCCTCACCTTGGCGCACGATGTGCGCGTCCCACACCTTCTCCGCGAGCGTTTTTCCCATCACTGCTCCCAGTCGAGCGCGCCGAGACCCGAGGAAGGGTCTCTCCCACAGAGTGGACTTCCCAGATGCCGGGAAGTTAGTATCGGTACGTGGGACAGCATAGCGGCATCGGAGTGTTGGACAAGGCAGTGGCCGTTCTGCAGGCGGTGGCTCAGGAGCCGTGCGGCCTGGCGGAACTGTGCGGCCGCACGGGGTTGCCCAGGGCGACCGCGCATCGGCTGGCGGTGGGTCTGGAGACGCATCGCCTGCTGCGCCGCGGGTCGGATGGCCGGTGGCGTCCTGGCGCGGCGCTGGCGGAGCTGGCCGGCGGTGCGGTGGATCCGCTGCTGGAGGCGGCGTCCACGGTGCTGCCCAAACTCCGGGATGTCACGGGTGAGAGCGTTCAACTGTACCGCCGGGACGGCATGCAGCGCTTGTGCATTTCGACGGCGGAGCCGCCGAGCGGTTTGCGCGACACGGTCCCGGTGGGCACGGCGTTGTCGATGACGGCGGGGTCGGGCGCGAAGGTCTTGGCGGCGTGGGCGGATCCGGCGACGCAGCGCGCGGTGCTGTCGGAGGCCGTGTTCGGGGAGCGGACTCTGCTGGAGGTGCGCCGCAGGGGTTGGGCTCAGAGCGTCGCGGAGCGGGAGGCGGGCGTGGCGAGCGTGTCAGCTCCGGTGCGGGACACGCAGGGCCAGGTGGTGGCGGCCATCTCGGTCTCGGGCCCGATCGACCGGATGGGCCGGAGGCCGGGCGCGAGGTGGGCCGCCGACCTGCTGGCAGCAGCAGAAGGCCTGCAGAACAGGCTGTAGGAGCTGCGGGAGAGGCTGAAGACGAGCGAAGGGCCCCGGATGACTCCGGGGCCCTTCGCGTTGTAGTCCCGACGGGATTTGAACCCGCGCTACCGCCTTGAGAGGGCGGCGTCCTAGGCCGCTAGACGACGGGACCGCGCAACGGGGACAACAATACAACACCCGAAAACCCCCGCGAACAACCCCCCACCCCAACCCCACAACCAGCAAAAACAACACGAGAGTGACCCAAACAACAAACAAGAAGAACAAAGGCCAAAGAACAAAGAAGCCAGCAGAACAAGAGCAAAGAAAAGACCCCAAAGCCCCAACCAAGCGAAGCGAAGGCGAAACCCCAAAGCCCAACCAAGCCGAGCCAAGCGAAGCGAAGGCGAACACACCCAAGCAGCCAGCTGGTCGGAAACCAGGCCGGGAACAAGCCCCAGAGCGAGGAGCCCTCCCCAAGCGACCACCGCACCGTGGGGGGCATGGGGGGTTCGACCCCCCAATACAATGACGAAGGAGGCGAGGCCTGCGCTTTTCCGCAGGCACACGCCTCCTACCTCTGTAGTCCCGACGGGATTTGAACCCGCGCTACCGCCTTGAGAGGGCGGCGTCCTAGGCCGCTAGACGACGGGACCGCGTTGAGAGATCACCGGGGTGATCTGCTCGCTGGGGTACCAGGACTCGAACCTAGACTAACTGAACCAGAATCAGTCGTGCTGCCGATTACACCATACCCCACGGTGCTGGACGGGCAGTTGTCACGAATTCCGATCTCCGCTGTGGAGTTCGGCTTCCGGACTTCTGTCCGCCGCGTTGGTGAATATATTAGACCACCCGTGGAGGGCCGTTTCGAGCACCCCCCACTTTTGGCGTTATCGCAGGTGGCGCGCCGGTTCAGGGGGCGTGGCCGACGAGGTCGGCGAGGTGGGGTGCGGCGATCTCGGTGACGAGGAGTTCGGGGAGTTCGCCGAGCCCGGTGATGGTGGGGACGACGTCTTCGGCGAAGGCGCGCGGTGCGGGGATCTGATCGCGGTTGAGCCAGATGCCGAGGAGTCCGGCGCGGGTGGCGCCTTGGGCGTCGGTGGTGAGCCGGTCGCCGACGTGGGCGACTTCGTGGGGTTGGAGTCCGAGGCGTTGGCAGGCGGTGTGGAAGATCCGCGGATCGGGTTTGGCGACGCCGGTTTCGCCGGAGATGACGACGGTGTCGAAGGCGTCGGCGAGTCCGACGGCGGCGAGCTTCTTGCGCTGGTAGTCGCCGGGGGCGTTGGTGACGACGGCGAGGCGGAGGCCGGTGGCGCGCATCCAGTCGAGGCTGTGGGCGACGTCGTCGAAGAGTCCCCAGGCGCGTTGCATGGCGGCCATGCGCTGGTTTTCGCGGCGCTGCGCCTCGGCGTGGTCGATGTGCTCGCCGAAGGCGGCGAAGAAGGCGCGGGTGCGTTCGACGCACATGACGTCGAAGGGCAGCTGGCCGCTGACGAATCGCCCGTAGTACCGGTCGGTGGTGCGTTGCCACACCGGCCACGCCCGGTCGGTGCCGAGCAGCTCTCTGAGGGAGCTGCGCGCCGCGCTCTGGCTGTCGATCAAGGTGTCGTCGATGTCGAGGCAGACGGCCTTGATCTGGGCGGGATTGCGGGGATTCGATTCGTCAGCCGCGGATGTCACTCCGAGAGGCTAGGCGCTCACCGACCGCGTTCGACTCTGCCAACCTAGTGAAGTCTGCTGTGGGTCTGGAAACACTGTGCAACCGAGGTCGGGTTCGGTGCCGTCCTAGCAGTTGGGCTCCAACGGGTGCGGGGCGGTCCCCGCTGGTGCGCCTACAGCGCCGCCGCGCCGCTCCGGTGAGCGTCGCGGCGGCGCGTGCGGTGTTGCTCAGAGGGCCTTGCGGAGCCTGGCCAGCGAGACGTCGCGGCCGAGGAGTTCCATCGACTCGTACAGCGGCGGCGAGACGGTGCGGCCGGTGATGGCCACGCGAACCGGGGCGAAGGCCTTGCGCGGTTTGATGCCCAGGCCGTCGACGACGGAGACCTTGAGGGCCTCTTCGATGGCGGCGGTGGTCCACTCCGGGAGCGCTTCGAGCGAGCTGATGGCGGCCTGCAGCACGGGCTGGGCGTCGTCGCCGAGGGCCTTCTGGGCGGCGGCTTCTTCGGGCTGGAAGTCGTCGCCGGCGAACAGGAAGCCCATCATGCCGACGGCGTCGGAGAGCACGATGAGCCGTTCCTGCACGAGCGGCGCCGCGGCGCGCACGGTTTCCAGCTGCGACTCGGTGGGCTGCTCGGGCAGCACCCCGCCTCCGACGAGGTAGGGCACGATGCGCTCGACGAAGTCGTCGGGGGCCAGGGCGCGCAGGTGCGCGGAGTTGATGGCGTCGGCCTTCTTCTGGTCGAAGCGGGCCGGGTTGGAGCTGACCCGGGAGATGTCGAAGGCTTCGACCATCTCGTCGAGGGTGAACACGTCGCGGTCATCGGCGATCGACCAGCCCAGCAGCGCGAGGTAGTTGAGCAGGCCTTCGGGCAGGAAGCCGCGGTCGCGGTGGTGGAAGAGGTTGGACTGCGGGTCCCGCTTGGACAGCTTCTTGTTGCCCTCGCCCATGACGAACGGCAGGTGGCCGAACTCGGGCGTGAAGTCGGTGACGCCGACGCGCTGGAGCGCCTCGTAGAGGGCGATCTGGCGCGGCGTGGACGACAGCAGGTCTTCGCCGCGCAGCACGTGGGTGATCTGCATGAGCGCGTCGTCGACGGGGTTGGTGAGGGTGTAGAGCGGGTCGCCGTTGCCGCGCACCAGCACCGGGTCGGGGACGCTGCCCGCCGGGAAGGTGATCTCGCCGCGCACCAGGTCGGTGAAGGTGATGTCGCGGGCAGGCATCTTCAGCCGCAGCACCGGCTTGCGACCTTCGGCCCGGTAGGCCTCGCGCTGCTCGTCGGTGAGGTCGCGGTCGAGGTTGTCGTAGCCGAGCTTGGGGTCGCGTCCGGCGGCCTTGTGGCGGGCTTCGACCTCTTCGGGGCTGGAGTAGGACTCGTAGAGCTCACCGGCGGCCAGCAGGCGCTGGGCGATGTCGGCGTAGATGTCGCGCCGTTCGCTCTGCCGGTAGGGGCCGTGGTCGCCGCCGACCTCGGGGCCTTCGTCCCAGTCGAGGCCCAGCCAGCGCAGCGCGTCGAGCAGCGCCTGGTAGGACTCCTCGCTGTCCCGGGCGGCGTCGGTGTCCTCGATGCGGAACACCAGCTTGCCCTTGTTGTGCCGGGCGAACGCCCAGTTGTAGAGGGCGGTGCGGATCAGGCCGACGTGCGGGATTCCGGTCGGCGACGGGCAGAACCGGGCGCGGACCGACCGGCCTGCCTCTTCCTTGGCTGCGTCTTTGCTGGCTTCTGGCGTGCTCATAACGGATTCAGCGTAGCCAGGCGCTTGACGGTCGCACCCGGTAGGTGCATGCTGAGTTTATTCAACACGCGTTGAAAACCTTGGAGGGGATCGCGATGGAGCGCACCACCTGCTGCGTCGTCGGCGGCGGACCCGCCGGCATGGTGCTCGGACTGCTGCTGGCCCGGGCAGGCGTCGAGGTCACGGTCCTGGAGAAGCACGGCGACTTCCTGCGCGACTTCCGCGGTGACACGGTGCACCCCACGACCCTGCAGCTGCTCGACGACCTCGGCCTGGCGGACCGCTTCGCCCAGCTCCCGCAGAGCCGGATCACGCGGATCCAGCTGCCGCTCGGACCGGACGGGAAGTTGTTCACGATGGGCGACTTCGGGCTGCTGCGGGTCAAGTACAACTACGTCGCGATGGTTCCGCAGTGGGACCTGCTGGACATGCTCGCCGAGGAGGGCAAGTCCGAACCGGCCTTCACGCTGCGGATGAACACCGAGGCCACCGAGCTGATCCGGGAGGGCGGCCGGGTCCGCGGCGTGCGCTACCGCACCGAAGCCGGGCAGACCGGCGAGCTGCGCGCCGACATCACCGTGGCCTGCGACGGCCGCAAGTCCTTCGTGCGCGACCTGCCGGAGCTGGGGCTGCGCGACTTCCCCACGCCGATGGACGTCCGCTGGTTCCGGCTGCCGCGGCAGGAGGGTGACCCGGACGGGCTGGTCGGGATGCTGCGCAGGCGCGCGTTCCAGGTGCTCATCGACCGGCGTGACTACTTCCAGGTCGCCTCGATCATCCACAAGGGCACCGACCACGAGGGCCGGTCCGAGCCGATCGAGAACTTCAACGCGCAGCTCAGGCAGGAGATCCCGTGGCTGGGCGACCGCGAGCTGGTGCGCTCGTGGGACGACGTGAAGCTGCTGCACGTGACGCTGGACCGGCTGCGCAAGTGGCACGTGCCGGGACTGCTGTGCATCGGCGACGCCGCGCACGCGATGTCACCGGTCGGCGGCATCGGCATCAACCTCGCGGTCCAGGACGCGGTCGCGGCGGCCCGCCACCTCGCCCGCCCGCTGAGCGAACGACGCCTGCGCCGCAGGCACGTGGCGGCGATCCAGTGGCGGCGCTGGCCCACCACGGTGCTCATCCAGGGCTTCCAGCGGCTGATCCACGACAACGTGGTCGGCCCGGCGCTGCGCGGTGAGATCGACCTCGGCGACTCGGCGCGGCTGCCGCTGCCGATCCGCGCGGTCAGCCGCCTGCCGTTCCTGCGCCGCATCCCGCCGTACCTGCTGGCCTACGGCGCGGTGCGGGAACGCCCGCCGCGCGAGGCCCTGCGGTAGCCACTGAGAGGCAGCGGCCGGTTCCGGTGCGGGTCGACCGGACGGATCGGACGCGAAAGGCGGGCAATCCCGTCGAGAACTGCCCGCCTCCGCACGCTCAGGCGTTCTGGACGGGGTTGGTCAGGGCCCCGAGGCCGTCGATGGAGACGGTGACCTTCTGGCCGTCGGTCATCGGACCGACGCCGGCCGGGGTGCCGGTGAGGATGACGTCGCCGGGCAGCAGCGTCATGATCCGCGAAACCCACGAGACCAGGCCGCCGATGCCGTGCACCAGCTGCGAGGTGCGGCCGTCCTGCTGGACCTCGCCGTCCAGGTCGGTGCGGATCGCCAGGTCCGACGGGTCGATCTCGGTGTCGATCCACGGCCCCAGCGGGCAGAACGTGTCGTAGCCCTTGGCGCGCGTCCACTGCCCGTCGGCCTTCTGCTGGTCGCGGGCGGTGACGTCGTTGGCGATCGTGTAGCCCAGCAGCACCTCGGTGCCGCGCGCCTCCGGGACGTCCTTGCAGGGCTGGCCGATGATCGCGGCCAGCTCGCCCTCGAAGTCCACCCGCTCGGAGTTCGACGGCAGCTTGATCGGCGCGTTCGGGCCGATCACCGACGTCGAGGGCTTCATGAAGATCAGCGGGTTCTCCGGCGCCTCGGAGCCCATCTCACGCGCGTGCTCGGCGTAGTTCTTGCCGACGCAGATCACCTTGCTCGGCAGGATCGGCGCGAGCAGCCGCACGTCGGCCATCGGCCACTTGCGACCGGTGTAGGTGGGCGTGCCGAACGGGTGCTGGTCGATCTCGACCGCGACGATCTTCTCCCGAGGCGCGGCCGGATCCGGCTCCAACGCCACGAACGACACCCCGTCAGAGTGGGCGACACGAGCCAACCGCAAGACGAACCTCCGCAATGAAATCTGCTGTGGACGGGTGGTGGGAACCCGCGCCCAACATACTCGGGCACCGGATCCCACCACCGCATTCCGGGGTTCAGCGGGAGGCTGCGGTCACATTCCTGCGGAGGGCCTTGTAGATCAGGGCGTCGCAGAGCGCCAGCCAGCTGGCTTCGACGATGTTGGCGTGCACGCCCACCGTGGTCCACTCCTGCTCGCCGTCGCGGGATTCGACCAGCACGCGGGTGACGGCGTCGGTGCCGGGTTCGTCGACGAGGATGCGGACCTTGTAGTCGGACAGCTCCACCGACTCCAGCCACGGCAGGTGCGGCACGAGGGCCTTGCGCAGCGCGGCGTCGAGCGCGTTGACGGGGCCGTTGCCCTCGGCGGTGGCGATCACCCGCTCCCCCTTCACGCTCACCCGCACGGTCGCCTCGGACACCACCTCGCCGTCGTCGCGGTGGTCCAGCAGCACCCGGTACGACTCGAGCTCGAACGGCGTTTCGAGCGCGGAGTCCGCCATTTCGCGGCGCAGCAACAACTCCAGCGACGCGTCGGCGGCCTCGAAGGACCAGCCGCGCGACTCGAGCTCCTTGACCTGCCGCACGGCTCCTCCGACGGCTTCGGGTGAGAGCTCCAGCCCGAGTTCGGCCCCCTTGAGCTCCAGGCTGGCGCGACCGGCCATCTCGGTCACCAGCACCCGCATCCCGTTGCCGACGTCGGCGGGGTCGAGGTGGTTGTAGAGCTCGGGGTCCACTTTGATCGCGCTGGCGTGCAGACCGGCCTTGTGCGCGAACGCCGACTGGCCGACGTAGGCCTGGTGGGTGTCCGGTGCCAGGTTGGCGATTTCGGCCAGTGCGTGCGAAACCCGGGTCAGCTCGCGCAGTTTCCCCTCCGGCAGCACCGGCATGTCGAGCTTGGCTCCCAGATTTCCCAGCACCGCGAACAGATCCGCGTTGCCCGCGCGCTCCCCGTAGCCGTTGGCGGTGCACTGCACGTGGGTGGCGCCCGCCTGCACGGCGGCGACGCTGTTGGCCACGGCGCAGCCGGTGTCGTCCTGGCAGTGGATGCCCACGCGGATCCCGGTGCGGGAGATGACCTTCTCGACGGTGTCGGCCAGCTGCAGCGGGAGTTGACCACCGTTGGTGTCGCACAGCACGACCACGTCGGCCCCCGCGCCCGCCGCGGCCTCCAGGACGCGCAGCGAGGTGTCGGGGTCGAAGGCGTAGCCGTCGAAGAAGTGCTCGGCGTCGAGGAAGACGCGCCTGCCGTGGTCGACGAGGTGGCGGACGGTGTCGGCGATCATCGCGCAGTTCTCGGCGACATCGGTGCGCAGCGCCCTTTCGATGTGCCGGCGGTCCGATTTGGCCACCAGCGTCACCACGGGCGCGCCGGAGTCCAGCAGCGCCGCGACTTGACGATCTTCGTCCACTTTGGAACCCGCGCGGCGGGTGGAGCCGAACGCGACGAGCGCGGCGTGGTCGAGTTCGAGCTCTCCCCGCGCGGCGCGGTGGAAGAACTCGGTGTCCTTGGGAAGCGCTCCGGGCCAACCGCCTTCGATGAACCCGACGCCGAGACCGTCCAGCAGGCGCGCGACGGCCAGCTTGTCGGTCACCGAGTACGAGATCCCCTCGCGCTGCGCGCCGTCCCGCAGCGTCGTGTCGTAGACGTGGAAGCCGTCGCCCAGGGGTGTGCCGGCCGGTTTGGTGCGGGTCACTGGATGGTCTCCCGTCGGATCGTTCGGTTCGGCGTGGACTTGGCGCAGGCAACAAAAAAGACCCCCCGCGAATGCGAGAGGTCAGCGCGTCGGGGTGCGGAGATGTTTCACCCGACGCGCTCGCCAATAATGATCGCACTGCGGAAAGCCACGAACCCATGCTGCACACATCGCCCGCGGATGTCCATCGAACGCGACGGAATTCTCACGATCCGGAAAAGCCGAAGGGCGCCTCCCAGGCTGGGAAGGCGCCCTCGCGAGCTCTGGACCGTCAGGGCTGGGGCACGACCTCGTGCGAGGACACCAGCGCGGCCAGCCGGTCGCCGATGGCGAACGTGGCGCCCGGCGAGGAGTGGTCGCGGGTCGCCAGGTCGAAGGCCACCGAGGCCTCGACGCGCTTGGCGGCCTCGGTCAGCCCGACGTGGTCGAGCAGCATCGCGATCGACAGCACGGCGGCGGTCGGGTCGGCCACGCCCTGCCCGGCGATGTCCGGGGCGCTGCCGTGCACCGGCTCGAACATGCTCGGGTTGCGGCGGGTGGCGTCGATGTTGCCGCTGGCCGCCAGACCGATGCCGCCGGTGATCGCACCCGAGAGGTCGGTGATGATGTCGCCGAAGAGGTTGTCGGTGACGATCACGTCGAACCGGCTCGGGTCGGTGACCATGTGGATCGTGGTGGCGTCGACGTGCTGGTAGGCCACGGTGACGTCCGGGTACTGCAGCGAGACCTCTTCGACCACGCGCGACCACAACGAGCCGGCGTGGGTGAGCACGTTGGTCTTGTGCACCAGGGTCAGGTGCTTGCGCGGCCGCGAGGCGGCGCGGGCGAACGCGTCGCGCACGACCCGCTCGACGCCGAACGCGGTGTTGATGCTGACCTCGGTGGCGATCTCGTGCGTGGTGTCCTTGCGGAGCAGACCGCCGTTGCCCGCGTACAGGCCCTCGGTGCCCTCGCGGACGACGACCATGTCGATCTCGCCCGGGTCGGCGACCGGGCTCTTCACGCCCGGGTACAGCCGCGCGGGGCGCAGGTTCACGTGGTGGTCGAGTTCGAAGCGCAGCCGCAGCAGCAGACCGCGCTCCAGGATGCCGCTGGGCACCGATGGGTCGCCGACCGCGCCGAGCAGGATCGCGTCGTGCTGGCGGAGCTCACCGAGCACCGACTCGGGGAGCAGCTCCCCCGTCGCGTGCCAGCGAGCGGCTCCGAGGTCGTATCGGGTGATCTCGGTATCCGGCACCACCTCGCCGAGCACCTTCAGTGCCTCGGCCACGACCTCCGGCCCGATCCCGTCGCCGGGGATCACAGCGAGCCGCATCTACACACCTCCCGAGAACCACCCCGAACTGCGGGGCTCGAACTGTTGAGCCGAAGGCTACCGGCATGGCCGCGCCGAGCGGCACGCCGGGCCCACCAAGTGGATGATAAGTCCCGAACTGTGGGACACCCAGATGGGTGAGTCACTGTTTCGGTCCAGGTACGCGCGAGGGGCCATCCCATGAACTGGGACGACCCCTCTTCACGCTTCCGAGTTATTCAGCGTGCGAACTCACCGTTCAGCACCTACTCAGCGACACCTAGTTGCTGGCTCACTCGAAGCTGACGGTGCGCACGATCCGAGCGCCCACGGCAGCCCCGATCGGCTCCAGCACGCCCTGCTCGACCGGACGGTCCACGCGCAGCAGCATGATCGCTTCCGAGCGCTCGGTGGTCTGGCTGACCGTGGCGGCCTCGATGTTCACGCCGACCTCGCCCAGCAGGGTGCCGACCTTGCCCATCACGCCCGGGCGGTCCGGGTACTCCAGCAGCAGCACGTTGCCCTCGGCCCGCAGGTCGAAGTGCCGGCCGTTGACCTCGACCAGCTTCTCCACCTGGTTCGGGCCGGACAGCGCACCGGAGACCACCGAGGTGGTGCCGTCGGCCATGTGCGCGCGCAGCGACACGACGCTGCGGTGGTTCGGGCTCTCCGAGGACGTCTTGACCTCGACCTGAACACCCAGCTCCTCGGCCAGCTGCGGAGCGTTGACGAAGGTCACCTGGCTCTCGACCGCACCGGCGAACACGCCGCGCAGCGCCGCCAGCTGCAGCACCGAGATGTCCTCGTCGGCCAGCTCGCCGCGGGCCTCGATGGTCACCGAGCTCGGCGTGCCGCCCTGCAGCGCGGCCAGCAGCTGGCCCAGCTTCTGCGTCAGCGACAGGTACGGGCGGACCTCCTCGCCGACCGCACCGCCCTGGACGTTGACCGCGTCCGGCACGAAGTCGCCGCGCAGCGCCAGCCGCACCGACTTGGCCACGTCGGTGCCGGCCCGGTCCTGCGCCTCAGCGGTGGAGGCGCCCAGGTGCGGGGTGACCACGGCGTTGTCCAGCTCGAACAGCGGGCTGTCGGTGATCGGCTCGGACTTGAACACGTCGATGCCCGCACCGGCGATGGTGCCGTTGCGCAGCGCGTCGACCAGCGCGTCCTCGTCCACCAGGCCACCGCGGGCGGCGTTGACGATGATCAGGTTCGGCTTGGCCTTCTTGAGCTCCTCGGCACCGATCAGGCCCAGGGTCTCGGCGGTCTTCGGGAGGTGGATCGACAGCGCGTCGGCGCGGGTGAGCAGCTCCTCCAGCGAGACCAGCTCGATGCCCAGCTGCGCGGCGCGGGCCGGCGACACGTAGGGGTCGTAGGCGATGAGCTTGGTGCCGAAGGCGGCGACGCGGGCGGCGAACAGCTGCCCGATCTTGCCGAGGCCGACGACACCGATGGTCTTGCCGTTGAGCTCGATGCCGCCGTAGGAGCTGCGCTTCCAGGCGCCGCCCTTCAGGCTGGCGTCGGCCTGCGGCACGTTGCGCGCCACCGCGAGCAGCAGCGCCATCGCGTGCTCGGCGGCGGAGACGATGTTCGAGGTGGGGGCGTTGACCACCATGACGCCGCGCTCGGTGGCGGCGGGCACCTCGACGTTGTCGAGGCCGACGCCGGCGCGGGCGACGACCTTGAGGCTCTTGGCGGCCGACAGGACTTCGGCGTCGACCTTGGTTGCGGAACGGACCAGCAGCGCATCGGCGTCGGCGACAGCGTCGAGCAGCGCCGGACGGTCGGTGCCGTCCACGTTGCGGATCTCGACCTCTTCGCCGAGGGCGTCGATCACGGACGGGGCCAGCTTCTCGGCGAGAAGAACGACAGGACGGCTTGCGTTGGTCACGGGCGAACTCCAAGCTGGAAGATCACGATCGGCACGACGATGTGCCCGGACGTTGGAAGTTTAACGGGAGATTGAGAAAGCGTTCACAAGAGTGTAGCTCGGATCACCGCTGGATCGAACACGTCCGCAAGACCCGCTTTTCCAGCATTCTCGCAGATCATCCCCCATGCGGAAGGCATCTGTTCCAGAGTGCGGGAGAGATCGCCACCCGAACGGGCCCACGCCGCCCTCCCCGCCAGCGCCAGGCCCGAACCGGCGGCCTGACTCACGGCTCGTCGAACTCGCCGTCCTTGGCTCCCGCGACGAACGCGTCCCATTCCTCGGGGGTGAACACGAGGACCGGCCCTTCAGGATCCGCTCCGTTCCGCATCCCCACATAACCGTCGACGAAGGCGATCTCGACGCCCGGTTCATCCGGATCGTCCGTGCTCGTGATCCACTCCGCAGCTGTGAAGTCCAGCTTGTCGCGGATATGAGCTTTGTCGTCGACGATCTCGTTCTCTGCACTCACGATGCGTACCGTATCCCTCACTCCTAGCGATATCCCGTTGTGGGAGACCCGCCCGGCGGAAACCTACCCACCACCGCCAAAACACGCGAGGCCCGGTGAAACCTCGTCGACGAGGTTTCACCGGGCCCAGCGAATCGAGCTGCGGGCGCTCCGCGGAGCTGCGGGATCAACTCACTTGTTGGTCCACGACATCAGCGAGCGCAGCTTCTTGCCGACCTCTTCGATCTGGTGGGCGTTGCCCTCGGCCTGCAGCTTGGTGAAGTTCGGACGACCGGACTCGTCCTCGGCCACCCACTCCTTGGCGAAGGTGCCGTCCTGGATCTCGCCCAGCACCTTGCGCATCGAGTCCTTGACGTGCGAGTCGATGACGCGCGGACCGCGGGTGAGGTCGCCGTACTCGGCGGTGTCGGAGCAGGAGTAGCGCTGACCGGCGATGCCGCCCTCCCACATCAGGTCCACGATCAGCTTGAGCTCGTGCAGGACCTCGAAGTAGGCGATCTCCGGCTGGTAACCGGCCTCGACCAGCACCTCGAAGCCGTTCTGCACCAGCGCGGAGGCACCACCGCAGAGGACGGCCTGCTCACCGAACAGGTCGGTCTCGGTCTCCTCCTTGAAGGTGGTCTTGATGACGCCGGCGCGGGCACCGCCGATGGCGGCCGCGTAGGACAGCGCCAGGGCCTGGCCGTTGCCCGAGGCGTCCTGCTCGACGGCGATCAGGCACGGCACGCCCTTGCCGTCGACGAACTGGCGGCGGACCAGGTGACCCGGGCCCTTCGGCGCCACCATCGCCACGTCGACGTCGGCCGGCGGCTGGATCAGGCCGTAGCGGATGTTGAAGCCGTGGCCGAAGAACAGCGCGTCACCCTGCTTGAGGTTCGGGGCGACGTCGTTGGCGTAGATCTCGCGCTGCTTGGTATCGGGCGCCAGGATCATGATCAGGTCGGCCTCGGCCGACGCCTCGGACGGGGTCAGGACCTTCAGGCCCTCCTCCTCCGCCTTGGCGCGGGACTTGGAGCCCTCCGGCAGACCGATCCGCACGTCCACGCCCGAGTCCCGCAGGCTCAGCGCGTGGGCGTGGCCCTGGCTGCCGTAGCCGATGACCGCGACCTTGCGACCCTGCACGATGCCGAGGTCCGCGTCCGCGTCGTAGAAGATTTCAACTGCCATGATGATTCAGCGTTTCCTTTCGGGACTTCATCGGTTGTCGGCCGTGGCTGGCAACCGCTAGCTCGTGAGCCTGTTGGGCCCTGTGGCGGGGTAGCCGGTTGTCAGCGCACTGCGGTGGCCGTGATGGAGCGGGGGCCACGCCCGATCGCGATCGTTCCCGACTGCACCATCTCGCGGACGCCGTAGGGTTCCAGCATTCGCAGCAACGCGTCGAGCTTATCGGCGGTGCCGGTGGCCTCGATGGTCAGCGCCTCGGGCGAGACGTCCACCACCTTCGCGCGGAACAGCTGCACGGTCTCCAGGACCTGGCTGCGCACCGACGAGTCGGCGCGGACCTTGACCAGCAGCAGCTCGCGCTGCACCGCGGCGTCGTCTTCCAGCTCCACGATCTTGATCACGTTCACCAGCTTGTTGAGCTGCTTGGTGACCTGCTCCAGCGGCTGGTCGCTGACGGCGACCACGATCGTCATCCGGGAGATCTCCGGGTGCTCGGTCGGGCCGACCGCGAGCGACTCGATGTTGAAGCTCCGGCGCGAGAACAGGCCGGAAACCCGGGCGAGAACACCGGGAACGTTCTCCACCAGAACGCTGAGCGTATGCCTGGTCACGCCTCCAGCACCGCCTCTCCGCGATTCATGGGACTGGTTGCGTTGCGCCCAATCGCTCGTCCCGAGGTTGATTGTGGCTGGTCTGCATCACGTTCCCCTGAGGTCCGGTTGAGCAGAACTGCTGTAGGCACAAAGCTGGTCACGCTTCGTCCTCCTCAAACAACGGGCGGATGTCGCGGGCCGCCATGATCTCGTCGTTGCCGGTGCCTGCCGCCACCATCGGCCACACCTGGGCGTCCTTGCCCACCACGAAGTCGATCACGACCGGTCGGTCGTTGATCTCCATAGCCCGCTGGATGACGCTGTCGACGTCCTCTTTGGACTCACACCGCAGGCCGGCGCACCCGTAGGCGTCGGCGAGCAGCTTGAAGTCCGGGATGCGGTGCTTGTGGGTGCCGAGGTCGCTGTGTGAGTAACGCTCGGCGTAAAACAGGTTCTGCCACTGCCGGACCATACCCAGGTTGCCGTTGTTGATGACGGCCACCTTGATGGGGATGTCCTCGATCGCGCAGGTGGCGAGCTCCTGGTTGGTCATCTGGAAGCAGCCGTCGCCGTCGATGGCCCACACGACCTTGTCCGGCACACCGGCCTTGGCGCCCATCGCGGCCGGAACGGCGTAGCCCATCGTTCCCAGACCACCGGAGTTGAGCCAGGAGCGCGGGTTGTCGTAGCCGATGAACTGCGCCGCCCACATCTGGTGCTGGCCCACGCCGGCCGCGTAGACCGCGTCCGCGCCGGCGATCTTGCCCAGCCGCTCGATGACGTACTCCGGCGACAGGCTGCCGTCGCTGGGCTCGGCGTAACCCAGCGGGAACCGGCCGCGGATGTCGTCGAGCATCGCCCACCAGGACTTGAGGTCGGCGGTGCCCTGCTCGGCCTCGGCCGCCTCGAAGGCCTCGGTCAGCTCGGCGATGACGTCCTTGCAGTCACCGACGATCGGGACGTCGGCGTAGCGGTTCTTGGAGATCTCGGCCGGGTCGATGTCGGCGTGGACGACCTTGGCGTCCGGCGCGAACGACGACAGCTGGCCGGTGACCCGGTCGTCGAACCGGGTGCCCAGCGCGATCAGCAGGTCCGAGCGCTGCATCGCGGCGACCGCGGCGACCGTGCCGTGCATGCCGGGCATGCCCAGGTGCTGCGGGTGCGAGTCCGGGAACGCGCCGCGGGCCATCAGCGTGGTGACCACCGGGATGCCGGTGCGCTCGGCCAGCTGCCGCAGCTCGGCGTGCGCCTCGGCCTTGATGACCCCGCCACCGACGTAGAGCACCGGGTGCTTGGCCTCGACCATCAGCTTCGCGGCCTCGCGGACCTGCTTGCCGTGCGGCTTGCTGGTCGGCCGGTAGCCGGGAAGCTTCATCTCCGGCGGCCAGGAGAAGGACATGGTGGCCTGCTGGACGTCCTTGGGGATGTCGACCAGAACCGGGCCCGGGCGTCCGCTGGAGGCGATGTAGAACGCCTCGGCGATGATCCGCGGGATGTCCTCGGGGTCGGTGACCAGGAAGTTGTGCTTGGTGATCGGCAACGTGATGCCGCAGATGTCGGCTTCCTGGAAGGCGTCGGTGCCGATCAGGCCGGTGGCCTGCTGACCGGTGATCGCCACGACCGGGACCGAGTCCATGTGCGCGTCGGCGAGCGGGGTGACCAGGTTGGTCGCACCCGGGCCGGAGGTCGCCATGCACACCCCGACCTTGCCGGTGGCCTGCGCGTATCCGGTCGCCGCGTGCCCGCCGCCCTGCTCGTGGCGAACCAGCACGTGCCGGACCTTCTCGGAGTCGAGCAGCGGGTCGTAGGACGGGAGGATGGTGCCACCCGGAATCCCGAAGACGACCTCGCAACCCACGGACTCCAGCGAGCGCACGAGCGCCTGCGCACCCGTCATCTTCACCGGAGCACCGCTGGGCGGCGCGGGCTTGGGTCGGCGTCCTGGCGGGGGCGCCGGGACCGGATTCTGCCTGGTATTGGCGCTGGTCATCGGGTCAACCTCGGTGGTTGGGAGTGGGACCGGACACGAAAAAACCCCCGCAGGCCACAAAGAGGCCCCACGAGGGTTGGCGCGTCGACGCTGCGAACTTCCTAGGCGTCGACGCGCCGGGGAAGTACGAGAATGTCGTGCAGTCGCAGCATGGCCAGGACGTTAGTGGGGTCGGTCGTGCCGCGTCAAACGATCCGAGACGATCGTCCCGCATGGTGGGCACCCGTTCGAGGTAACCCGATCTTGCCGGTTCCCGGTTCTCCCAGTTCAGCTTGGTTGTTTCGGGCTGATTTCCGGAAGATGTGATGCGCGCCGCTACCGCCGTCCCAGCCGGCGGGAAAGTGGTGCCCGTCCGGCCGGATCCGGCCAGGTGAGACGATCGGGGCGTGAGCGAGACACCCCAGGACCCCGAGCGGGACGAGACCGCCGAACCGCAGAGCAGCGAACCCGCGCAGGCCGCCGAGCAGCCCGCCGAGATCCCGGAGTCGCTGAACTTCCGGGTGCCCCGGGTGTCGCTGCTGGCGGTGCTCGCGGTCGCCGCCTGCGCGGTGCCGCTGGCCACGACCTCCGGCCCGCTCGGACCGCTGGTCTTCCTGATCCCGCTGGTCCTGCTGTGGGTCGTGCTGTGGCCGCGCACCACCGTCGACGCCGAGCGGATCAAGGTCCGCAGCCTCGTCGGCGGCCGCACCCTGCGCTGGGAGTCGCTCAAGGGCCTGGCCATCACCAAGCAGTCCAAGGTCCGCGCCAGCACCACCGAAGGAGCCGAGGTCACGCTGCCCAACGTGCGCCCGCGCGACCTGCCGGCGATCTCCCTCGTCAGCCGCGGCCACCTCCCCGACCCCACCGCGCACACCCCCGACGAGGACTGAAGCTCGTCGGCCCGGCCGTAATCCATCCGACATGCGTGGTCAACAGCGCTGTTCGGAGGAGTAGGGTCGGGTCACCGCCACGCTTAGCGCCCACAAGGCGACGTCAGCGGGATGGGCCGTTCCGCGTTGAAGCCAGCCGGCTCCGCACTCGGCGCAGACCCGCACAGAGCCTGGAATCGAAGAAGGTCCCCAATGCCCCAGCTGCGTTCCCGAACCACGACTCACGGCCGGAATGCCGCCGGCGCCCGTTCGCTGTGGCGCGCCACCGGCATGACCGATGACGACTTCGGCAAGCCGATCGTCGCCATCGCCAACTCCTACACCCAGTTCGTGCCCGGCCACGTGCACCTGCGCGACCTCGGTGACGTGGTGGCCGAAACGGTCCGCGAGGCCGGGGGCGTGCCGCGCGAGTTCCACACCATCGCCGTCGACGACGGCATCGCGATGGGTCACAGCGGCATGCTCTACTCGCTGCCCTCGCGGGAGATCATCGCCGACTCCGTCGAGTACATGGTCAACGCGCACCAGGCCGACGCGCTGGTGTGCATCTCCAACTGCGACAAGATCACCCCGGGCATGCTCAACGCCGCGATGCGGCTGAACATCCCGACCGTGTTCGTCTCGGGCGGACCGATGGAGGCGGGCAAGGCCGTCGTGGTCGAGGGCGTCGCGCACGCGCCGACCGACCTGATCACCACCATCTCGGCCTCGGCGAACTCGGCGATCGACGACGAGGGCCTGTCCGAGGTGGAGCGCTCCGCGTGCCCGACCTGCGGTTCCTGCTCGGGCATGTTCACCGCGAACTCGATGAACTGCCTGACCGAGGCGCTGGGCCTGGCGCTGCCGGGCAACGGCTCGACGCTGGCCACCCACGCGCTGCGCCGCGAGCTGTTCCAGGAGGCCGGCCGCACGGTCGTCACCATCGCCAAGCGCTACTACCAGGAGGACGACGAGACCGTCCTGCCGCGCTCGGTGGCCAACAAGCAGGCCTTCGAGAACGCGATGGCGCTGGACATGGCGATGGGCGGGTCCACCAACACGGTGCTGCACACCCTCGCCGCCGCGCAGGAGGGCGAGATCGACTTCACCCTCGACGACATCGCCGAGATCAGCCGCAAGGTGCCGTGCCTGTCGAAGGTCGCGCCGAACTCCGACTACCACATGGAGGACGTGCACCGGGCCGGCGGCATCAGCGCGATCCTGGGCGAGCTCGACCGCGCGGGCCTGCTGCACCGCGACGTCGCCTCCGTGCACAGCGCGAGCCTGACCGACTGGCTGTCCGCCTGGGACGTTCGCGGTGAGTCGCCGTCGGAGAAGGCCCTGGAGCTGTTCCACGCCGCACCGGGCGGGGTCCGCACCACGCAAGCGTTCTCCACCGACAACCGCTGGTCGTCGCTGGACACCGACGCCGCGGGCGGCTGCATCCGCGACGTCGAGCACGCCTACACCGTCGACGGCGGGCTGGCCGTGCTCAAGGGCAACCTCGCCGAGGACGGCGCGGTCATCAAGGCGGCCGGCGTCGAGGAGGAGCTCTGGCACTTCCAGGGCCCCGCGCGGGTGCTGGAGAGCCAGGAGCAGGCCGTCTCCGCGATCCTCAACAAGGAGGTCCAGCCCGGCGAGGTGCTGGTGATCCGCTACGAGGGACCCGCGGGAGGCCCGGGCATGCAGGAGATGCTGCACCCGACCGCGTTCCTGAAGGGCTCCGGCCTGGGCAAGAAGTGCGCGCTGATCACCGACGGCCGGTTCTCCGGCGGCTCGTCGGGCCTGTCGGTGGGGCACATCTCCCCGGAGGCCGCCGGCGGCGGCACGATCGGCCTGGTGGAGAACGGCGACCAGATCCTCATCGACGTCCACGAGCGCAAGCTGGAGCTGCTGGTCGACGAGCAGGTCCTGGCCGAGCGCCGCGCCAAGATGGAGGCCAGCGAGAACCCCTGGAACCCCGCCGACCGCGAACGCAAGGTCACCACGGCCCTGAAGGCCTACGCCAAGCTCGCCACCTCCGCGTCCTACGGAGCGGTCCGCGACGTGAACAAGTGATTCCTTCCTGAGAAAACGAAAAGATCGGGCCCCGCTCCTGGTTTGGAGCGGGGCCCGATCCTCGTGGTGCGCGTCTTAGGGGCGGTGGAAAAGGATCAGGATCGCCGCGGCCGCGCCAGCCGCGATGATCAGGCCGAAGAAGCCGAATCCCAACGGGCGGCGGAACCACACTCGCCCGTAGTCCAAGGCCACCCGGCCGGGACCGGTGAACAACAAGCCGAGTCCCAGGGCGCCGAGGATGGCTTCCATCTCGAACCCGTCGTTGGCGTTGAAGAAACCGGCACCCAGCTTGACGAACACCGCACTGGCCATCAGCCCCACGACACCGGCCGCGGCGGCCGGCGTGAACAGGCCCAGGACCAGCAGCGCACCTGCACCGAGTTCGGTGCCGCCGGTGACCAGCGAGAGCGCCGCGCTCTGCTGGAAGCCCATGCCGGAGAGCACCTCCGCGAAGCCCTCCGGGCCCGGACCGCCGAACGTGCCGAAGAGCTTCTGCGCGCCGTGCAGGAGGAAGACCCCTCCGAGCGCCAGGCGCAGGATCAGCAGACCGAGGTCGGTGCCACCGTTCCAGGCGAACGGCTTGCGCTGCTTGCCGAGTTCTTCGGCGTAGCCGGAGTCTTCACCGACGCCGCCCACCAGCGAGGTCGCTTCCGCCGCGCTGTAGCCGTCGTCTTCGTCGTAGTAGTTGTGTTGGCGTGCGCCGAGGCTCTGCGTGCTCTTGGCCGCACCCTTCGCGCCACGTGGCCGCTGGGCGTGCGCACCATAGCTGCGATCGTCGGGGGAGCCGCCCGCACCGCCGGGGCGATCGTCTTGGATCCTCACGCCGCAGGAGGTTAGGGCATCTTCACCCGATGGTGCGACCCTTTGCGATAAAACCTTCCCCACACGTGACAGGTTCGATACCGCAAGTTTCGGTTCAGGTGGAAAAATGTGCTGATGGAGGACCCTGAATTCGGAGCGACGACGTCCAGGAAATCTGACGTCTTCGCAGGTGCAGCGCATTTCCAGCTGTCGCGTTCGGCGGCGCCGCGTGCGGTGCTTATCGTTCCCGAACTCGTTTCGGCGTCGGAATTGCTTCCGCTCGATTGCGCGGCGCAGCTGCTGAATTGGTCGCCCGAGCACATTTCCTCCCGCACCACGAGTGATCACGTCGCGGACGCCGTGGCGGTCCTCGACGACTCCGACGTCGCCGACTGCGTGGTCCTGGCCTGGTCCGGGGGCACTTCCACCGCCGTGGAACTCGCCGCCCGCCACCCCGACCGGGTTCGCGGTCTCCTGCTGCTGGCCGGGCCGCCCACCGCCGGTGCCGAGGCGCTGCTGTCGCACATCGGCGTGCCCGACTCGATTCGGCGGCTGCTGGCCGCCGGCGGCATGGCCTCGCTGCGCCTGACCGGTGACCTGGTGGAGGCCGTCACCGCTCAGCTGCCGGTCGGGGACTGGCCCGCCCGCCTGCTGCGCCAGGCCGGCCTGCTGCCCGCCGACGGCGACCGCGCCACCACCACCGCCGCGCTGCGGGACCTGGTGCAGCGCGATTGGCGCAGGCACGCCGAGCTCGCGCTGGCCTGGAGCTCCTCGGTCCGCGAGGACCTGCCGCGCATCACGTGCCCGGTCACCCTGCTGGTCGGGCGCAACGATCCCCTGGGCGAACCGCTGACCACGGCGCGGCAGGTCGGTTCCCTCCCCCAGGCCAGGGTGCGGTTCCTCGACACCTCGCACTTCATCCCGCTGGAGGCCCCGGAGGAGGTCCGCGAGGAGTTCGACGTCCTGCTGCGCAGGGTCGAAGCGGTCGAATGCGCCCGCCGGGGCGAGGATCCACCGCCCCCGCCGGTGCGCAGGCTCCGCCTCCCCCTCCTCCCCGAGAACCGCCCCCGCAGGCGCCGAGCGCTCCACCCCCCGTTCTGACCGAGATCCCGGTGGCTCACCCCGGGTTCACCGGGCGGCGGATAGGGTCGTGGCGTGATGGGGTCTCGTGTGCTGGTGAGCGCCTGCGCGGTGCTCGGGGTCGTGCTGAGCGGATGCGCCGAGTTCCCCGACGAGCACAACCGGCCCTTCGCCGAGCAGCCGTCGCTGGCGCCGCAGGCGGGACCGCAGCCCTCGTTCGAGAGCGAAGCGCCCCCGTCGGAGTCGCCGGGCGCGCCGAACCCGCAGCCGCCTCCGCAAGCCTCCGGCTGCGAAGACCCGGATCCCGCGGTGATCACCACCTGCCTGGACCCGGTCGGCGCGATCGCGGTGCTGCCCGACGGGCAGAGCGCCCTGGTGGGCGAGCGCTCCACGGGTCGCGTGCTGCGCGTGCAGAAGGGCACCGAACCCGTCGAGCTGGCCCGCATCCCGGTCGACGCCAGCAGCGGCGGCGGGCTCACCGGCCTCGCCCTGTCCCCGACCTACCACGAGGACGAGCTCTTCTACGCCTACGTGACCACGAGCTCCGACAACCAGGTCGTGCGGGTCGCCAGCGGTGATCGCCCGAAGCCGGTGCTGACCGGCATCCCCAAGGGCTCCACCGGCAACGCGGGCGCGCTGCTCGACGACGGCAAGGGCGCCCTGCTGGTGGCCACCGGCAACGCCGGGAGCCCGGGCAACGCCGCCGACCCGTCATCGCTGGCCGGAAAGCTGCTGCGGATCGACGGCTTCGGCAATTCGGCGGAGGGGAACCCGCAGCAGAACTCGCCGGTGGTGACCTCCGGGCTGACCGAGCCCACCGGCATCTGCGGAACCTCCGCGCTGAACATGTTCTGGGTGACCGACCGCAGCAGCGGCCGGGACGCGCTCTACCAGGTGAAGTTCGGCCAGCCGCTGGGCAATCCGGCTTGGACCTGGGCGGACCGACCCGGTGTGTCGGGCTGCGCGGCCGACCCGTCGACGGTGATCGTGGCGCTGCGCGACGCCGCCGCGCTCTACACGCTGCACCCGGCACCGGACGGCAGCTTCACCGGTCAGCCCACCAAGGTGCTGGAGAACCGCTACGGCCGCTTCGCCACCGCGACCCTGGCCCCGGACGGCTTGGTGTGGCTGGGCACCACCAACCGGGACGGCGGCCGCCCGGTCCCCAGCGACGACCGGGTCCTGCGCCTGGAGCCCCCGACCGGCGGCACAGCGGGCAAGGACTGAGGCCTGCGATCACCCGTGGATGCCGCGGTGGACGAGGTCGGTGAGCAGCTCGATCGCCTCCTCGTCGGTCAGCGAACCACCGTCCTGATCCGCCCCGACGGCTACATCGCCCGCATCCGCTGACACCCCGCACCGCGCGCAGCAAGACGCCCCCGACCTGAGCAGGTCGAGGGCGTCCCGGGAACTCCTGGGTTACTGGCCGCAGGCCTTGAGGACCAGCTCGCGGACCCGCTTGGCGTCGGCCTGGCCCTTGGTGGCCTTCATGACCGAACCGACGACCGCACCAGCGGCCTGCACCTTGCCGCCGCGGATCTTCTCCGCCACGTCCGGCTGCGCCGCGAGCGCCTCGTCGACCGCCTTCTGCAGCGCCGAGTCGTCCGAGACGACCTCCAGGCCCCGAGCGGCGACGACCTCGTCCGGCTCGCCCTCGCCGTCGAGCACGCCGTCGACGACCTGGCGGGCCAGCTTGTTGGTCAGCTTGCCCTCGTCGATCAGCGCCACGACCCGCGCGACCTGCTCGGGCGTGATGGCCAGGTCCGCCAGCTCCACACCGCGGGTGTTGGCCTGCTGCGCCAGGTAGGCCACCCACCAGGAGCGGGCGTCACCCGGGGCCGCACCGGCCTCGACGGTCTCGGCGATCAGCTCCAGCGCACCGGCGTTGACCAGGTCGCGGAGCTCCTCGTCGGACAGGCCCCACTCCTCCTTGGCGCGCTTGCGGCGCTCCCACGGCAGCTCCGGCAGGGTTTTGGACAGCTCCTCGACCCACTCGCGGGACGGCGCGATCGGCACCAGGTCCGGCTCCGGGAAGTACCGGTAGTCCTCCGAGGTCTCCTTCGGACGGCCGGCCGAGGTGAACCCGGTGGACTCGTCGAAGTGCCGGGTCTCCTGCAGGATCGACCCGCCGGAGGTCAGCACCGCCGCGTGCCGCTGCATCTCGTAGCGGACCGCGCGCTCGACGCTGCGCAGCGAGTTGACGTTCTTGGTCTCGGTGCGCGTGCCGAACTCGCTGCTGCCCTTGGGCATCAGCGACACGTTCGCGTCGCAGCGCAGCGAACCCTGGTCCATCCGCACGTCGGAGACGTTCAGCGCGCGCAGCAGGTCCCGCAGCGCGGTCACGTAGGCGCGGGCGACCTCGGGAGCGCGCTCACCGGCACCGGTGATCGGCTTGGTGACGATCTCGATCAGCGGCACGCCGGCCCGGTTGTAGTCCAGCAGCGAGTAGTCGGCGCCGTGGATGCGACCGGTGGCACCGCCCATGTGCAGCGACTTGCCGGTGTCCTCCTCCATGTGCGCCCGCTCGATGTCGACCCGGAAGGTCTCGCCGTCGTCGAGCACCACGTCGAGGTGACCGTCGAAGACGATCGGCTCGTCGTACTGCGAGGTCTGGAAGTTCTTCGGCATGTCCGGGTAGAAGTAGTTCTTCCGGGCGAACCGGCACCACTCCGCGACCTGGCAGTTGAGCGCCAGGCCGATCCGGATCGCGGCCTCGACGGCCTTGCCGTTGACCGCGGGCAGCGCGCCCGGCAGTCCCAGGCACACCGGGCAGACCTGGGTGTTGGGCTCGGCGCCGAACGCGTTGGCGCAGCCGCAGAACATCTTGGTCTTGGTGGAGAGCTCGACGTGGACCTCGAGGCCCAGCACCGGGTCGAACCGGGCCAGCACCTCGTCGTAGTCCATGATCTCGGCGACGGCGGTCACTCCTCGTCACTCCCCTTGCGCAGCGCGCGCACCGCGAGCGCGGTACCGGTGATCAGGCCGAGCGTCGTGATGATGACGTCGGCCAGTTCGAGCTTGTCGTTCTTCTCGCGGGCGGCCTTGTAGCTCGCCTTCAGCCCGAAGGCCGCCGAGAGCACGGAAGCGAGCTGGAACGCTGCCTTCAACTTCGGGTTCACCTTGCGACCTCCTGCATCGGTGGCGTGGGAGCGGCTCATACGGCCGCTCCGAGCTCGGGCACGCGGTTGATCAGCGGGCCGCCCTCGGCCTCGTCGCGGGCGACCTCGTAGGCCGCGCCGACCCGGTAGAGCCGGTCGTCGGCCATCGCCGGGGCCATGATCTGCAGACCCACCGGCAGGCCGTCCTCATCGGACAGTCCGCACGGGACGCTCATGGCGGCGTTGCCCGCCAGGTTCGACGGGATGGTGCACAGGTCGGCGAGGTACATCGCCATCGGGTCGTCGACCCGCTCGCCGATCTTGAACGCGGTGGTCGGGGTGGTCGGCGAGACCAGCACGTCGACCTGCTCGAACGCGGCGGTGAAGTCGCGGGTGATCAGCGTCCGCACCTTCTGCGCCTGGCCGTAGTAGGCGTCGTAGTAGCCCGAGGACAGCGCGTAGGTGCCCAGCATGATGCGGCGCTTGACCTCGGGTCCGAACCCGGCCTCCCGGGTCATCGACATGACCTGCTCGGCGCTGTTCTCGCCGTTGTCGCCGACGCGCAGGCCGTAGCGCATCGAGTCGAAGCGGGCCAGGTTCGACGAGCACTCGCTCGGCGCGATCAGGTAGTAGGCGCCCAGCGCGTAGTCGAAGTGCGGGCAGGAGACCTCGACGACCTCCGCGCCCAGCTTCGACAGCTGCGCGACCGCGGCGTCGAACGCCCGCTGCACGCCCGGCTGGTAGCCGTCACCGGAGAACTCGCGGACCACGCCGACCTTCACGCCGGTCAGGTCGCCGTTGGCGCCCTGCTTGGCGGCCTCGACGACCTGCGGCACCGGCTGGTCGATGGAGGTGGAGTCCATCGTGTCGTGCCCGGCGATGACCTCGTGCAGCAGCGCCGCGTCCAGCACGGTCCGCGCGCACGGCCCCGGCTGGTCCAGCGACGAGGAGAACGCCACCAGGCCGTAGCGGGACACCCCGCCGTAGGTGGGCTTGACGCCCACGGTGCCGGTCACCGCGCCCGGCTGGCGGATGGAGCCGCCGGTGTCGGTGCCGATGGCCAGCGGCGCCTCGAACGCGGCCAGCGCCGCCGAGGAGCCGCCGCCGGAACCGCCCGGGATGCGGTCGGTGTCCCACGGGTTGCGGGTCGGGCCGTAGGCGGAGTTCTCGGTGGAGGAGCCCATCGCGAACTCGTCCATGTTGGTCTTGCCCAGCACGACCACGCCGGCCTCGCGCAGCTTGCGCGTCACCGTCGCGTCGTAGGGCGCCATCCAGCCCTCGAGCATCTTCGACCCGACGGTGGTGGGCATGTCGGTGGTGGTCAGAACGTCCTTGAGCGCCAGCGGCACACCGGCCAGCGGCGATGCCGCCGTGCCCGCGGCCCGGTCCTCGTCGGCCTTGCGGGCCGCGGCGAGCGCGCCCTCGGCGTCGACGTGCAGGAACGCGTGGACCAGCGGGTCCACGGCGGCGATGCGGTCCAGGTGCGCCTGCGTCACCTCGACCGACGTGACCTCCCCCGCCGCCAGCTTGGCGGCCAGCTCGGACGCGGTCAGCCCGGTCAGGCTCATCAGGCCTCCTCAGTCAGAATGCGCGGAACGCGGAAGCGGTCCTCTTCAGCCGCGGGCGCCGCTGCGAGCGCCTGCTCGCGCGTCAGGCCCGGGCGGACCTCGTCCTCGCGGAAAACGTTGGTCACCGGCACGGCGTGCGACGTCGGTGGGATGTCGTCCGCAGCGACCTGCCCCACCTTCGCCACCGCGTCGAGGATCTGGTCGAGCTGGCCTGCGAAGGTGTCGAGCTCGGCCTCGGTGACGGCCAGCCGTGCCAGGCCGGCGAGGTGTGCGACCTCGTCGCGGGAGATCTTGGACACTGCGAAGGCTCCCTGGTCATGTCCGGTTTACGAGTACATCCCAGTCTATGGCGACCACGCTGCCAGACCCGGTAGGGGTCGTGCCTGGCGAGGCGTGCCCGGGAACTTTGACGAATGCCCTGGTCGTTCTACTCCGTGTAGTGCGGTAGCAAGATGACTACGCCGCGTCTGACACAATTTCCCAGCGGTTGGTTCCTCGCACGAGCGGCCGCGCAAGCGGATCAGCACGCGAAGGAAAAAGCGCGGCCGGCGAGGTGTCGCGCATGAAACTGGAGGCGTTGAGTCCGGTGTCCTTCCTCATCCGGGTGCAGATACCGGATCGACCCGGCAACCTCGGGTCGGTGGCGAGCGCGCTCGGCGAGATCGGTGCCGACATCCTCAGCGTCGACGTCGTCGAACGCAGCGGCGGCGTGGCCATCGACGACCTCGTGGTGGAGCTGCCCTCCGGGCGCCCGCCGGACGTGCTGATCACCGCGGCCGAGTCCATCGACGGCGTCGAGGTCGACGCGGTCCGCCCCTACGCGGGCGTGCTGGACACCCACCGCGAGCTGGAGCTGGTCGAGGAGATCGCCGCCGAACCCGCGCGCGGCCTGCAGATCTTCGCCGAAGGCGTCCCGAAGATCATCCGATCGGGTTGGGCGATCGTGTTCGGGCACCGCTCCGGCGGGGCCGAGCAGCTGGCCGCGAGCACCTCCGCCCCGCAGGAGGGCTACCTCGAACTGCCGTGGCTGCCGCTGCCGCGCGCCACGATCCTCGACGGCGACGAGGCGTGGGTGCCCGAGACCTGGCAGGAGCTGGGCACCGAGCTGGCGGCCACGCCCATCGGCAAGCCCGACCGCGTGCTGCTCGCGGGCCGCCCCGGCGGGCCGATGTTCCGCGCTGCGGAACTCGCCCGCCTCGCCCACCTCGCGGGCATCGTCTCCGTCGTCCTCGACGGCTGACCCCGGATCCGCTGAGGGCGCTGCTCAGGCTTCGAGGTCGAGGCCGTGGGCCAGCAGGCGGATCTCTCCGTTCGGGCTCCAGTCGCGCTCGGGGATCCGCTGGAAACCCATCCGCTCGTAGAGGCGACGCGGCCGGTGCGCGGTCTCCGCCACGCACAGCACGACGCGACCCATTCCCTCCGCCCGAGCCCGGTCCAGGACCGCCTCGACGAGCTCGCGCCCGATCCCCCGGCAACCGCACTCCGGGTCGACCGCCAGCATCCGGAACTCCAGCTCCCCCGGGCGGGAGATCTCGGCGTAGGAATCGCCCGGCCGGACCACGGTCACCGTCCCGACCAGTCGGTCGCCGTCGAGGGCGACCAGGAGTTCGGCGTTGGCCGCGCGGTCCGCGGCGTCGCGCAGCACGGACAGGTAGTACTCGGGCGCGTTGCCCGCATCGGCGTAGGCTTTCGCCGCGATCTCCCCCACGACCTCGTGCTCCGCCGGCAGGGCGGCTCGAATCGTTGCCATGACGGCGATCCTGCCACCCCGCACCAACGGTTTTTCCTCACTCCTCCGGCGGCAACGCGCGCTCGGCGGCCTCCTCGGGCCCCTGCTCCAGCAGCACGGTGAAGCCGTCCTCGTCGAGCACCGGGACCTTCAGCTGCATGGCCTTGTCGTACTTCGACCCCGGCGAGTCACCGACCACCACGAACGAGGTCTTCTTCGACACCGAACCAGCCGCCCGGCCGCCCCTGGCCATGATGTACTCCTTGGCCTCGTCCCGGGAGTACTGCTGCAACGTCCCGGTGACCACGATCGACATGCCCTCCAGCGTCCGCGGGATCGACTCGTCGCGCTCGTCGGCCATCCGCACCCCGGCCTCGCGCCACTTGCGCACGATCTCGCGGTGCCACTCCACGGCGAACCACTCGCGCACGGCGGTGGCGATCGTCGGCCCGACCCCGTCGGTGTTGGCCAGTTCCTCCTCGGAGGCCTGCTCGATGCGCTCCAGCGTCACGAACTCCCGCGCCAGCGCCTGCGCGGCGGTGGGCCCGACGTGCCGGATCGACAGGCCGACCAGCACCCGCCACAGCGGTTTCTGCTTGGCCTCCTCCAGGTTCGCCAGCAGCTTGGCGCCGTTGGCGGAGAGGTTGCCCTCCTTGGTGGTGTAGAGCGGGGTTTTGAGCAGCTTCGCCTCGTCGAGGTCGAACAGGTCGCCCTCGTCGCCCAGCACACCCGCGTTGAGCAGCGCGGACGCCCCTTCGTAGCCGAGCGCGTCGATGTCGAGGACCTTGCGGCTGGCCAGGTAGAACAACCGCTCGCGCTGCTGGCCCGGGCAGCCCTGGGCGTTCGGGCAGCGCAGGTCGACGTCGCCTTCCTTCTGCTGCGCCAGCCGCGACCCGCACTCCGGGCAGGCCTCGGGCATGACGAACTCGCGCTCGTCACCGGTGCGCACGTCGGCGACCGGCCCGAGGACCTCGGGGATGACGTCACCGGCCTTGCGGATCACCACGCGGTCGCCGATGAACACGCCCTTGCGCCGCACCTCGTCGGCGTTGTGCAGGGTGGCCATCGACACCGTCGACCCGGCGACCTTGACCGGCTCCATCACGGCGAACGGCGTGACCCGCCCGGTCCGGCCGACGTTGACCTGGATGTCGAGCAACCGCGTGGTGGCCTGCTCCGGCGGGTACTTGTAGGCGATCGCCCAGCGCGGCGCCCGCGAGGTGGCGCCGAGCCTGCGCTGCAGCGGCACCTCGTCGACCTTGATGACGATGCCGTCGATCTCGTGCTCGGCGGAGTCGCGGTTCTTGCCCCAGTGCTGGATGTGCCCCAGCAGCTCGTCCACAGTGGAAAGAACGACGGTGTGCCGGGAGACCGGCAACCCCCACGCCTTGAGCGCCGCGTAGGACTCCGACTGGCGCTCCGGCTCGAACCCCTCGCGCCTGCCCAGGCCGTGGCAGATCAGCCGCAGCGGCCGGGACCTGCTCACCCGGGGGTCCTTCTGCCGCAGCGATCCGGCGGCGGCGTTGCGCGGGTTGGCGAAGGGCTCCTTGCCCGCGTCCACCAGCTTGGCGTTGAGCTCGGCGAACTCGTCGACGCGGAAGAAGATCTCGCCGCGCACCTCCACCAGGCCCGGAACGGGGTACTCGTCGGTGCCGGTGAGCTGCTCGGGCACGTCGCTCATGGTGCGCACGTTGAGCGTGACGTCCTCGCCGGTGCGGCCGTCTCCGCGGGTCAGCGCGCGCTCCAGGTGGCCGTCGCGGTAGAGCAGGTTGACCGCGAGCCCGTCGATCTTGAGCTCGCACAGGTAGTGGGCGTCGCCGCCGACCTCGCGCTCCACGCGCTCCACCCACGCCCGCAGCTCCTCGGAGTCGAAGGCGTTGTCCAGGCTGAGCATCCGCTCCAGGTGCGCGACCGGGGTGAACGCGGTGGAGAAGGTGCCGCCGACGACCTGCGTCGGCGAATCGGGTGCCTGCAGCGCAGGGTGCTCGGCCTCCATCCGCTGGAGCCGGGTGAACAGCTCGTCGAACTCGCCGTCGGCGATCGTGGGCGAGTCCAGCACGTAGTAGCGGAACTGGTGGCCGCGAACCTCCTCGGCCAGCTCCGCGTACTGTTCGCGCACGTCGGGCGGCACGTCCTCGACGCCTTCGGCCGCACCCGAGGCGGCGGGGTCGGCGGGCACGCCCTCGGCGTCCTCGCTGGGATTGAGCTCGTCAACGTCCTTGCTGGTCACGCCCCGAGACTAGCGAGCGCCACCGACACGGGCACGCAGCGGCTCACTGCGCGTTGCGGTCCACCTCGTGCACCAGCTCGCGCAGTTCGAGCAGCCCGATGGCGCCTTCGGGCTCGGCCTCGGCGGTTTCCACCCGTCCCAGCCGGTCGGCGGCGAGCCGTTCGCCGAGGGTGGCGTCCAGCGGCAGGAAGGTCAGTGCTCGCCGGGCGTTGTCGTCGAGCTTGTGGAAGCCCGGGTGGTAGACGGCGACGTCGACCAGCCCTTCGGACTCGTCGACCTGCGCGGCCACCCGCACCTGCTCCAAGGAGTACTTCTCGCCGCGCAGGTTGACGGTCACCTGGGTCGGGTCGGGCACGGCCGGGACCGAGTCGTGGTACTCCCACAGCGTGTCGGCGGCGGGCGCGGCGGCCATCCACGCATCGGTGTAGGGCCGCAACTCCGGGTCGGCCTGGCTGCTGATGACCAGCGCGAACGCCGCGCCCTCGCCGTGCTCGATGCTGAAGGTCAGGTCCGGGTGCACGCCGGCGACGGCCTCGGCGACGAGGTTCTCGATGCGCTGCGGTTCGCTGTCGCCGAGCGCCGAGGCGATCTCGGGCAGGTGGTCGTCCCACCACTTCCAGAACGCCGCCGCCCGCTCCGCGGCCTCGGCGGGAACGTCGACCGGTTCGGCGGGAGCTTCGGCGTCACGACGGCGCAGGAACCTGAACATGGGAGCTATTGTGCCGTTCGACGTCCCACCGTCGTGGCGGGACGAGGTTTTTCACGGCAGCTCGTCGCGGACGATCGCGGTGATCGCGGCCGGTTCGGCGCCGCGCACCGCGGTCACCCCGGTGAGCACGCCGGACAGCGCGCTGCGGGAGTCCTCGTGCATGACCTCCCGGAGGACCTGCATCGCGTGCAGCCGGTTGCGGCTGATCAGCGCCGGCCGATCCCAGATCCCGCTCCACACCAGCTCGCGCAGGGTTTGGTCGACCTCGGAGCAGGTCGGCCGGACGCCGGCGAGGATGCGCTGCACGACGGGCAGGTCCAGGCAGTCGGCGGTGGTGGCCACGTAGCGGGCGAGGGACCGCAGCACGCGCCGCTGCTCGTGCTCCCCGGCGGCCCGCAGCGCGGTGAGCATCTCCACCGGGTAGCCGTCGAGGTCGCCCAGTGGCAGCGACACGAGGTCGTCCGGCCACGGCGCGACCGGGTAGGTGCACAACTCCCCGCTCAGCCAGTCCTCGCTGGGCACCACGCCGGTGACGCGGCCGGCCAGCGCCAGCATCAGCTGCACCGGGGAGCCTTGCGACCAGGGGAGGTGCGCGCGGTGCTCCTCCAGCGCGTCGGGATCGGTGCCCTCCCGGTACTCGGGGAGCACGGCTTCGAAGGACGTCCGGATCACGCCGTCGACGGCGTGCACGAACCGCGTGCGCACGTCCTCGTCCCAGTAGCAGGACACGGCTTCGGGGCGGGCGACCCGCCGCAGCACTTCGGGGCGGACGCCTTGGCCGCCGCTGTCCTCGACCACCAGGGTCCACTCCCCGACGGACCGCAGCGCGATCATCGGGTGCTTCTCCTGGTAGGCGAAGGCCTCCTCGCAGAACTCGTCGATGTCCAGTGACCGGCCGTAGGAGGTGACCGCCCCGAACGACTCGGCCACCCGACCGAGGTCGCTGTCGCGGACCAGGGTCAGGCACGCCGCGTCTTGGATCGTGCTCCGCCCGATCCAAGCGACACGGTCAAGCTCGCTGACGCAATGACTCCCCACAGGGCTCTTCCTACCAGCGCAAAGGTCAGACCACGCGCATTTCCGCAAAACATTCGGGCAACGAGACCACATCAACCGGTCCAAACGGACGCTCGGCATTGCAAGTCCACAGTGGACTCACCTGGCCGGGTGACGTCGCGTCAGGACTCGGATTCGTCGGCGAAGAGCTTGGCGAGGTCTCCGGTGAGGGAGAGGGCTCTGCGCGCCCACGCGGGCGAAGCACCGGCCAAGCCGCAGGTGGGGGTGGGCACCGCTCGTTCGGCGAGGGTCTTCTTGGCGAACCCGAGCCGGGTCGCCAGGTCGAAGGCGGGTTGGGCGATGCGGCGCAGCTCGGCCTGGCCCGCGGGCTCGGTGCTGGGGACCAGCCCGAGGAACAACGCGGCGCCCTCCTCCCAGGCTTCGCCGAGCTCGTCGGCGAACTGCCCGGTGACGTCGCCGAGCCCGGAGGCGTCCAGCGAGATCGCACCGGCTCCGGCGCGGCGCAGCAGCTCCACCGGCGGACGCGGCGCGCAGCAGTGCACGACGACCGGCGATCCGGTTGCGGTACCGAGCTTTTCGATCACCTCGCCGAGCAGCCGCTGGACGTCGGGCGCGGGCACGGCCGGGACGTTGCCGTAGCCGGACGGCGTGGGCAGCGAGCCCTTCAGCACGGCGGGCAGCGACGGTTCGTCCAGCTGCACCACGACGCGCGACCCGGTGCGCGCGGCGACGTGACCGGCGTGCGCGATCAGGCCCTCGGTGAGCGATTCGGCGAAGTCCCGCAGCGCACCGCGGTCGGTGAGCACCCGGTGCCCGCGCATCAGCTCGATGCCTGCGGTGAGCGTCCACGGCCCGGCGGCCTGCACCTTCACGACCTCCGGCGCACCGGCCTCGCTGACGGCCTGCTCCAGCGCGTCGAGGTCCCAGCGCAGCAGGTCCACGGCCCGCCGGTGATCCATCCCGGGAGTCCCGGTCACGCGGTAACCGGAGGGCACGACCTCGACGGCCAGGTCCACCAGCAGCCCGGCGGTCCGCCCGAGCACGTCGGCGCCGACCCCGCGTGCGGGCAGCTCGGGAACCGGCATCAGCTCCGGCAACTCCCCGACCACCGTCCGAGCGGCCTCGACCGGATCGGTCCCCGGCAGCGAACCGACGGCGGTGGCCACGCCCGGACCCCAAGCAGAATCAGTCACCCGCCCATTATCGACCGCTCCACCGCTCCGTCCCGCGCGGGCCGGGTCGGCGTTTCGCGTTCAAGCGAGTTCGTCGCGGAGGACTCGCTTGAGGAGCTTCCCGGAGCTGTTGCGGGGGAGGTCGTCGACGAAGCGGATCTGCTTGGGGACCTTGAAGCCCGCGAGGGTGTTCCGGGCGTGGTCGAGGAGTGCCTGCTCGGTCACCTCGTCCTTGGTGACGACCACGGCCGCGATCCGCTCGATCCACTTCGGGTCCGGGACCGCGATGACGGCGACCTCCGCGACCGCCGGGTGCGTGTAGAGCGCGTCCTCGACCTCGCGGGAGGCGACCAGCACGCCACCGGTGTTGATGACGTCCTTGATCCGGTCGACGACGAAGCAGTAACCGGCTTCGTCGCGTCGCACCAGGTCGCCGGAGTGGAACCAGCCGCCGCGGAAGGCCTCCTCGGTCTCGTCCGGCTTGTCCCAGTACCCGGTGCACAGCTGCGGGGAGCGGTAGACGATCTCGCCGAGCTCGCCCGGCGCGACCTCCTCGCCCTGGTCGTCGACGACCTTGGCCTCCACGAACAGCACCGGGCGGCCGGCGGAATCCGGGCGCTCCTCGTGCTCCTCCGGGCGCAGCACGGTCGCCAGGGGCGCGATCTCGGACTGCCCGAAGCAGTTGTAGAAGCCCAGCTCGGGCAGCTGCTCGCGGAGTCGCTGCAGCACGGGACCGGGCATGATCGAGGCGCCGTAGTAGGCCTTGCGCAGGGTCTTCAGGTCGCGCGTGGCGAAGTCGGCGTGGTTGGCCAGCGCGACCCACACCGTCGGAGCGGCGAAGAAGGACGTGATCCGCTCGCTCTCGACGCGGCGCAGGATGTCAGCCGGATCGGGCACCTCGACGAGGTGGTTGCGCGCGCCGATCATCAGGTGCGGCAGCAGGAACACGTGCATCTGCGCCGAGTGGTAGAGCGGCATCACGTGCAGCGGCAGGTCGTCCTCGGCGAAGTCCAGCGCCTGCAGGCAGGAGACGTACTCGTGCAGCAGCGCGCGGTGGGTCATCATCGCGCCCTTGGGCAACGACGTGGTGCCGGAGGTGTAGAGCAGCTGCACCAGGTCGTCGTCGGCGACCGAGACGTCGAGGTCGGGAACCTCCCCTTCGATGCTGCGCGACAGCAAGGAGTTCTCCTCGTCACGCAGCGGGATGACCTGCTGCAGGGAGGTTTCCGCTCGCACGGCGTCGATGTTGCCCATCAGCCCGGGATCGACCAGCGCGGTGCCGCTGCCCGACTGGGCGAGGAGGTAGGAGAGCTCCCCTCCGGTCAGGTTGTAGTTGATCGGCACGTGCACCAAACCCGCCCTGGCGCAGGCCAGGAAGCCGATCAGGTAAGCGTCGGAGTTCTTGCCGTAGGCCGCGACCCGATCACCCTTGACCGCCCCGGAAGCCAGCAGGAACCCGGCCGCCCGGCTGACCGCGGCGTCGAGCTCGGCGTAGCTCCACACCCGCTCATGACCAGCGGAATCGACGAACCGCAGCGCCTCCCGATCGCCCACGCGCGCCGCGCTCCGCCGCAACACGTCCGCGACCGCGCTCCCCCGAAGCTCCACCATCGACCTCCACTCCGTCGTGTGAGGCCAGACACTAACCCGGCACATCGGCGCTGACTAGCCAAGCCGGAGCACCCGGAATCGCGGCCTTCAGCTCTCCAGCGCCGCGCGGGCGGCGGCGAGCGCGGCGTCGCGGAAGTCCTCCGTGGGAGCTTCCGACATGGCGCAGTCCTGGAGACCGCCGACGGCGACCGTGGCCTTGGCGATCTGGGCCGGTGAGGCTTGTGCTCCGACGAGCAGCGCGTAGACGCGCTCCCGCCACGACAGCAGCTGTTCCACCACGTCGAGCTGGGCCAGCGCACCGGCGTCGCGGACGATCAGCTCGAAGATCTTCCGGTGTCGCAGGACGATCTCGAAGTAGTCCGCGAGGAACCTCCCCGCGTTGAGGGGCTCGGCCTCCCGTTCGGTGAGCAGCAGCTCGATGTCGTCGACGAAGGGCTGCACGATGCCGCGCATCAGATCCGACTTCGACGGGAAGTGGTAGTACAGCGCGGCTTTGGTGATGCCCAGCTGCTCGGCGACCTCGCGCAGGCTCGTCTTGTCGTACCCCCGCCGCGCGAACAGCTCCGCGGCGATCTCGCGGATCTCCGACCTGGTGTCGACCCGGGCCCTAGGCATCGGCATCCTCCTCCGGACGGCGATCCTACTGCTTGCCCACCGGTAAGTTACTTGCCGCACGGTAAGCAGGCGCGCTAGCGTGGGGGCATGGCCAAGACAGTCCTGATCTCAGGCGCGAGCATCGCCGGCCCGGCGCTGGCGTTCTGGCTGAACAAGTGGGGTTTCCGGCCGACCGTGGTGGAGCGGGCGCCTGCGATCCGCGACGGCGGCTACGCCATCGACGTCCGGGGCGCGGCGATCGAGGTCGCCGACCGGATGGGCATCCTCGACGGGGTGCGCGCCGCCCGGACCGGGATGCGCGGCCTGTCCCTGATCGGAGCCGACGGCAGGTCGTTCGCCGACGTCGACATGTCACAGCTGGGCAGCGCTGAAGGCGACGTCGAGCTCATGCGCGGCACGCTGACCAGGCTGATCCACGAGCGGACCGACGGGACCAAGTACCTGTTCGGCGATTCGATCACCGGCCTCACCGAGCGGCCCGGCGGCGTCCGGGTGAGTTTCGAGCACCACCCGCCACGCGAGTTCGACCTGGTGGTCGGGGCCGACGGCCTGCACTCCCACGTCCGGCGACTGGCCTTCGGACCCGAGGACGCCTTCCGCCGTCACCTCGGCTACCACGTGTCGATCTTCAGCACGGAGAACGTCCTCGGCCTGGACCGCTGGACGGCCATGTTCAACGAGCCCGGTCGGATGGCCGGCCAGTACCGCGCGCGGACCGATCGAGGCGCGAAGGGGATCCTCGCGTTCACCTCGCCGGAGCTGACGTTCGACCCGCATGACGTGACCGGCCAGTTCGCCCTGCTCGACGAGGCCTTCAGCGGCGCGGGATGGATCGTCCCGCGACTGCTCGCGGCAGCACGCCGAGCACCGGACTTCTACTTCGACTCGGTCTCGCAGATCCACCTCGACCGCTGGTCACGCGGCCGCGTCGTGCTGCTCGGCGACGCGGGATACTGCCCTTCACCGCTGTCCGGCCAGGGATCGAGCCTCGCGCTCGTGGGCGCCTACGTGCTGGCCGCAGAACTCCGCGACTGCGGTGGGAACCATCCACTCGCCTTCGACCGCTACGAGACGCGGATGCGGGACTTCGTCCAGCGCAACCAGAAACTCGCCACCGACGGGGCGAAGATCCTCATCCCGAAGACGCGAAGTTCCCTCCTGCTGCGCAACGGCCTCCTGCGCCTGGCACCGCACCTGCCCGAGCGCGCCTTCTTCTCGAAGAAGGTCCACGCGGCCGCCAACGCCATCGACCTGCCAGCGGATTCGGCCGACGTCACCGCCTAGCGGAGGAATCGCCAGCCCTTCAGAGCTCGAACCTCCCCGACTTCACGGCGTCGACGAATAATCGCCACTGCCGCGACGTCGTGGTGAAGTACCCGGCGTCGAGGTTCTTCGAATCCCGCACCGCAGCACCGGAACCTACGGAGCCGACCTCGACGCAGCTCACCTGCTGCCCGGAGTGAGTGGACTTCCGCCAGCCCGTTGGCACAACCTTGACCTTCATCGTCCCTCCAACTCATCACCGATAGCGGCGATCAACCTCGTTGAGGTTTCTTCATCCATCGCCACTTCCCGAAGCGTATCCACAGCACCTCGGTATGCAGCCACTTCTTTTGCGTTCAGGAACGCTCCGGAAGCGAAGTGCTCCAGGTGCACGATCGGGTCGCTCTTCGGGAACTCGAAGAGGATGAACGCACCGGCGTGCGCTGGATGCCACCGCTCGGAGACGGCTGGCAGAACCAGGATCGTCACGTTCGGAAGTTCCGCCGCCTTGAACAGGTGCCGGATCTGGTCGGCCATGACCTCCGCACCACCGATCCGCTGTCGGAGCGCGAACTCTGAGACGATCGCGATGAGTTGCGGCGCACCCTTGCGCTCTAGGATCGCTGCCCTCCCCACCCTCAACGCAACGCGCGCTTCGAGGTCCGCGCCTGGTGCTTCGCTCATGATCGCCCGCGCGTAGTCCGCCGTTTGCAGAAGCCCCGGAACGATGTTCATCTCGACGTCGACGATTCGAGTAGCGGTGCGTTCGAACTCGATGACCGTCATCAGCTCACGCCGCAGCCCGTTCACGCCGGTTTCCAGCCAGTTCGGCTGTTCGGCTCCCCGGGCCAGCTCAACGAGCTCCGAGTACCTGTCGCCGGTAACACCGAGAGTGGCGAGCAGCTGCGCCACATCTTCTGGCTGCGGTGAACGTGTACCGGTTTCATACCGTGAAACCGAGACGTGGCTGACTCCGATCCGAGCAGCGAGCTGGTGCTGGGTCAGCCCGGCTGCGATGCGACATTCTCGAAGTTCCGCACCGAGCGCTCGGGCCTTTGGCGTGTGCTCTGATTTTCCGGGCATGAAAACCATCATTTGGCATATGACCTGCAGAAACTATCCCACCATTGGGTAATTGATCGATCGATTTACCGACGCGAAACTCTTACCGGTAAATCGAGAGGAGTCACATGTACCCATTCCACTGGGTGCCGTGCGATGGGCGGCGGCACGCGAGTTTGGACGAGCACCCGTGCGGGCGCTCCTACCCGACCGGGACCGAGGTCACGACCTTGTGCGGGCAGGAACTCGTCGCGGAGAACAGCGAGTTCGGCTGGTTCTGGGACACCTGCCCGCCGTGCTACCAGGAATCCCTTCGCCTGGCGGGAATCCCTGCGCGATGACCAAGCAGTCCGCGGCGCTGGCCGTGCGCCTCCGCCAAGCTCAGTGGCTCCTCGACGAACTCGCCTTCGACGCCGCCGCCGACCGCCTCAACACCCAGCAGATCGCCGAAGCCGCGATCACCCTGTCCCGTCTCACCACGCTGCTCACTATCCACGCCACGTCCTCCGGTGGGAACGCGGGAATCACGCTCGGAACCGACCTCTAGCCGCGCCAGAACCGGCGCAGCCTGTCGTTGACGAGGTCCGCGCGCTGGCTGTGCGGCCAGTGCGAGGCGCCTGGGATCCGCAGAAGCTCGGCACCGACGCGCTGCGAGGTGACGCGAGCGCACTCCATGATCGGCTCGCCGCCGTTGGCCCGGTACGCGGGCGGCGCGACGTCCCAGGTTCCGGTGATCACCAGAGCCGGTTCCACCTGCGCGAGATCCTCGACCGGGACGTGCGCCTCCCAGGTCGGGTGCTCGTTGAGCGCGGCGCGCGTGGCCCGCACCAGCTCCGGAGTCGCTTCGGGAGCCGGGAAGCCGACGGATTCGAAGTTCAGCCGCACCAGCTCTTCATCGGCGATCCCGGCCGGAACCGCCGCGATCGCTTCCCGGTTGCGCCGCAGGGCCTCGGCCACGACCGGCGCGTCGGCTGCGATCTGGAAGCACGCGGGTTCGATCAGGGTCAGCGACCGGACCGCTCCCGGATCGCGCAGCGCGGCGAGCATCGCGACGACACCACCCGAGGAGTGCCCGAGCAGGTGGGCCCCTTCACCCAGCAGGTCAGCGACGTCCTCGGCGTCCTGCCGGTAGTCGCTGCGCTCCACCTCCGGGCTGCCGCCGTAACCGCGGCGATCCGGCAGCACGAGCCGGAACTCGTCCGCCAGCTCCAGCTGGGCGCCGAACCCGAACGCGTCGTGCCGCGCCCACGTCCCCGACCCGTGCACCAGCACGACCCGCGGCCCCTCACCGAACTCCGCCACGTGAAGCTCACTCATGGGTGAACTGTGACAAGCTCGGCCGGAACCGGGGCGGGTTTCAGCCGGGAACCCGATGTGGCTGCGTCGTTCAGCGGGTGGCGGAGATGATGCCGCTGCCGAGGACCAGATCCCCGGCTTCGTCCGGGCGGTAGAGGACGACCGCTTGGCCCGGGGCCACTCCCTGGAGGGCCTGGCGCAGCTGGATCTTGAGGTTCTCGCCGTCGAACTCGGCGACCGCGTCGGCCGTGCCGCCGTGGGCGCGGACCTGGATGACGCACTCCGTCGGACCGTCGAGCGGCTCCTCCGACGGCCAGATCGGGCGCTTGGCGTCGATCTCGGTGACCGCGAGTCGCTCGCGGGAACCGACCTTCACCGTGCCCGAGACCGGCTCCAGGGACAGGACGTAGCGCGGCTTGCCGTCCGGGGCCGGGGCGTCGATGCCCAAGCCCTTGCGCTGGCCTATCGTGAAACCGTGCACGCCGGTGTGCTCGCCGAGCACCGCGCCGGTCTCCTCGTCGACGAGCTGGCCCGGGGCCTGGCCGAGCTTGTTCTCCAGGAAGCTCTTGGTGTCGCCGTCCGGGATGAAGCAGATGTCGTGGCTGTCCGGCTTCTTGGCGACCGCCAGGTCCTGCTCGGCGGCCTCCTCGCGGACCTCCGACTTCAGCGAACCGCCCAGCGGGAACATCGAGTGCCGCAGCTGCTCGGAGGTCAGCGACGCGAGCACGTAGGACTGGTCCTTGCCCTCGTCGCGGCTGCGCCGCAGCTCCGGAACACCGTCCACGATGGACAAGCGGGCGTAGTGGCCGGTGCAGACCGCGTCGAAGCCCAGGGCCATCGCCTTCTCCAGCAACGCCTCGAACTTGATCTTCTCGTTGCAGGTCAGGCACGGGTTCGGGGTGCGGCCGGCGGCGTACTCGCCGACGAAGGTCTCGATGACCTCTTCGGTGAAGCGCTCGGCGAAATCCCACACGTAGAACGGGATTCCCAGCAGGTCAGCGGCACGACGCGCATCGCGGGAGTCCTCGACGGTGCAGCACCCCCGGGCCCCGGTCCGCAACGTCCCGGGCTTCGCGGACAGCGCCAGGTGCACCCCGACCACGTCGTGACCTGCGGCGACCGCCCGGGCCGCCGCGACCGCGGAGTCCACCCCACCGCTCATGGCTGCCAGCACTCGCACGACTCACACCTCCGTGGCGGCCGTGGCCGCCGAAGATCGGCGCAACCCGGCCAACCCGGCGCTACGCGCTCGTTGCACCACCGGTCCGATGACCTCGGTGAGTGCCTGTACATCGGCCGCGGTCGAGCTGTGCCCCAGGGAGAAGCGCAGCGACCCCCGCGCGGCCTTCGGGTCTGCGCCCATCGCCAGCAGCACGTGGCTGGGTTCGGAAACCCCGGCGGTGCAAGCCGAACCGGTCGAGCACTCGATGCCCTTGGCGTCCAGCAGCATCAGCAGGCTGTCGCCCTCGCAACCGGGGAAGGTGAAGTGCGCGTTGCCCGGCAACCGGGACGGCCCACCACCGATGACCTGGTCACCGGGGTCGCCGTTGAGCACCACGTTCGGCACCGCCGCGCGCACGCCGCTGATCAGCTCGTCCCGCAGCTTCACCAGCTGCGCCGCGTGGGAATCGCGCACGTCCACGGCCTCGCGCACCGCCGCGGCCAAGCCCAGGACACCGGGGGTGTCGAGGGTGCCCGAACGCACCTCCCGCTCCTGGCCACCGCCGTGCAGCACCGGGGTGCACTTGACGTCGCGGGACAGCAGCAGCACACCGGCACCGTAGGGACCGCCCACCTTGTGGCCGGTCATCGTCAGCGCCGCCGCACCCGACGCGGCGAAGTCCACCGGCAGCGTCTCCACCGCCTGCACCGCATCGGTGTGCAGGGGAACGCCGTGCCGATCGGCGATCGCGGCGAGCTCGGCGATGCGGTTGACCGTGCCGACCTCGTTGTTCGCCCACATCACCGTCGCCAGCGCGACATCATCGGCGCTGGTCAGAGCCTCTTCGAAGACCTCCGGCGTGATCCGGCCGGACGCGTCGGCCTCCAGCCAGGTGACCTCGGCGCCCTCGTGCTCGGCCAGCCACTCCACCGCGTCCAGGACCGCGTGGTGCTCCACCGTGGAGGCCAGGATCCGGCGGCGCGCCGGATCAGCCGCCCGCCGCGCCCAGAAGATCCCCTTCACCGCGAGGTTGTCGCTCTCGGTGCCCCCCGCGGTGAACAGCACCTCGGAGGGGCGCGCACCCAGGACGTCGGCGATGTCCTCGCGGGACTCCTCGACCTGCCGCCGCGCCCGCCGACCCGAGGTGTGCAGGGACGAGGCGTTGCCGATCCGGGTCAACGCCTCGCTCATCGCGGCCACCGCTGCGGGCCGCATCGGGGTCGTAGCGGCGTGGTCGAGGTAAGTCATCGCTCGTCCAGGGTAATGCAAGCCGACCGCCGCCTCCCCCGCGGTCCGACAGAAGACGCAGGTCAGACCGGTTTGACCCGCCCCGACCGGAGCAGCATCACAGCCGCGGGCAGCGCCGCCACCAGCAGCACCAGATCCAGCGGCAGCACACCCCGGGTCGGCGAGGACGCCGTGGCCAGCGCGCTGACCACCACACCACCGGCCCCGACCAGCAGCGCTTGGCCGAGCATGTCGGAGATCTGCAGCGCCGAGGAGTTGAACCCGCGCTCGCCCTCCGGCGACAACGACAGCACGGTGACCGCCGTCGTCGCCACGGAAATACCCATGCCCATCCCCGCCACGAACCAGCCCACGAACACCAGCCACGGCACACCCCAGGCGGGCAGCGCCCACACCAGCGCGAACACACCCGCCGCCACCAGGAGGAAACCGGCCGCGACGATCTGCTCCCCGCGCAGCCGCCGCTGCCTGCTCTGCCAGAAAGCGCCCACCGACCACCCCACCGACCCCACCGTCAGCGGGACACCAGCAGCAGCCGGGGAGAAACCGTGCACCACGGTCAGGCTCAGCGGCACGAACGCCTGGGCCGTGAAGAACAGTCCCGCCAGCAACCCGCGCGCCAGCACCATCACCGGCAGGCCCGGACTGGCACGAAGGGTCCCTCGCGGCAGCAGCCGCAGCAATGAAGGGACCAGCACTGCTAGTCCCACCACCGCGACCACCAGCGCGAGCAGCGACAGGTGCTGCGCGGACCAGTTCAACGCGACGACACCGACCGCCGCACCCGCCGCGGCCAGCGGCAACCCCGGCCGGGCGGCCGCGCGCCCGGCGCTCGGCTCACGGAAGCGGCGCAGCGTGGGAACCAACAGCGCAGCGCCCAGGCAGACCAGCGGAGCGAGGCCGCCGAACACCCACCGCCAGCTGGCGTGCTCGGTCAGCAGGCCTGCGATCAAGGGACCCACCAGCGCAGGCACCACCCACGCCGCCGACAGGGCGCCGAACGCGGCCGGCCGGTGCCGTTCCGGGTAGACGCGGGCGATCATCACGTAGAGGGAAACGATCAGCACCCCGCCGCTGAGGCCCTGCACCACGCGCCCCAGCAGCAGCACCGCCATGCCCGGCGCGACGGCTGCGACCACCAGGCCCACCGCGAACGAGGGCAGCGCCACCAGCAGCGGCACGGCCGGCCCCCGGGTGTCGGACAGCCTCCCGCCGATCACGGTGCCGACGGCGCTGGCCGCCAGGAACACCGTGAAGGGCCACGAATACCACTGCCCGGCGTGGAAGTCGGCGACGATCGTGGGCAGCGCCGTGCCGAGCCCCATCGCCTCGAACGCCACGAGCGTGATGACCAGGATCAGCCCGGCTGTGAACGCGCGGCGGCGCGGATCCCACAGCGCGCTGTCGGAGCGGGCGCTCGAATCGGCGGTGTCCACACCGCCAGCCTGCAACCTCGACCCAGGTGGAGGTCCAGTACTTCCACCCACCCGGCGGAGCCCCCCACCCACCCCGCGACCGGATTTCAATGGAAGTCAGGAACTCGAGTTCCACTGAAACCGAGGTCCCGATTTCCATTGAAATCGTGGCCCTGGTGCCGTGCGGGGAGGGTCAGGCGGCGACGGCTTCAGCGGGTTCGTCGTGGCCCAGGCGTGCGCCGGTGACTCCGGTAATCGCCGCCTGCGCTTCCCTGGCCAGGGACTTCCGGTCGGTGCCGGTCAGTTCCGGCAGGACCACGACCTCCACGACGAGACCGCGCATGCGGGCCACCGAGAACACCGAGTCCGCCAGGCTCGCGTCTCCCAAGAACGCCGCCGCGGTGGTCAACTTCCCGGCACCGTCCCGGAACCGCACCGCGACCGGCCGCATCGGGGCGCCCGCGTCCAAGGCCGCCTGGAACACGGCGGGGCGGAACGTGCCGCTCGCCGAACCGCACCACGTGGTGCCTTCTGGGAACGTTCCGATCACCGCACCCGCGCGGAGTTCATCGGCGATGGTGTCCACCGCGCCCGGCAACGCCGACAGCCGGTCGCGGTCGATGTAGACCGTCCCGATCCGGCCCGCCAGCGAACCCAGCACCGGCCACGAGCGGACCTCGACCTTGGCCAGCATCTTCATCGGCGTCAGCACCTGCAGGGCCACCACGTCCAGCCACGAGACGTGGTTGCACACGATGAGCCCACCACCGGGACGCAGCGTGCCGTCGACCTCCAGCCGGATGCCCAAGGCCCGCAACAACATCCGGAACCACTTCGGCACCGCCCTCCGCCGCAGCGGCGAAGGGAGGCCTAGCACCATCGCGCTGCCGATCAGCAGCAGGCCGAGGGTGATCCCGATGCGCATGGCCAGCCGCAGCCGGCCGACCTCGGTGCCGGGGTCGCGCGGCGGGAGGCACTCAGGCCCGCACGGCGACTCCGGCATCCACGAGTGGTTCATGCCGCCTCGCCGAGGAAGAACCGCATGTATCTCTGATCAGCGCGCTCCAGGTCGAGCAGCACGAAGAAGTCCGCCACCCCGAAGTCCGGGTCGTGCGCGGGACGGCCGCAGACCTCCGCGCCCAGCCGCAGGTAGCCGCGCAGCAGGGGCGGGGTCGTCGAGCGCTCCTCGATGTCACCGGCCTCCCACGGCTGGTGCGGGTGCACCCGCCGCTCCTCCGGCGCGTAGTGCTTCTGCGACACGGTCCGCCACACGTGCGCGGCCTGCACACCGCCGTCGTCCAGCGGCACCGAGGCGCAACCGGCGAGCATCGTGTGGCCGTGCAGCAGCATGTAGCGGGCGATTCCCGTCCACACCAGACTTACCACGGCACCGTTGCGGTGATCAGGGTGCACGCAGGACCGGCCGGTCTCCACCAGAGACGGGCGCAGCGAGTCGAGCGCGGAGAGGTCGAATTCGGTTTCCGAGTAGAGCATTCCGGCGGACGAAGCGCGTTCGGGCGGCAGCATCCGGTAGGTGCCGACCACCTCGCCGCTGCGGTCTTCCCGCACGATCAGGTGGTCGCAGTGGTCGTCGAAGGAGTCCTGGTCGACGCCGAGCTCCCCGCCCTTGACCGTGGCGCCCATCTCCTCCGCGAACACCCGGTGGCGCAGGCGTTGTGCGGCGTGGACCTCATCGGCATCACGAGCGACGAGCAGCGAGTAGTGGGCGTCGGCCGCCGCGTTCGGTGCGGCGCTGGCCAGCAGCTGCATCTCGGACATGCCCCAGGTGTATCGCCGCGCGGCGAACGCCCAACACACCAGCGGATGACACGGAGCCGGAACTTTCGGTGAATGTCAGGTGCGTGCTACTCCATCCGGGCCCTCGATACCGCCCGTTGCAGCACGTCAGAGGGGCTTGCCTGCCCCGCCATCTCGTCGGCGACGGCCCGTGCGGCGGCCGCGAATTCCGGCTCGCCGAGCAGTCTCCGCACCGTGCCGCGCAGCGTTTCCGCGTCGATCGCAGCCGGGTCGTGGGCGAGCCCGACGCCCCGGTCCACCACCCGCTGCGCGGACAGCGGGTTGTCGGCGAACGACGGCAGGACCAGCTGCGGCACCCCGTAGTGCAGCGGTGCCGCCGTGGTCCCGAACCCGCCGTGGTGCACCAGCAGCGAAGTAGTCGGCAGGAACGCCGACAAGGGCAGGTACCCCGCCGGGCGGACGTTGTCCGGCAACCGCTCGATGTTGATCTTACCTGCCAGCACCACCTCGACGTCCATGCCACCCAAGGCGTCGAGGGCGACCTCCAGGCTGCTGGTGCCGGAGATCAGGGGAACCACCGTGCCGAGAGTCACGCCGACGCGGGGCCGTTCGGGCCGCGCGACCGCCCAGCTGGGAACGGCGCACCCGCCGTTGAAGGGAACGAACCGCATCGGCCACCACGGCACGGCGTCGAACTCGTCCGGTTCGTCGGTGGCCAGCCCGCCCATGCTCGGCGGCCGCGGGTCGATCCGCGCGAGCACCCGCGGCCCCTGAGGGATGTCGAACCGCTCGCGCAGCAGCCCGTCCACGTCCTCGTTGATCCGGAACGGGCTCTCGGCGTCGCGGCTGGACCACGAAACCCGGTTCCCCACCTCCAACGCCGGAACTCCCAGCGCCGCAGCCGCCAACCCGCCCACGGGGTGGTCGGTAGTGTGCACGACGAGATCGGCGCCGAAGGCCCGTCCCGCACCGATCGTTCCCTCCGTCATGGCGAGGGTGAACAGGGCGAACGGTCCCCGCTCGCCGGCGGCCTTCACGTAGGTCTCGGCCATCCACGCCGGCACGGCGGCGACCTGCTCCGGTGACGGCCCGCCCGGTGACATGGCGCCTCCCATCACCGCATCCCACGTCTCGTGGTCCGGGAAGACGTCGACCATCGGCAGTCCCGCCCGAGAACCGACCTCGATCATCTCCGAGGTGCTCGCGAACAGCACTTCGTGCCCAGCGGCCCGAGCGGCCCACACCAGCGGCACGACCGGCAGCATCAGCCCGTGCGCGGGCCCGGCGGTGAACAGGATTCGCACGGTGCCGAGCTTGCCACTCCCCGCGACCGCGCACCGTCCCCTCCAGAGAACAAGGGACCCTTCCTGTCAGCCACCACACGACCCGATCATGGGAACGTTCCTGTCACCGGCTTCGGCCCGCGAGCCGAGGTGAGCGTGGGAACGTTTCTTTCACCCCGCGTCGTAGCGGTCCTGTCGTGAGCATGGGAACTTTCCTCGCACGCCGCTGCCCGGTCAGGCCGGGCGGGACGGCTAGATTCAGCGCATGCAGATCGAGCGCGTCGACCTCTACACCGATGGCGCATGCAGCGGGAATCCCGGCCCGGGCGGCTGGGGTGTGGTGCTGCGCTACGGCGATCACGAGCGGGAGCTCTACGGCAAGGACCCGACCACCACCAACAACAAGATGGAGCTGATGGCCGTGATCGAGGGACTGGCCGCCCTGACCCGGCCGATCCCGGTGGTGCGCGTCTACACCGACAGCACCTACGTGCTCAAAGGCATCACCGAGTGGATGCGCGGCTGGAAGCGCAACGGCTGGTTGACCTCGGCGAAGAAGCCGGTCAAGAACGCCGATCTCTGGCAGCGGCTGGACGCCGAATGCTCCCGCCACGGCGAGGTGCAGTGGGAGTGGGTGAAGGGACACGCCGGTCACCCGGAGAACGAGCGCGCCGACAAGCTCGCCTGCAAGGGACGCGACGAGGCGCGCTGAGGCGAACGAAAAGCGGGCCGCGCTCCAGTGGGAGCACGGCCCGCTTTCGCGTCAGGGGTCAGCCCTTGCGCTTGGTGACCTCGTCGGTGAGCTGCGGGGCGACCTTGAACAGGTCACCCACGACGCCGTAGTCGGCGATCTCGAAGATCGGCGCCTCCGGGTCCTTGTTCACCGCGACGATCGTCTTGGACGTCTGCATGCCCGCCCGGTGCTGGATCGCACCGGAAATACCGAGGGCGATGTAG
>NZ_JAWLNX010000029.1:59641-95868 GCF_035320975.1 Saccharopolyspora mangrovi | reverse complement strand
AGAAGGTCGCGCGTCTGCACCTGGACGCGCTGGGTGTGAAGCTGACCAAGCTCACCAAGGAGCAGGCCGACTACATCGGTGTCGACGTCGAAGGCCCCTACAAGCCCGACCACTACCGCTACTGATCCGGCCGGTGGTCACCGCCGCACCCCGGTGGTGACCACCCCCGGTTCCCGCGAAAGTCGGTGAGCCCGGGGATGTTCCACGTCGGACGTCCCCGGGAACGCCGGCCTCGTCGGAAAACCCTTCTCCTTGAAAGAAAACGGTCCCTGCCGCTGAGAGCAGGTTCGCAGGCGTATCTAGCGAGCGCTGCGGTGACCGAAGTCGACAGAAGGAATACCTGAGGCCGACATGACCACCATCGCACTCGAACTGGTTCCGCCCGACCTCGACGGCGGTGTGCAGAGGGCCGTTGAAGAAGGACGCAAGATCGCCGAGCTCAGCCGCAAGTCCGGGCTGACCGGCCGCATCCGGCACGTGATGATCCCAGGCATCATCCAGGAAGACGGCGACCGTCCCGTCGACTTCCGGCCCAAGATGGACACCATCGACTTCTGGCGCACGATCCAGCCGGAGCTCGGCGGCGACGTGCGCGGCCTGTGCACGCAGGTCACCGCCTTCCACGACGAGCGGGCCCTGGGCGAACGGCTGCAGGCGCTGCGCGAGGCCGACATGGACGGCATCGCCTTCGTCGGCGTGCCCCGCAACATGGCCGACGGCGAAGGCCCCGGTGTGGCGCCCACCGACGCGCTCACCAAGTTCCAGGACGTCGTCCCGCACCGCGGATCCATCCTCATCCCGACCCGGGAAGGGGAGCAGGGCCGCTTCGGGTTCAAGTGCGAGCGCGGCGCCACCTACGGCATGACGCAGCTGCTGTTCTCGGACGCGATCGTGGACTTCCTCAAGGAGTTCGCGCGGACCACGCCGCACCGCCCGGAGATCCTGCTGTCCTTCGGGTTCATCCCGGGCGTGGAGAGCAAGAAGAAGCTCATCCAGTGGCTCATCCAGGACCCGGGCAACGAGGCGGTGGCCGCCGAGCAGGAGTTCGTCGCCCGCACCGCCGAGCTCGGGTTCGAGCAGCGCAAGCAGGCGGTCGTCGACCTCTACAAGCGCGTCGTCGACGGTGTGCAGGACCTCGGATTCCCGCTCAGCGTCCACCTCGAAGCGCCCTACGGTTACAACGAGCCCGCCTTCGAGACGTTCGCCGCCATGCTCGAGCACTGGGAACCCGGCGAGTAACCGGACCACCCGGCTGGGAACGCGAAACCCCGTCACCGCAGCGCGACACGCCTGCGGCGGCGGGGTTTCGTGCTGTCCGGGGCAGCGTTCGGGTGAGAATCCGGCGGCCTCCCGCCACCGCGTCCGGTGCGGGGTGTCATCGGCTGCACCGTCGGAGGTGCGCGGCGCGGGTTCCCTGCATGCTTTCGAGTGATCGCGATGGCCGGGGTCGGCACTGACCGGAGTGATCAAAACCCTTACGGGTTTCAACGCGGCCGATGTCGGTCGTTTTCAAGCGATCATTTATTCGCTAAGGTCGACGCACTCGTCAGCGGTTATCCTGACGAATTGTGCAACGGCGCACCGGTTTGCGAATAGTACTCGTGCGCCGAACCGAAAACTCTCACTGCTGCGGTGGCCGGTGCGCGCACGCCGACTGCCGGCAGTACCGGAAGGAACCCGTCGATGTCATCGCCACCAGCAGGTTCGGGCCCGCTCGGGGCAGCCGGTTCACCACATCGTCCGATTGCGAACCGGATTCGGATTGGTTTCGGAATCCGGAGGGCGGCCTTAGCGGAAACTGATTCGTAACGCGAATGACCAATTGCACCTGCATCGTTGACGGGGAATAGGCGATGAGCGCGACAGAGACGCCATCCAGAAGTGAACTCACACCACTCGACTGGGCTTTCCTGTGCATGGAGCAGGAGGACACGCCCATGCACGTGGGCGCGGTCGCGGTGTTCCGCGCCGACGGCCCGGTCGACCGGGACCGGCTGCGGCGGCTGCTCGCCGAGCGCGCCCAGCGCATCTCGCGGCTGCGGATGCGGCTGGAACGCTCGTGGCTGCAACCGCACTGGCGCGAAGCCCGCGACTTCGACGCCACCAACCACGTCCACGACCACGAGGTCCCCACCCCGGGCGGGCGCGACGAACTCGCGATGCTGGCCTCCGAGCTGGTCGCCGACCCGCTCGACCAGCGCCGCCCGCTGTGGGAGCTGCACCTGATCACCGGGCTGGCCGACAACCGCTTCGCGGTGCTGATGAAGTTCCACCACTCGCTGGCCGACGGGCACGACGCCGTCGAGGTCGGGGTGCGGTTGCTCGACGAGTTCACCGACCTCCCCGACGCTCCCGCGACACCGCTGGCCAACCCGATCGACGAGGCGCTCGGCCTGCTCCGCAAACCGGAGAAGCTGATCGGCGCGCTGCGCGGAACCCTGTCGAAGTCGAGCGAATCGCTGGGCATCGCGGCGTCGGTGGTGCGCAACATGCGGGTCCCGGTGCAGTCCTCGCCGATGCACGCCTCGACCTCCCCGGCCCGCAAACTCGCGCTGGTGCCCATCGATCTCGCCGACATCCGCCGGATCCGCTCCCGGCACGGCGGCGGCACCACCAACGACGTGGTGCTCGCGGTGATCACCGGAGCGCTGCGCCGCTGGATGGCCGACCGCGGCGCCGAGGGCGGCGAGGTGCCGGTGCGCGCGCTGATCCCGGTCTGCCGGCGGCGCAGCAACCAACCGCGGACCGGCAACAACCAGCTCTCCGGCTACCTGTGCCAACTTCCGGTGGACGAAGCCGATCCGGGCGCGCGGCTGAAGTCCATCCGCGCGGAGATGAGCGCCAACAAGAGCGCCGGGCCGCTTCGCGGACCCGGAGCGTTCCCGGTGCTGGCGGGCCGGTTGCCGCAGCTGCTGCACCACGTCGCCACCCCGCTGGTCGCCCAGGGGGCGCCGCTGCTGTTCGACACGATGGTCACCAACGTGCCGCTGCCGAGGTTCCACGCCGCCCTCGACGGTGCCGAGGTCGCCGAACTGTTCCCGGTCGCCCCGCTGGCCTCCGGGCACGCGCTGTCGATCGCGGTCTCGCAGTTTCGCGACACCGTGCACATCGGGGTGCAGGCGAACCGGGCGGCGCTGCCTGATCTGGAGAAGCTCGCCGAGGCGCTGCCGCAGGCGGTGACCGAACTCAGCGACGGGACGTGAGAGATGGCCGAGGAAAATCCGCCCTCCTTATCGGGATTCCAGTGGTTGTACGGCGGCATGGATCTCATCGTTCGGACCGAGCACGGTGCTGTGCGGGGCAGCGAAGACGGCGACGTCATGGCGTTCAAGGGCATTCCCTACGCAGCCCCGCTGGACGGTCCGCGCCGGTTCCAGGCACCCGCGTCACCACCGCGCTGGGACGGGCTCCGCGACGCCTCGGCCTACAGCGCCTCGGTGCCGCAGGCGGCGATGACCGATGCGCTCCCGTCCTGCTGGCAGCCCGGTGACTCCACCGACTGCCTGACGGTGAACGTCTGGACGCCGGACCGCGGTGGGCACCTGCCGGTGATGGTGTGGTTCCACGGCGGTGGTTTCCTCGGCGGAACGGCGTCCGCGGACGGTTTCGACGGTGCGACGCTGGCGCGCGGCGGTGTGGTCGTGGTGACGGTGAACTACCGCGTCGGCTACGAGGGCTTCGGCTGGGTGGAGGACGCGCCGGCCAACCGCGGCATCCTCGACCAGCTCGCCGCGTTGCGCTGGGTGCGCGACAACATCATCTCCTTCGGCGGGAACCCGGACAACGTCACGATCTTCGGCGAGTCCGCCGGAGGCGTGTCGGTGGCGACGCTGGTCGCCGGATCGGGGCGGCGCGGGCTGCTCCGCCGGGCCATCGCGCAGAGCCCGGCGGCGATGTACGTCGACGAGGACGAGGCCCGCAAGATCGGCGAACTGATCACCGGACACCTCGGCGTTCCCGCGACCACCGGTGCGCTGGCCGAAGTTCCCGCCGAGAACCTGCACGCCGCGCAGCGCCACGCGATGGCGGAGATCGAGCGCAACCGCGCGGCCTGGACCAACAGCCTGCCCTACGGCGTCGTCCTCGACGGCGAAGTGCTGTCGGAACTGCCGTGGGTCGCGATGCGCGGCGGTGCGGCCAACGGCATCGACGTGATCGCCGGGTTCAACCGCGACGAAGCCACCGGTTTCACCGTCGACCTGCCGGCGGAGGCCCGCGACGTCGAGGTGTTGGCGAGCCACCTGCACCTGCCGCCCTCGACGGTCGCCGAGTACCGCTCGGCGTACCCGGGTGCGTCTGACGCCGAGCTCCACACCACGCTGCTCAGCGACCAGCTGTTCCGGATGCCCGCGGTGTGGACGGCCGAGGCGACCGCAGCGGCCGGCGGGCGCGCTTTCCTGTACGAGTTCACCTGGGAGACCCCGCAACGCGACGGGGCACTGGGCGCCACGCACGGCCTGGACGTTCCGTTCACCTTCGGCGTGCACGACGATCCGCTGGCCGTGGAGATGCTCGGTGCCTCGCCCACCGGCTTCGACGAGCTCTCGGCCGCGATGCGCGGGGCCTGGACCTCGTTCGCCGCGACCGGGGACCCCGGCTGGCCCGCCTACCGCCTCGCCGACCGGCGAACGCGGATCTTCGACAACCCGATCTCGCTGGCCCCCGACCCGATCAGCGGGTCCCGGCAGATCTGGGAGCACCGGTTCCCCGAACTTGGTTGAGGCCTCAAGCTGTTCGTTCCGTCCGCCGGGTTACTGTGTGGTCGGTTCGCGCAGTAGGAGGTAGCCAATGGTGGACAACTCGGACAACGCCGCGCTGCGGGCGCTGCGCTCGGCGCTTCCGGACGAGGTCGTGCTGACCGACCCGGACTCCACCGGTCGCTTCTCCCACGACGAGGCCGAGTGGGCCCCCTGCGGCAAGCCCCTCGCGGTCGTGCGCGCCCGCAGCACCGCCGACGTCGTCGCAGCGGTCCAGGTCTGCGCCGAGCACCGGGTTCCGGTCGTGCCGCGGGGCGCGGGCACCGGCCTGTCCGGCGGCGCGAACGCCGTCGACGGCTGCGTGCTGATCTCCCTGGAAGGCATGGACCAGATCCTGGAGATCAACCCGCGCGAGCAGCTGGCCGTCGTGCAGCCGGGCGTTGTCAACGACGACCTGCGCGCCGCCTGCCGCGAGCACGGTGCCTGGTACCCGCCGGACCCGGCGAGCTCGCCGTGGTCGACCATCGGCGGCAACGTCTCCACCAACGCCGGCGGCGTGTGCTGCGTGAAGTACGGCGTGACCAGGGATTACGTGCTCGGCCTCGAAGCCGTCGTCGGCTCCGGCGAGGTCGTGCGGCTCGGGCGCCGCACGGCCAAGGGCGTCGCCGGGTACGACCTGTGCGGGCTGTTCGTCGGCTCCGAGGGCACGCTCGGCGTGGTCACCGAGGTGACCGTGAAGCTGCTTCCCGGTCTGCGCGCGCCGGAGCGCACCGTGGTCGGCTACTTCGACTCGCTCGTCGCGGCCGGTGAGGCGGTGGCCGCCGTGGCCGCGGCAGGGGTGGTGCCCTCCGCGCTGGAACTGCTCGACCAGCACTGCCTGCGCGCGGTCGACGAGTGGAAGAACATGGGCCTGTCCGCCGAGGCCAACGTCCTGCTGCTCGGTCGTTCGGACACGCCCGGCCATGCGGGGGAGCAGGAGGTCGACACCCTGGTGCGCTGCTTCGACGAAGCCGGCGCCACCTGGAGCGCCCGCTCCACCGACGAGCAGGAGGCCGACGCGCTGTTCGCCGCCCGCCGCTTGGCCTACCCGGCCCTGGAACGCCTCGGCCCGCTGCTCACCGAGGACGTCTGCGTCCCGCGCGCCCTGGTCCCCGACATGCTCGCCCGCATCGAAGCCGCCGCTCAGCGCCACGACACGCAGATCGCCAACATCGCGCACGCCGGTGACGGCAACCTGCACCCGCTGATCATCACCCCGCCCGGCGACGACGAGGCGCGGCTGCGCGCCCAGCGCGCCTTCGACGACATCGTCTCCGACGCGATCGACCTCGGCGGCACCGTCACGGGCGAGCACGGCGTGGGGCTGCTCAAGCGCAAGGGCCTGCACGCCGAGCTCTCGCCCAAGGTCATCGACATGCACCACGACATCAAGAACGCCCTCGACCCGGCCGGGATCTTCAACCCCGGCAAGGTCTTCGGCGATCCCTCCTGAGCGATCCCTCCGCCCCGCAGTAGCGCGCCCGGTCAGGACCTGAGCCGGGTGCGGACCGACAGCGCTGCGCAGGTGACGACCGCCAGAGCGCCCAGCAAGGTGGGCCAGGTCAAGGGCTCGGCGAGCAGCAGCGTCGCCCAGAAGATGGTCATGACCGGCTGCGTGAGCTGGATCTGGCTGACCTGCGCGATCGGCCCGATCGCCAAACCCCGGTACCAGCCGAGGAACCCGAGGTACTGGCTGATCAGGGCCAGGTAGGCGAAGGCGGCCCACTGGCTCGGCGTCGCGCTCGGCGGGTGCTCGACGACCTCGACGGCGGTGATCACGAGCAGCACGGATGCGGCGAGGGCGAGAGCCCAGGAGACGGTCTGCCAGGCGCCGAGCTCTCGGGCGAGCAGGCCGCCTTCGGCGTATCCGATCGCCGCGGACACCACCGCGCCGAACAGCAGCAGGTCCGCGAGGTGGAGTCCGCCCAGTCCCTGCGACGCGGCGAAGGACACCGAGGCGATCGCGCCCAGCGCGGCCATGACCCAGAACGCCTTCGGGGGCCGTTCGTGCCCGCGCAGCACCGCCATCGCCGCGGTCGCGGCCGGCAGCACGCCGATGACCACCGCGCCGTGACCGGCGGGCGTGCTGGTCAGCGCGTAGGAGGTGAGGAACGGGAAACCCACGAACGCCCCGCCCGCGACGACCGCGACCCGCGCCAGCTGGGTGACCCGGGGCAGCCGCTGGCGGGTGAGCAGCAGGATGAGGGCGGCGAGGACACCGGCGACGGCCCCGCGACCGGCCCCGATGAACAGCGGGGAGAGCCCGCCGACGGCGATGCGCGTGAGCGGGACGGTGAACGAGAACGCCACCACGCCGAGGAAACCCCAACCCAGACCCGACGCGGGAGCCGGGGATAGCACCGGCGCCCGAACGGCAGTAGCGCTATTATTGTTTCTCATGGTCGACGATAGCAGTTCGCGGATCGTCGCGGCACTCCGCGAGTGGATGGTCACGGCTCAACCGGGTGCGAAGCTGCCGTCCACGCGCGAGCTCGTCGCGCGCCACGGCGTCAGCCCGGTCACCGTCCAGAAGGCCCTGCGCACCCTGACCTCGCAGGGCCTGGTCGAAAGCCGTCCCGGGGTGGGAACGTTCACCCGCTCGGACCGGGTCGCGCGGCCGAGCGACTACGGGTGGCAGACCGCGGCGTTGGGATCGCCGAAGAACACCCGGCCCACGATCTCCGCCGCGATGCGCCCCGCGCCCAACGACGTGATCGCGCTGCACTCCGGCTACCCCTGCCGGGAACTGCTACCCGAACGCCTGGTGCGCAGCGCGTTCAGCCGCGCGGCCCGCACCGACGCTGTCATCGACCGGCCCGCATCAGCCGGTGTCCCGGAGCTGCAGGCGTGGTTCGCCACCGAGCTCGGCACGGCCGTGCCCGGCGACGTGGTCGTCTTCCCCGGCAGCCAGAGCGGGCTGAGCGCGATCTTCCGCGCGCTGGTCGGATCCGGCCGTCCGCTGCTGATGGAATCGCCCACGTACTGGGGCGCGATCGTCGCCGCCGCCCAGGTCGGCGTGCAGACGGTGCCCATCCCGTGCGGGCCCGAGGGGCCCGACCCGGACGAGCTGGCGCGGGCCTTCCAGCGCACCGGCGCGCGGGCGTTCTACGCCCAGCCGAACTACGCCAACCCCACCGGGGTGCAGTGGTCGTCGAGCCTGGCCGGTGACGTGCTCGACACCGTGCGCAAGCAGGGCGCGTTCCTCATCGAGGACGACTGGGCCCGTGATCTCGGCATCACCACCGACCCGGTTCCGGTGGCCGCCCGCGACGAGGACGGGCACGTCGTCTACCTGCGGTCGCTGACCAAGGCGGTCTCGCCGTCGGTGCGCGTCGCCGGAGTGATCGCCCGAGGTCCCGCGCGCGAGCGGATCCTGGCCGACACCCAGTCCGAGGCCGTCTACGTCAGCGGCATGCTGCAGGCCGTGGCCCTCGACGTGGTCACCCGGCCCGCATGGCGCACCTACCTGCGGGATCTGCGCAGGCAGCTCGCCGCTCGCCGGGACCTGCTCGCCGACGCCGTCCGCGAGCACGTTCCCGGTGCGCACCTGGAGGTCCCGGCGGGCGGGCTCAACCTCTGGGTGCGACTGCCGGACGCCACCGACCTGCCGAGGCTGGTGCGGGACTGCGAGAACGGCGGCGTCGTCGTCGCACCGGGCGACGAGTGGTTCCCCGCCGAGCCGACCGGCCGGTTCCTGCGGCTGAACTACGCGGGCCCGAACCCGGGTGCCTACCCCGAAGCCGCGCGGTTGATCGGGGAGGCCCTGGCCGGATGAGCACTTCGATGGTTGTATGGATACATGCATTCTGTGGTGCGGACCCAGTGCGGGGCGGTGCGGGGCACGGCCGACGGTGATGTGCAGGTGTTCAAGGGGATCCCGTTCGCGGCGCCGCTCGACGGCCCGCGGCGGTTTCAAGCACCCGCAGAACCCGAGAGCTGGGACGGCGAGCGCGACGCGACCCGCTACAGCGCCGCGGTGCCGCAACCGCTGATGGCCGAAGGACTGCCCCCGTCCTGGCACCCGGGCGACGACACCGACAGCCTGACCGTCAACGTCTGGACACCCGTCCCCGGCGCGAACCTGCCGGTCATGGTGTGGTTCCACGGCGGCGCGTACCTGGCCGGCAGCCCCTCGGAGGGCAGCTACGAAGGTGCCCGGCTCGCCGGTTCCGGCGTCGTCGTGGTGACCGCCGGGTACCGCGTCGGCTACGAGGGCTTCGGCTGGGTCGACGACGCGCCCGCCAACCGCGGCATCCTCGACCAGCTCGCCGCGCTGCGGTGGGTGCGGGAGAACATCGGCGCCTTCGGCGGCGATCCCGACAACGTCACCATCTTCGGCGAGTCCGCGGGCGGCACCTCGATCGCCACGCTGGTGGCCGGTTCCTCCCGGAGCGGCCTGTTCCGGCGTGCGATCGCCCAGAGCCCGGCGGCGATGTACCGCAGCGAGGACGAGGCCCGCAAGATCGCCGAGCTGATCACCGGCCCCAGCGGGGTGCGCACCACCGTCGCCGAGCTCGCGAACATCCCGGCCGAGGACCTGCACGCCGCGCAGAAGATCGCGACGGCGGAGATGACCCGCAACCACGGGTCCTGGACCGACACCACCCCCTACGGCGTCGTCCTGGACGGCGAAACCCTCGGCGAACTGCCGTGGGTCGCGTTGCGCGACGGCGCTGCCCGAGGTGTGGACCTCATCTCCGGGTTCACCGCCGAGGAAGCCGCGCTGTTCACCGCGATGCTGCCGCGCGAGGCCCTCGACCCGGATCAGCTCGCCGCCGACCTGCACCTGGGCGACGACGTGATGCAGCAGTACCGCCGGGCCCACCCGGGCATCGGCGACGTCGCGCTGTACAACATGCTGCTCAGCGACAAGCTCTTCCGGATTCCCGCGCTCTGGATGGCCGAGGCGCACGCCGCGGCAGGCGGGCGCAGCTACCTCTACGAGCTCACGCTCCAGGCCCTCAACGGACTGGGCGCCTGCCACGCGCTGGACATCCCGTTCACCTTCGGCGACGTCACCAGCCCGGTGCTGCAGGTGCTCGGTGGTGCGCCGGACGGGTTCGAAGACCTCTCCGGCGAGTTCCGCCGCTCCTGGACCGCGTTCGCGGCCACCGGCGACCCCGGCTGGGAGGCCTACCGGCCGTCGGACCGGCGCACGCGGATCTTCGACCTGCCCTGTTCCACGACGTCGGACCCGATCGCGGCCTCCCGCGAGATCTGGGCGCACCGCTTCCCGGAGCTCACCGCACGAGCTTGAGCGCGGCGGTCTCGACGGTGTCCTCGTCGAGCAGCACGTGGTAGGCGGCCGCCCCGAGCGGGATGAAGCTGTCCTCACTGGTCACGCGACCGATCTTGCCGGTGAAACCGGCGTCGACCAGCGCGGTGACCACGGGTTCGGAAACGCCTCCGCTGCGGCGGGTCTCGTCCACCACGAGGACCTTGCCGGTGGCTTCGGCGGCTTCGAGGAGGTCCTCGACCGGCAGCGGTGCGAGCCAGCGCAGGTCGAGCACTCGCGCGCGCACGCCCTGCCGGCGGAGGCGTTCGGCGACCCGCAGGCTCATCGGGACGCCGTTGCCGAAGGTGACCAGGGTCAGGTCCGCGCCGTCGCCGTAGAGCCGTGCGCGGCCGATCGGCACGTGGTGCTCACCGGGTGCCGGGTAGCGCGCGAGCCAGCCGTCATCACCGGGTTCGTGCAGGTCACGGGTGTGGTAGAGGGCGATGGGCTCGAGGAACGCGCAGACCCGGCCGTCCACGTGGGCGGCGGCGACGCAGGTGCGCAGCATCGCCGCCGCGTCGTCCGGCCGGGACGGCGAGGCCAGCACGACCCCCGGCAGGTCGCGCAGGGCGGCCACGCTGTCGTCGTTGTGGAAGTGACCGCCGAAGCCCTTCTGGTAGCCGTAGCCGGCGATGCGCACGACCATCGGGTTCACGTAGCGGCCGTGGGAGAAGAAGCTCAACGTGCTCGCCTCGCCGCGCAGCTGATCGGCAGCGTTGTGCAGGTAGGCGAGGTACTGGATCTCCGGGATCGGCAACAACCCCGCCAGACCCGCGCCCAGCGCCGTGCCGAGGATGCTCTGCTCGTCCAGCAGCGTGTCGAAAACCCGGCTGCCGCCGAACTTCTTGCGCAACCCGCGGGTCACCCCGTACACACCGCCCTTGCGCGCGACGTCCTCGCCGAAGACCACGACGCGGTCGTCCCGGCCGAGCTCCTCGGCCAGCGAGCGGTTGATCGCCTGCGCCAGCGTCAGCGGTCCCTCGGACTCCGGTGCGGAGGTTTCGGCGCGGCCGTGCGGGGTTTCGGAGGTGCGGGCGGCGATGGCGTCGGGGGAGTGGCGGTGCAGGGACGTCATCACCTCCGCCGCGCTGCCCAGCTTGCGCCGGCCGAGCGCCTCCTCGGCGAGGGCGTCGACCTCGCCGCGCTTGGCCTCGTAGCGGGAGATCACCTCGTCAGGGGTGAGGATTCGGCGCGAGATCAGGGCTTTCGCGGTCGCCAGCAGCGGATCGCGCTCGTGGTCGGCGGTGATCTCGGTGCGGGACCGGTACGCCGACTCGACATCGGAACCGGCGTGGCCCATCAGCCGGACCGTGCGCAGGTGCAGGAACGCGGGCGCCCGGTTCTCCCGCACCCAATCGGCGGCCTCCCGCGACACCCGCAGGCACTCGACCGGATCCGAGCCGTCGGCGGTGAAGTAGCGCAGCCCGGGCCGATCGCGGTAGGTCGACGCGATCCACCCGGCCGGGGTGCGCACGCTGATCCCGATCCCGTTGTCCTCGCAGACCAGCAGCAACGGCAACGGCAGGCCCTGGAAGGCGCAGTGCAGCGCCGAGTTGATGGCGCCGGTGGCCGTCGAGTGGTTCGCCGAGGCGTCCCCGAAGCTGCACACCACCACCGAATCCGCCGGCCACTCGGCCGCCACGCCGAGCCGAGCTCCCCGCTCCAGCGCGAACGCCAAGCCCACCGAACGCGGCAGGTGCGAGGCGATCGTCGACGTCTGCGGGATCACCGACAACCCCGCGTGCCCGAAGACCTTGTGCCGCCCGGCGGAGATCGGTTCGTCGGCGGAGGCCACCACCCCCAGCAGCACGTCCAGCAGCGGCGTGCTCCCGGCGACCTTCCGAGCCCGCTCCAGGTAGAACGCGCCTGACCGGTAGTGCAGCAGAGCCGGATCGCTCACCCGCAGCGCAGCCGCCACCGCGGCGTTGGACTCGTGCCCCGACGAGCCGATGCTGTAGAACCCGAGTCCGCGTTTCCCCAGCTCGCGCGCCTTGAAGTCCAGATGCCGACTCCCGGCCTGCGAGTCGAACAACCCCACCAGATCCTCACCCGATGCGGTGGTCGACGCGATTTCAGTGGAACTCGGTGTTCCGATTTCCATTGAATTCGTGGTCCCGGTTTCCATTGAAACCGCGTCACCGAGGTGGGTCACGGCCTGGAGGAAGTGCTCGTCGATGGGTTCGGTCATGTCTGCTCCCACTCGGATGCGACCGCTGTGCAGGATTTCGCCAGGAACTCCAGGGCGATCGGTAGCAGCGGGTTGGTGTTCTGCTTGCGGTGGAGGACCTTGACCCGGCGGTTCGGCTGGAAACCGGAGATGACGGCCACCCCGGCCTGATCGCGCGGGATGGCCAGCGCCGGGAGGACGGCGACCCCGAGGTCGCGGCCGACGAGGTCGCGGATGACGGAGTAGTCGTTGCTGCGGAAGGTGATGCGCGGGACGAACCCGGCGGCCGCCGCCAGGCGGATCAGGGACCGCGCCCCGGCGGTGTCCTCTCGGGTGCAGATCCAGTTGTCGGCGGCCAGCTCCGGGAGCTCGACGCGCGACCGGCCGGCGAGGTGGTGCGAGGCCGGCAGCACCACCCGCAGCGGTTCGGTGAGCAGCTCGTCGGCGCACAGCTCGACGGGCCACTGGCGCGGGTCGAGATCGTACTCGAAGACCACTGCCGCGTCCAGCACCCCGTCGAGGACGCCGTCGACGACCTCGTCCGGTTCGCCCTCGTCGAGCTGCACCTCGGCGTTGGGGCGGTGCGAGATCACCGCGGCCAGCACGTCCGGCAGCACGCGCGAGTTGGCGGTGGCGAACGAGGCCAGCCGGAGGCTGCCCTCCTCACCGGCCACCATCGCCCGGACCTCGCGCTCCAGCGAGTCCAGCGCACCGAGCGCGTCCCGGCTGCGATCGGCCAGCCGCAGCGCCAGCGCGGTGCTGCGGGCCGACCGCGCCGAGCGCTCGAACAGCGGCGCGCCGATCGCCCGCTCCAGCAGCACCATCTGCTGCGACACCGCCGAGGCGGTGTAGCCCAGCGTCCGCCCGGCCTCGGCGAACGAGCCGGTGCGCACGCACTCCTGCAGCGTCCGCAGGTGAATGGGGTTGAGCACGCCGACTCCTCAGGCGGTTCAGGCCAGGACCGGCAGGCGACCGCGCAACCGCATCGCCTCGCGGACCCGCTGCTCGGCCATCTCCAGCGCCGCCGCGTGCGGCAGCACACCGGTCTGCGCGGCGGTTTCCAGCACCAGCAGGGTGTTCCGCCTGGTCCGGGCCGCGACCTCGTCGAGGATCCGGGCTGGTTCGGGGCGGAACGCGGAATAGCGGGCGTCCATCGCGAACCCGGCCGCGATCGCCCCGCCCGCGTTGGCGATGAAGTCCGGCACGATCTCCACACCCCGCGCGGCGAGCGCGGCCCGCGCTCCCGGGGTGGTGGGCAGGTTGGCGCCCTCGACGATCAACCCGGCGCGGACCTGCGCGGCGACCGACGAGTCGATGACGTCCTGCCGCGCGGCCGGGATCAGCACGTCGCAGTCGACCGTGAGCTCCTCACCCTGCGCGACGCGTTGCGCCGGTGCGGCCTTCGCGACGCAGGCGTCGCCGAACTCCGCCCGCGCGGCAAGCCACCCGGGGACGTCGAGACCGTTCGGGTCGTGCACAGAACCGTCCGCAGTGGACAGAGCGACGAGCTGCGCGCCCAGCTCGTGCAGCCGCGCGACCGTGGCCGTGCCTACAGCGCCGAAGCCCTGCACCGCGATGCGCGTCCCGGCCACCGGTTTCCCGGCGCGTTCCAGCGCGGCCAGCGCCGCCTCGGCGACGCCGTGCCCGGTCACCCCGAGCTGGTCGTAGGGCACCCCGCCGAGCGCCTCCGGGACTCCGACGGCAGCGCCCCGATCGGCCAGTTCGTCCTGGATGATGGCCGCGTCGTGCTCGGTCATGCCCATGTCCAACCCGGCGACGTAGCTGGCCGGGATCTGGTCGGCCAGCCGCCGCGCGAACGCGCGCACCACCGCTTCCTTGTCCGGCGAGTCCGGGTCGGCGACGATCCCGGCCTTCGCACCGCCGTGGAAGAGGTCGACCGCCGCCCACTTCCAGGTCATCACCCTCGCCAGCCGGGCGATCTCGCCGACCGTCACCGTCGGGGCCATCCGGGTGCCGCCCTTGCCGCTGCCGCGCGCGGTGTTGTCGATGACCAGCACGCCCCGCATCCCGGTGCGCGCGTCGGAGACGCAGACGACCTTCTCCGGGCCCCATTCGTCGATCTCCTGCAACAGATCAACCACGGTTGTCCCTTCCTACACGCAGTTGTGCTCGGGCCGGACCTCGGCGCCGTCGAAGCGGCGCACGTCGAGACCGGAGACGTCGATGGGAGGCGTGCGCCCCAGCACCAGGTCGCGCATCACCTCGCCGATCGCCGGGCTCTGCAGGAAGCCGTGCCCGGAGAAGCCGGTCGCGTAGAAGAACCCGCCGACGTGGCCGACCAGCGCGTTGTGGTCCGGGGTGATCTCGTAGAGCCCGGCCCAGCCGTGCGCCACGCCCGCGTCGGCCACGCGGGGAGCGCGGTGCGCCACCGCTTCGCTGAGGCGTCCCAGCCAGCGGTCGTCGGTGCCCAGCTTGAACCCGAACTCCTCGTCCGGGTCCGACATGCCCACCAGCAGGCCGGGGCCTTCCTCGTGGAAGTAGAAGCTGGTGGCGAAGTCGATGGTGAACGGCAGCCGCGGCGGCAGGTCCGGCATCGGTTCGGTGACCAGGATCTGCCTGCGCAGCGGCCGCACCGGCAGCTCGACACCGGCGAACCCGCCGATGGCCGCCGACCACGCACCGGCCGCGCACACCACCGTCGAGGTGCGCACGGTCCCGGAGTCGGTTCGCACCGCGGTGATCTCACCGCCGCTGGTGTCGATGCCGGTGACCTCGACGCCGCGCCGCAGCACCGCGCCGTGCTCGCGGGCAGCCCGGGCGTAGCCCTGCACCACGCCCTCGGGGGTGCAGTGCCCGTCGGTGGGGGAGTAGGCCGCCGCCAGCAGCCCGTCCGCCGACACGAGCGGGGACAGCTCGCGCGCCTGCTGCACCGTCAGCATCCGGCTCGGCACGCCCATCGAGTTCTGCAGCGCCACGCCACCTTCGAAGGTGGCGACATCAGCGGGGTCCGACAGCAGGAAGAGGTAACCCTGCTGCTTGAGGTCGATGTCCCCGCCGGGCCGCCGCGCGAAGTCTTCGAAGGCCCGCAGGCTGCGCTGCCCGAGTTCGATGTTGACCGGATCGGAGAACTGCGCCCGGACACCTCCGGCCGCCTTGCTGGTGCTGCCCGAACCCAGTTCGCCGCGCTCCAGCAACAGCACGTCCGCGCCGGCTTCGGCGAGGTGGAAGGCGGTGCTGACGCCCACCGCCCCGCCGCCGACGACCACCACCTCAGCGGAAGGAGGAACTAGTTGCTGTGACATCAAAGCTGGCCGAGTTCCGGCGGCAGGCGGAAGTCCAGCTCGGGCTCAACGGTGTCGACGTCCATCTGGGCCTTCTGCAGCTTGCCGGAGAAGTCCCAGTTCAGCGACTGCCAGCGGGTGAACTGGTCGAGCACCCAGATGCCCGACTGGCGGCTTCCGTTGCCGGACTTGCCGTTCCCGCCGAACGGCAGGTGCGCCTCGGCCCCGGACGTCGAGTTGTTCACGCTGAGCATGCCCGCCCCGATGCCCTGCCGGAACCGGAACGCCTTGGCCGGATCGGTGGTGTAGATCGCCGCCGACAGCCCGTACCCGGGAGCGTTGCCGAGTTCGATGGCCTCGTCGAGGGTGTCGAAGGTGGTGATGCCGACGATCGGCCCGAAGGTCTCGTTGCGGAAGATGTGGTCGTCGGTGCGCATGCCGTCCACCAGCACCGGGTGGTAGTACAACCCGGCCGCCGGATCGCCGTGGAAGCCCTTGCGCGGCTTGTCGTTGCTGATGCGGCCGACGGAATCCGATCCCAGGGTGGAGTGGTGCGGCTGGAGCGTGTCCAGGATGGACTCGAAGTTGTCGGCGAACTTCTGGTCCAGCATCGGTCCGTAGAGCACGTCGCCACCCGGCTCACCGACGGTGGCCGCGCGCAGCGCCGCGTCCAGTCGCGAGGTGAACTCGTCCTTGACGTCGCGGTGCACGATCAGGTTGCCCAGCGAGGTGCAGCGCTGCCCGGCGGTGCCCCAGCCGGAGAACAGCGCGCCCTCCACCGCCAGGTCCAGGTCGGCGTCCTCGGTGACGATCATCGGGTTCTTGCCGCCCAGCTCCAGGCACGGGTTCTGCAGGTGACGCCCGCACAGCTCGCCCACCCGGGTTCCCACCGCGCTGGAACCGGTGAAGCCGACCTTGTTCACCGTGCCCGCTTCGAGCGAGGCCTCCAGGCCCTTGAAGGTCGCCTCGCCGTCGGTGTAGACGAGGTTGAGCACGCCCTTGGGGACCCCAGCCTTCCACGCCAGCTCGGCCACCGCGCGAGCCGCCCCGGCCGCGTACTCGGCCGGCTTCCACACCACCGCGTTGCCGCACAGCAGCGCGGGGACCAGGTACCAGGACGGCACCGCCACCGGGAAGTTGCCCGCGGTGATCACCACCGCGACCCCGACCGGCACGCGGAAGGTGAACAGCTGCTTGTCCGGCATCTCCGAGGGCACCGTCTGCCCGTAGAGCCTGCGGCCCTCGCCCAGGAAGAAGTCGCAGGTGTCGACGATCTCCTGCACCTCGCCGAGCGCTTCGGCGTAGGGCTTGCCGATCTCGCGGGTCACCAGCCGCGCCAGCGATTCCTTGTTGGCCTCGACCAGCCGGCCCAGCCCGGCGATGACCCGGCCGCGCACCGGGGCCGGCACCTGCGTCCACTCCTTCTGGGCGCGCTGGGCCTGCTCGGTGGCGGCCACCAGCGTTTCGAAGGTGCCCAGCGCGACCTTGGCGACCACGTCGTCGAGGTTCGCCGGGTTCTTCGAGAGGTACTCGCCTCCGCCGTCGACCACCTCCGGGGCGTCCGGGCCGATCACGGAGCTCAACGTCGCCTGCACCGACATGCACCTCTTCCTGCTCGGGACTGCGCTGGGATCACCGTAGAACGGCGGAGCGCGGTCTGTTGAGAATCAGAAGAGTGATTTCTTGTCGCGCTGAGGGCCAGCTCTGCTGAGGCTTCCCGCGGGGGCGGCCGGTGTGCCAACGTCGGTGCGCATGGAGCTCCTCACCGACACGGACGTGGCCGCGGCCCTCGACTACGACGCCGCGATCGCCTCGCAGCGCCTGGCCTTCGAATCCCTGGGCCGGGGAGAGGCGCAGCTGGCTGCGAAGACAGCCATCCGCACCGGCGAGGACACCGCCCTGTCGTACCTGAGCCGCCTGTCGCCCCGGCACGGCCCGGTCGCCAAGCTCGTCTCGGTCAACCCCGGAAACGCCGAGCGAGGCCTGGCGTCGATCAACGCCACCGTCCTGGTGCTCGACGCGGAGACGGGCGCGCTGGCCGCGACGATGTCGGGCACCGCCCTCACCGAGATCCGCACCGCAGCGGGCAGCGCCGTGGCCCTCGACGCCCTCGCCCAAGCCGAGGCCGACGTGCTGGCGGTGATCGGCTCCGGCGTCCAAGCCCGGGCGCACGTCCGCGCGATCTCCCGCGTCCGCGCGCTCACCGAGGTCAGGATCTTCAGCCGCGACGCGGCCCGCCGCGAATCGGCGGCCGCTGATCTCGCCGGGGAGCTCGGGCTCGACGTCCGCGCGGTCGGCACCGCTGCGGAAGCGGTCCGCGACGCGGCGATGGTCGTGGCCTGCACCCTCAGCCCGGACCCCGTCGTCCCGACCGCCGCGCTCGCCCCGGGAGCCACGGTGGTCAGCGTCGGAAGTTTCGAACCCCACCGCGGGGAGGTCGACGAGGAGCTCATCCGCACCGCCGCCGCGATCGTCGTCGACGACATCGACACGGCCACCCACCACGCAGGCCCGATCATGACCGCCCTCGAAACCGGCGACCTCGACCCGGACGGCCTGACCGCGCTCGGCGCGGTCCTCACAGCCCAACGCCCAGCCCGAAAATCGGCCGAGGACCTCATCTTCTACAACAGCGTCGGAATCGGAGTCCAAGACGCAGCAGCAGCCCTCGCAGTCCTGGGCAAGCTCTAGCGCCACCTGACCGGATTAAACGCTATGCGAGGACGTGAATAAGACTTGTCCGCTGCCGATCACATGCCCAAAGCTTGCGGCATGAAGCTACGGAAAGTGTCCGGCTGCGAGGACAAGACCTGCCCAGGCGTGTACGTGTCGGACCGGGGAACGACGGTGGTTCAAGGTACGCACGTACCCACGGCTGAAGGACTAGAGTTCGGCGACGGGGAGACGGCAGTCGAGCTGCCGACCGGGGTTGTTCTGGGCGCGGTATCCGCTCTGGTGGAGTGCGCCGGCATCAGCGAGGACGAGCTGCGCCGTCTGAGGGAGGCCGTGAAGTGATTCTGAGCGGAGACGAGTTCGGCAGGCTGTTTGACGAATACCGGCGGTCCGCTTGGCGCTTCGAGTGCCAACCGACCTACACGATCCCGCGGGAGCAGGACGGTATCCGTCGTTGGCGGGCAGGCGAGCCGAAGCCCGAGGATCACAACATCCGCTGGCACGAAACGGTCCAGGAGATCGTGGCGTCCGGTCGGCGCATCGGTCGTGCCCGAGTGGTTCGTCGCCCCTTGACCGAGTACCTGCGATACCAACTGGACTGGGGCATCCCCGGAAACATCGAAGCTGGCGAAGATATCCGGATTCTCGATCTGACCGAGCTGGAGCTCGAACTGCCGGAGCAGGACTTCTGGTTCTTCGACGACGCGATAGTCGTGCACCTGAACTTCAATCCGGATGGCACGCTCATCAACCTCGAGCAGCAGGAGACCTCAGACCTGGAGCGATATCTGAAGTGGCGCGATGTGGCCATGGCACACGCCGTTCCCCTCAGTGAGTGGAATGCTCGAACCTGACAACGATCAGCATCGCAAGAACCTTGCCGACACGCTGAAGCAGCTGCGCAAAGCGGCCGGGCTCTCAGAGGAGAGGCTGGCCGCTCGCACTGCTATGTCGCAGCCCAAGATCAGCCGCATCGAGTCTGGAAAGACCGTGCCCACGGTTTCCGATGTCGAAAGGATCGTGCAGGCGCTGGACGTGCCCGCGGAAGCGCGGGCCGAACTTCTCGCGTTGACGCGCTCGGCGAACGTTGAGTACACGTCGCTCCGTTCATCTGCGCGCATGGGCATCTGGCGCAGCCAATCCGAGATCAAAGCCTTGAGCGAGTCCTCTTCGGTCGTCCGCCAGTTCCTGCCCGCCATCCCGTCCGGTCTTATCCAGACACGCGAATATGCGCGCGCTGTCCTCACGCCTGGGGTGGAAGGTCGGCCTGCGCGGGACGTCGACCGCGCTGTGCAGGCTCGGCTAGACAGTCAAGACGCGTTGAACGACGAGTCCAGAAGGTTTCTCTTCCTCCTGACTGAGCAAGCTGTCCGGCTCAAGCGTGCGATGGCCGGAATCATGGTGGGACAGCTCGAGCACATGGCCGCGGTGATGGATCGGCCGAACGTTGAGCTGGCAATTCTTCCGAGTGCAGCGCTGGTGAGCGCATCTCCGCTGAACGTTTTCATGATTTGCGACGACCGGCTCGTGCTGACCGAGATCTTCGCTGACGAGGTCGCGCTGCGCGATTACCGGGACATCTCTTATCACTTGAACTTGTTTGAGCACTTTTGGGAACGATCCGTCTCCGGAATTGAAGCGAGAGAACTTCTGGGGTCGATTTCCGCCGAGTTTATGCGAGGTCCTGACTAAAACTGGATTCGCGAAATCCTGGCCATTTACCTTCGAATCATGGTGACGGTGGCCTCAGATTCGCTGGTCAAGTGCGAATCGCGCGAGTACGAAACGGTTCTCGTCGATGGTCGGAACTGGTTGGTGTGCCCGATCGGTGGGCCGGGGTGCTTCCGGGTCGTCGCGGACATGGCTCAGATCGCGTGGGACGCGGTCGAGGTCCACGTGGAGCACCACTTCGCGGCGTGCGGTTGCCCGTGTTGCGGGCGTTGACGCTGGAAGTCGTGGGTCGGTGTGCTTACCTTGGCTGGCGGACACGGCGTTGAGGAGGTCATGGGTGGGGTACGCGGCGAGGTTCGAGGCGGAGTTGGCGGGGCGGGAACTTCCCGGGCGCGTGGGCATCGCGAGCTGGGACCTCCGCGAGGGCGCGCCGGTGCTGCGCGGCGCCGAGGTCGAGGTGCACTCGGCCAGCACCATCAAGGTCCTTGTGATGATCACCGCGTTGCGGGCCGTCGCCGACGGGCGGCTCGACCTGGACGAACCGGTGGAACTGCCGCCCGAGCGCACCCGGGGGACCGGAGTGCTCTTCGAGCTCCCCAGCGTGCCCGAGATGTCGCTGCGGGACCTGATCAACCTCATGATCGTGATCAGCGACAACGCCGCCACCAACGCCGTCATCGACGAGGTGGGCTTCCCCGCGATCGCCGAGTGCGCAGCCGACCTGGGCTGCACCGGCACCCGCGTCGAGCGGCACATCATGGACACCGAGGCACCCGGGGTGCTGCAGACCACCGCGCTCGACCAGGCCCGGATCATGGCCGCGCTCGCCGGCGGCGCGGCACTGCCCCCCGAGCTGACCGAACACGCGCTCGCGGTTCTCTCGCGGCAGCAGGTCGTGGACCGAATCCCGTTGCGGCTGCCCGAGAACGCGCGTTGCTGGAACAAGACCGGTGAGATCAAGGGCCTTCGCCACGACGTCGCTCTGCTGAGCGCCGCCGACACCCCGCAGGTCGTGCTGGCCGTGCTCGTCGACCAGCTCACCGACCCCGTCTCCACCAAGGGTTACCGAGGCGGCGACGGCGTCGAAGCCATCGCCGCCATCGGAGAAGCTGCCTGGCGGGCCATGACTCAGCCCAGCACCGGATCCCACGGCGTCGAAGGCGCGTAGAGCGAACGGATTCCGCTCAACGGCGCGTTGTGGCGGAGCTCGTCGTCGTGGTATCGCGCGACCTTCTCGTGCCAGTTGAGGATGCCGGAAAGCCAGTCCTTGAGTTCCTCGGCGTGCTTGTTCAACGCCTCCTGCGCTTCCGGGGCGACCTGCCGCTCCTGGTACAGGGCGGGCAGTTCCACGTCGATGACGTGCCGGAACTGCTCCATCCGCGCGTTGAACAGCCGGTGCACGATCTGAAAGGCGCGGTCCTGGTCGCAGTCCAGGAAGTTCTGCACCACCAGGACCGCGTTGTGCACCTCGCCCTCGAACTCGATCTCCTTGCGGTAGGAGAACACGTCGTTGAGCATCGTCGCGCAGTCGATCGCCGAGTTCTCCAGGTTCTGCACCGCGCGCGTCTCGTACAGCTCCGGCGGCACCACGTCGCCGTGCGCGAAGCGGGCCAGGCTGATCGTCATGTCCGAACCGAAGGTCGCGCGGCGCATCTCGACGTAGTCCACCGGGTCCGGGATGTGGTTGCCCACCTGGTTGTCCAGCTCCCACACCCAGCTGTCGATCATCACCTCCACCGCCGACCGCAGCGAGGCCCGCTCGCGAGCGTTCATCGGAGCCGTGGTGCGCCGCCACAGATCGGCCAGGCCGCGCTCCATCATGTTCACCGGCACGATCCCCGGCTCACCCGAGTCGGTCATGACCTGCTTCAGCCGCTCGTTCTGCGCCTTCGCGCCCGCCACGTCGCGGGTGTGGCCGTAGCGCTGCGGGTAGAGGTCGTCGCCGTAGGTGCCCCACACCAGCCAGTGCGAGGCCAGGTCCAGCTCCTCCAGCGTGGCGTCCGGGTCCAGCCCTGCCGCGCACAGCGGCAGGTCGTTGAACCGCACCGCAGCCTCGTCCCACACCGGCGGGGCGTCGGCGAACATGCCCATCTCCCGCGCCCAGTCCACCGCGTGCTCCCGGGAGACGTCCAGGTGCGGGCACAACCGCAGCTCGAACGGCACCTCCAGCTGCGGCCGGTCGACCGGCCCGACCGACTGGAACGGAACCCGGCTGAAGCTGCGAAGACGTTGCGGGGCAGTGGAAACCAGCGACTTGGCGATGTAGGCGCCGGCGGTGCCCAGGCCCGTCGGGCCACCCAGCACCGACGACGAACCGCCGCCCTCCGGGTAGCGCCCGGAAGCCATGTGCCACTCGTGCCCACCGGACTGCCAGTCCTGCAAGCCCTTCGCGTAACCCAGCACCGCGAGCCGCCCGGCCGGAGCCACCCCGCACTCGTCCAGCAGCCTCGGGACCTCGGTCAGCGCGGTGTGCTCGAACTGGTGCAGCCGCGAGGTCAGCAGGTCGTTCACCGTCTCCGCGGCCTGCTGCGTGTCGCAGCCCAAGAACCGCTCGAAGACCAGCACACCGTTGCTCAGCTCGCCCTCGTCGGCGACCTCCCGCTCGTAGGAGAACAGGTCGTTGCGCAGGTGAACCGCGTCGGAGAACGTGTCGCGCAGGACCTTCAGCGGCCGGGTCGCGGCGAGTTCGGCCGGAACCTCCACGCCCACGGCGTGCTCGACGAGGTTCGCCGACCACGGGGCACCGCCGACCTTGCGGCGCATCTCGATGTACTCGATGGGGTTGGACAACCGGTTCTCGGTGATGTTGGCCAGCTCCCACAGCGATTCGTCCAGCAGCGCCTTGGTGCTCGCGGCGAACCGGCGTCGCCAGTCGGTGCTCATCGACGGCACCGTGCGCTGCCACAGGTCCGCCAGCCCGGCCTCCACCGGGTTGGTCGGTTCCTCGGTGATCGGCCCCTCCACCGGCATGAAAGCCGGTAGCCGGTCGAGGTGTTCGCGCGCGGCGGTGAGGTCCGGTTCGCGCTTGTAGAGCTCGACGAAGTGGTCGTCGAAGTAGAACACCCACACGTACCAGTCGGTCACCAGGTCCAGCTCGTCGCCGTCGCAATCGGGATGGGTGTAGGCGCACAGCAACGCGTAGTCGTCGCGGTCCAGGTCCGCCTCGATCCAGATCTCCTTGCCCTGCTGCGGGACGTCGATCATCTCCATGCGGCGGGCCCACGCCTTGGTGTGTTCTCGGGCCCGCTGCAGGTTCGGGTTCAGGCGGGCCGGGTAGGAAAGGTAGAACTCGGGCAGTCGGAACGACATGGGTCAGCGGCCTCCCAGAGGTGTACTCCGTCGATCGACGACGCAACCAGTCGCGCTGACCGCCGCCAATGCCTCGCCCGAGTTGGCACACGAACGGGACGCGACATCGCCCGGCCGGCCCAAGGCCGAGATCACCGCTGGTGCACGGTGCGCCCGTCAACCATCGTCAGGTCCACCCCGCAGGACGCGATCTCCTCCGGTGGCAACGAGAACGGGTCGGTGTCCAGCACCACCAGGTCGGCCGCCTTGCCCACTTCGACGGTCCCGGTGTGCTGCTCGACGTGGTTCACCCACGCCGAACCGATCGTGCACGCCGCCAGCGCGTCGACCAGCTGCAAGGACTCCTCCGGTCCGAGGGGATCGTCCGCACCGGGCTCGCAGCGGTTGACCGCCACGTGCGCGCCGAGCATCGGATCGGCCTCCGACACCGGCCAGTCGCTGCCGGCCGCCAGCACCGCTCCCGCCGCGCGCAGCGAGCGGAACGGGTACTGCCGGGAAGCCCGGGTGTGCCCGAGCCGGGGCACCGTCAGCTCGGTCATCGCGGGGTCGTTGACCGCCCACCGGGGCTGGATCGTCGCGGCCACCCCCAGCTCGTGGAACCGCGGGACATCGCCCGGGTGGACCACCTGGACGTGCGCGATCTGGTGCCGCAGCTCGCGACCGCCCGCCGCCACCGCGTCCAGGGCGTCGCGCACCGCGCGGTCGCCGACGGCGTGGAAGTGCAGCTGGAAGCCCTCGGCGGCCAGCAGCGGCACCACCTCCGCCAGCACCGCCGGGGACACGAACGACAAGCCGCTGCCCTCGTGCCCCAGGTAGGGCAGCCGCAGCGCGGCGGTGGCGTTCTCGCACACCCCGTCCTGCATGATCTTCACCGTTTCGGCCCGGAAACGCCGTCCCCGCGCCCGCTTGCGGCGTTCCAGCAGGTCCGGGATCTGCTCCGGGCCCCGATCGCGGTCCCACCACAGGGCGCCGCGCACCTTGCCGGTCAGCAACCCGCGGTCGTCGGCGGCCAGGTAGGTCGACAGCAGGTCGTGGTAGCCGAGGTAGGGGCCGACGATCGCGTCGTGCCAGGAGGTCACCCCGCGCGCGTGCAGGTGCCGCTGCCCCTCGGCCAGCGCGTCGAGGTACTGCTGCGAATCGGCGGCCGGGAGCACGTGCTCCACCAGGCGGGTCGCGCCCTCGTGCAGGGTTCCGTCCGGGCGGCCGGCCGGATCGCGCTCGATGCGCCCGTCCGGCGGATCGGGCGTGTGCCGGTCGATGCCCGCCAGCCGCAGCGCCACCGAGTTCACCCACGCCCCGTGGTGGTCGCGGTTGACCAGGTAGGCCGGCCGGTCGCCGGTCACCGAGTCCAGCGCCCGGCGGGTCGGCGTCCCACCCGGGAACTGCGCCACGTCCCAACCCCCGCCCAGCAGCCACGGCGCATCCGGGTGGGCGGTGAGGTGCTCGGCGATCAGCCGCAGGCAGTCAGCCCCGTCGGTGGCCTGCGACAGGTCGCAGCGCAACCGCAGCATCCCGCCGAAAACCGGGTGCACGTGGGCGTCGTGGAACCCGGGCAGCAGGAGGCGACCGCGCAGCGGAACGACCTCGGTGCGGCGACGGATCCGCTCGCGCACCGCCTGGTTGCCCACGGCTGCGATCCGGCCGTCGCGCACCAGCACCGCATCGGTGAACGAGCGCGCGGCGTTCATGGTGGCCACCGGGCCGTCCACGAAGGCCACCTCATCAGCCATGAGCTGATTCTCGCAGGCCGGGCGCCCCAGCGGACCGGCCAGTTCCGCCGAACCGACCGGTCGAACAGGACGAACGGCTTAGGAGCGTTCGCCCGTGATCACCGAGACCGCCAGCTCGCGCTGCGGTTCGGTGACCTCCGGGAGCTGGAAACCCCGCGCGCGGATGTGGTTGAGCAGCTCCGGCTCCGGCGCCACGCCGTGCTGGCGCAGGTAGTAGCCCACCGCGCCCGGCCAGATCCAGCTGCCGTCGGTGTGGAAGGTCATCGGCACCGACGCCGTGCGCTGCGGGTCGAGCCGGTCGTTGTCGTAGCTGCGCGCGGCCAGCACCACCGGAGCCGTCTCCAGGTACTCGGCGACCCGGTCGGCCTCCGCGCGGCCGATCTCGGCGCGTTCGGTGATCGGGTTGCCGCGGTCGTCGAAGACCTCGGCGGTGCGCAGCGACGGCGCCGCCGATGCCGGTTCGGCCGGGCTGCCGGACAGCCACTGCGGCGTCGCTTCGGCCGGGCGCGGGTACGACCGATGCTCCTCGGCGTAGGCCGAAGGCGGGGGAGGGGACTGCCAGTCGGGTTCGCGGTCGCCGTTGAAGTCCACCGCGTAGCTCCCGGGCCGCTGCAGCCGGTACACCGCGCTGACCCAGGCCCCCCGGTCCGGCTGGTACATGCCGTTCCGCAGCCGTCCGAACAGGTCGGCGACCTCGGACGGGGTGGCGAGCGGGATGGCGCTGCCGTTGGGCGCGATCAACCGGCTCACGGTCTCGACGTGACCGCCGATCGCGCGGTACTCCGTCGTGGACTCCTGCCACCCGGGCGGCAGCGCGCGCACGATCACCCGGCCGATCTCCTGGATCAGCTGTTGCTGCGTGGCCTCGTCCAGCGATCCCGGCGGCTCAGGTTGACTCATGACTCCCATCCTTCCAGTCGTGCAGCGGGGCGGTGCACGCCATTCCCCGATCTCGAACCCGTCTCATTCGTTCCGGAATGACGGATTTAGAGCCGGGGGTGAAGGCATCACGAGCGCCTTCGAACAGAAGCTTAGAACCAACGCGGCTCCGGCGGGGGCAGGTGAGTTGATCTCGTTACGCAGCAACCGGATACGCCCGTTTTACCTCCCGTCATGCAACCGTTCCGACGTCGTAACGGTTGTCCGAACCGACGATTGTTGACAATCTCACTTCCCCGCCCTTAGCTTCGAGCTATTCGGGCGGACGCGGGAGGTGGTTCTTGTGCGAACCGAGTTCGACCACCTCCCGCGTCCGGCCCGGTCTGTGGACCCTCTCCCCGAGACCACGCACATCCAGTTAGCAGACATCTGATCGGGCTTCGACGAAGACCAGGGCGGATATCCGCCCTATCTCGTCGTAGCCCGATCGCGTTACTCGTCTCGTATGCGCTCTGAAAGGAGGTATCGCCCATGGGACTCGTCGGCGGCGAACCGCTCATGAAGGTGACCTGGACGGATCCGGTCACCGGCTGCAACGGCTTCCTGGTCGTGCACAGCCTGGTGTCGGGACTCGCCACAGGCGGGACCAGGATGCGTGCCGGTTGCACGATGGAAGAAGTCGAGCACCTGGCTCGTGGCATGGCCCGCAAGACCGCTGTGTTCGAGTTGCCCGTGGGCGGTGCCAAGGGCGGCATCGACTGCGACCCGAAGGACCCGCAGGCCAAGGGCGTGCTCCGGCGCTACCTCCAGGCGATGCGTCCGTGGCTGGACGCGCACTGGGTGACCGCCGAGGACCTCGGCGTGCCCCAGCACCTGATCGACGAGGCGTTCGAGGAGCTGGGGATGCACCAGTCCTACCACGCCGCGATCCGCCGCTCCCCGGACGTCGAGCGCACGCTGCGCCGGGTCCGCGCCGGGCTCAACGCGCCGGTGCCGGGCGGGCTGCTGCTGGGCGACGTGGTCGGCGGCTACGGCGTCGCGCAGTGCTGCCTGGGAGTGGTCCACGCCCGCGACTGGGCCCACCAGGAAACCACCGTCGCGGTGCAGGGCGTGGGCACGATGGGCGGCGGCGCCGCCTTCTACCTGCACGAGGCGGGGCTGAAGGTGGTCGCGATGGCCGATGCGGCCGGAACCCTCTACCACCCGGACGGCTTGGACGTCCCGGCTCTGCTGGAGGCCCGAGACCGCTTCGGCGAGATCGACCGCGACCAGGTGCCGGCCGGTGTCGAGCTGCTGCCGCGCGAGGCGGTGCTCTCGCAGGAGGTCGACGTGCTGATCCCGGCCGCGGTGTCCTTCGCCATCGGCACCGACCAGGTGCCGGAGGTGGCCGCGCGGGTGATCGTCGAGGCGGCCAACAACCCGGTGACGCCCGAAGCGGAGGAGCTGCTGTCCACCCGGGGGATCCCGGTCATCCCGGACTTCGTGGCCAACGCCGGCGCCGCGGCGTGGGCCTGGTGGCTGCTGCTGGGCCGCGTCGACGCCGACCCGGTGCTGTCCTTCCAGGTGCTGCGCGAGGAGATGCTCGCCAAGATCCCGCTGCTGCTGGCGGCGTGGGACACCGAGGGGCACACCCCGCGCGACGCTGCGCTGATGCTGGCCGAGCAGCGCACCGAGCAGAACAGGGCCGCCGAGGAGAGCGGGCAGGCGCTGCTGAGCATCCCGTGACGACGCTGCGCGGTCCCCGGGTCACCCGGCCCGGGGACCGCGACGGCCCAGTTGTTTGAAACTCGAAAAGTCCTGTGGCGGACCGGATACGGTCTCATGTTGACCGCCTGCGATCAACGTGTGACAACGCGCAACCGCGGTGCTAGCGTGACCTGTGGTTGCGGTTTTGGTCCTTGCAGTACTGGGAAAGTGCCTGCCAGAACGCAGGCGCTTTTTTTGTGCCGTGGTGCCTGGCTCCGCGCGCTGCCGGTGATCAGCTCTGTCAACCAGGGGTCTGCGCAGTGTTGACCCCGGCTAGCAGAAACGGGAGAACAAGGAATGGCTAGCGGTACGGTCAAGTGGTTCAACGCCGAGAAGGGCTACGGGTTCATCACCCCGGACGGCGGTGGAGCTGACGTCTTCGCCCACTACTCCGCCATCGACGCCACCGGTTTCCGCACGCTGGAGGAGAACCAGCGAGTGGAGTTCGAGATCGCCCAGGGGCCCAAGGGTCCGCAGGCGGCGGGTATCCGCACGGTCTGATCTTCGTCTGGACGGGTGGCGGGTCGTGTCCGCCGGCCCGCCGCTCGTCGCAGATGATCTTCCTCTCGCCGATCACCGGCGAGTTTCACCCGATGGGGCAAGGGATCCCGGGGTAGCCTCGGGGCTCGCTGACGTTTGACCAGATGCGAGGTTTCGGGGAATGCCCCTGCGTGTGGTTGTCGCCGGTGCGACCGGTGTGGTCGGGAAGACCCTGCTTCCGCTGCTGCGGGAGCGCGGTCATCACGTGACGGCGCTGGCGCGCAGAGTCGACCGGCTGGAAGGGCCGACCGTCGACGAGGTCGTCGCGGCCGACCTGCTCGATCCCGATGCGCTGCGGATACAGCTGCGCCGCGCCGCGCCCGACGTCGTCATCGACGAGACGTCGGCCTTCAGCGCCGCCGATCCGCAGGAGGCGTTGCGCCGCACCGCGAAACTCCGCGAGCGCGGCACCAAGAACCTGCTCGACGCCGCCGTTTCGGCCGGTGCCCGGCGGTTCATCGCCCAGGGCATGACCGCCGCCTACCGCCCGCACGGTCACGACGTGCTCGACGAGGACTCGCCGCTGTGGATCGACGCGCCCGGCAGCTGGGGCGAGATGGTCCGGGCGCTGGCCTCCGCGGAGGAGGAGCTGTTCACCCGCTCCGGCATCGAAGGCGTGTCGCTGCGCTACGGCGCCCTGTACGGCCCGGACACCCAGTACGCGCCCGGCGGTGACGTGCACGCGCGCGTGGTCGGCAGCGAGCTGCCGCTGGTCGGAGACGGCGTCGGTCTCACCTCCTTCACCCACGTGGAGGATGCCGCAGGGGTGATCCTGGAAGTGCTCGAAGGCGGTGACCCGGGCGCGTTCAACGTGGTCGACAACGAACCCGCCGAGGCCAGTGAATGGCTGCCCGCCTACGCCCGGCTCGCCGACGCCCCCGCCCCGGTCACGCTGACCACCGAGCAGGCCAAGTCCCAGCTGGACTGGTTGACCGTGCACCAGCTCACCGAGCAGCGCGGCGCGACCAACTTCCGCCTCCGCGAGACCCTCGGCTGGAAGCCCACCTGGCCGAGCTGGCGCGAGGGCTTCGCCTCGATGTTCGGCCTCTGGCCCTCCTGAGGTTCATCGCCCGAAGACGGCGTCGTGGAGGAGCTCGACCGGGTGCCTGGCCTCGCGGCCGGTGCCGTGGGCGACCTGCTGGCGGCAGGAGACCCCGGTGGCCGCGACGGCGGCGTCCGGCGACCCGTCGATGGCGGGGAACAGGCGCTGCCCGCCGATGCGCATCGACACCTCGTAGTGCTCGGTCTCGAAGCCGAACGAACCGGCCATGCCGCAGCAGCCGGCGTCGAGCTCGTCCACCTCGGAGAGGTACCGCAGCAGCCGGGCCGACGACGCCGTTCCCAGCACGGCCTTCTGGTGGCAGTGACCGTGGAACAGCACCTTCTCCGGTCCCGGACCTGGCTTCAGCGCGCCGTCGTCGAGGGCTTCCACCAGCAGGTCCTCGACCAGGCTCGCGCTGCCTGCCACCCGTGAGTCGCCCAGCAGCTTCGGGTGCTCGTCGCGCAGCGTCGACACGCACGAGGGCTCGCACCCCACGACCCGCGCCCCGCGCTCGGCTTCCGGCGCGAGCTCGGCCACCAGCTTCCCGGCGACCTTCTTCGCCTGGGGGAGAAGGCCTTTGGAGATCTGCGGACGCGCGCAGCACACCTGCGCCTCGACCCGCACCTGCCAGCCCGCGTGCTCCAGCAGCCGGATCGCCGCCCGCCCGATGGCGGGTTCGGTGTGGCTGGTGAACGAATCCACCAGGAACACCACATCACCCCGCTCGCCCGGGGTGATGCCGGGCGCCGTCGGGGTCGCCGGCCGGGAGCGGTTCCAGCGCAGCAGGTCGTCGCGGCGGAACGCGGGCAGCGGGCGCCGGCTGTCGATGCCGGCGACCTTCTGCAGCAGCGCCCGCACCGGCTTCCGGGCGGCGAGCGCGTTGCTCAGCGGCGCGACCATCGCGCCCAGCCGGTAGAGCCGCCGGGTGGCGCCGAAGATCCGGCTGCGCAGATCGGTCCCGTGCTGCTCGTGGTGCTGGGCCAGGGCTTCGCTCTTGAGCGTGGCCATGTCCACCGACATCGGGCATTCGTGCTGGCAGGCCTTGCACTCCAGGCACAGGTCCAGCACCTCCTTGAGCCGCTCGCCGCCCAGCGCCGCGCGCGGGTCGGGCTCCGACAGCGCCAGCACGAGGGCGTTGGCGCGGCCGCGGGTGGAGTGCTCCTCGTCGCGAGTGGCCATGAACGACGGGCACATCGCCCCGCCGGAGGTCTCGGGCTTGCGGCAGGCGCCGATGCGCTGGCAGCGCTCGGCCTCGCCGCGCATCCCGCCGTAGCGGGTGAAGTCGAAGTGCGTCTCCAGCGGTGCGGCCACCGGGATCGTGGGCTCGCGCAGGTTCTCGGTCATCGGCGGCGCGTCGACGATCTTGCCGGGGTTCATGATGCCGTCCGGGTCGAACAGCGCCTTGACCTCGCGCATCGCCTCGTAGACGGTGTCGCCGAAGATCTTGCGGTTGAACTCGCTGCGCGCGTACCCGTCGCCGTGCTCGCTGGAGTTCACCCCGCCGTAGGACAGCGCGAGGTCGCAGACCTCCTCGGCGACCTGGCGCATGGTGGCGACCTGGTCGGGGCGGGTGAGGTCCATGAACGGCCGCACGTGCAGGCACCCGGCCGAGGCGTGCCCGTAGAACCCGGCGCGCAACCCGTGGTTGTCGAGGATCTTGGCGAACCGCGCGGTGTACTCGGCGAGGTGCTCCGGCGGCACCGCGGTGTCCTCGACGAACGCCACCGAGCGCTCGGTGGAGCGCCCCGCGGCCATCAGCAGTCCGAGACCGGACTTGCGCAGCGCGCGCAGCGGTGCGAGCTCGGCGTCGGTGGCCGCCAGCCGGGTCGCGTATCCGTGCCCCTCGGCGCGCCAGGCCGCCACGAGCGCTTCGGCCCCCGCGCGGGCCTCCTCGACGGTGTCGCCGTAGAACTCGGCGAACATCAGCGCGCGCGGATCTCCTTCCAGCGCGCCGAAGAGGTGCTCGTGCTGCGGGGACTTGCGGGCGAGGTCGAGGATGAAGTTGTCCACCATCTCGATCCCGGCGGCCCCGGTGCGCATCGCCGCGTCGGTGCCGGCGATGCAGGCGGCGGTGGAGTCGAAGTGCCCGACGACCATCACGGTCGCCTTCGGCTTCGGCACGAGCCGCACCACCGCTTCGGTGACGGTGACCAGCGTCCCCTCGGCGCCGACGACGAACTTGGCCAGGTCGAACGGTCCCTCGGCCAACCGGTCCAGCCGGTACCCGCCTGCCCGCCGCCAGAACTGCTGGGTCTGCTCGGCCAGTCCCGGGCGGGCGGCCTCGACGATCTCCGGCAGCCGCCGGTGGATCCGGCCCTCCAGGGTGTCCGAAGTGGACTTCGCGGCGAGCTCGGACGCCGAGAGCTCGCCCAGCGACACCGGTGTGCCGTCGGAGAGCACGACCTCCAGCCGCTCCACGTGGTCGATGGTCATGCCGTAGCGGGCCGAGCGGGAACCGCAGGAGTTGTTGCCGATCATGCCGCCGAGCGTGGCCCGGTTGCTGGTGGAGGTGTCCGGCGCGAAGAACAACCCGTGCTCGCCTGCGGCGAGGTTCAGCTCGTCCTGCACGAGTCCGGGTTGCACCCGCGCCACCCGGCGCTGCGGATCCAGCTCCAGGATCCGGTTCATGTGCTTGGAGAAGTCCAGCACCACGGCTTCGCCGACGGTCTGTCCACAGTGGCTCGTCCCGGCCCCGCGCGGCAGCACGGCGACGCCGGCCTGCCGGCACAACCGGACCGCGGTGGCGACGTCCTCGGCGTGACGCGGGAAGACGACCCCGACCGGCTGGACCCGGTACATGCTGGCGTCGGTGGAGTAGAGGTGGCGGGAGTAGTCGTCGAAGCGGACGTTTCCGTCCAGGTTCCGGGCCAGTTCGGCGGCGAGTCCAGCGGTGGCGGCGTTGCGCACTGCGATTCCTTCCAGCGTTTTCCGGCCGTTGTCACGGCGGTGACCAGCTAGAACTGTTGTCAAGGCGGAAGTGAGCCACTTGACATGATCGGCTTGCTGTCTACAGAATTCAACCCACCGAGACGTGGTTTTCACATGCCGGAAGAGCGTCCTCACCGTGGAGGATCGAATGTCCGTTGCCAGCAGCCGCCACTTCCTGCAGATCCCGGGCCCGACGAACGTTCCCGACCGGGTGCTGCACGCGATCGCCAACCCCACCATCGACCACCGGGGCCCCGACTTCGCCGACCTCGCCCTGGAGGTCTTCGACAAGCTCCGCGCCGTGGCACGCACTTCCGCCGACGTCGTGATCTACCCGTCCTCCGGAACGGGCGCGTGGGAAGCCGCCCTGGTCAACACGCTCTCACCGGGCGACGAGGTCCTGATGTACGAGACCGGGCACTTCGCCGAGCTGTGGTCCGAGCTGGCCACCACGCTCGGCCTGCGACCGGAGACGATCCCGGGCGACTGGCGCAGCGGCGTCGACCCGGACGCCATCGAGCAGCGGCTGCGCGCCGACACCCAGCACCGGATCAAAGCCGTGGCGGTGGTGCACAACGAGACCTCCACCGGAGTGGTCAGCGACGTGCCCGCCGTGCGCGCGGCCATCGACGCCGCCGGCCACCCCGCGCTGCTGCTGGTCGACACGATCTCCTCGCTGGGATCGATCGACTACCGGCACGACGAGTGGGGCGTGGACGTCACCATCAGCTGCTCGCAGAAGGGCCTGATGCTGCCGCCCGGCATCGGCCTCAACGTCATCAGCGCCAAGGCGCTGCTGGCAGCGCAGTCGGCGAAGCTCACCAAGGCCTACTGGGACTGGCAGCCGCTGCTCAGCGCCGGGAAGCAGGGCTACTTCCGCTACACCCCGCCCACCAACATGCTCTTCGGGATGCGCGAAGCGCTGTCGATGCTCCTCGAAGAGGGCCTGGACGAGGTCTGCGCGCGCCACGACCGGCACGCGGCGGCCACCCGAGCGGCAGTGCGCGCCTGGGGGCTCGAAGTGCTCTGCCGCGACCCGGGAACCACGCCCGGCACCGACCACAGCAGCGCGCTGACCGCGGTGCTGATGCCGCCCGAGCACGACGCCGACCGCCTGCGCGAGGTCATCCTGGAGCACTTCGACACCTCGCTGGGCGCGGGACTGTCCAAAGTGGCCAAGAAGGTCTTCCGCATCGGGCACCTCGGGGCGTTCAACGACGCCACCCTGCTCGGCACGCTCGGCGTCGTCGAAGCCGGGCTGGGGCTGGCCGGCGTCCCGCACGAACCGGGCGGGGTCACCGCCGCGATCGCCGAGCTGACCGGCAGATCGGGGGAGTGACCATGTCCCCCGAGCTGATCTCGATCCTGGCGCTGGTGGCCATCTTCGTCATCACCGGCGTGTTCTCGGTCAACATGGGAGCGCTGGCCTTCGCCGCCGCGTTCCTCGTCGGCACCCTCGCGGGCGGGATGAGCTCCGACGACATCCTCGCCGGGTTCCCCGGCGAGATCTTCATGGTGCTCGTCGGCGTCACCTACCTGTTCGCCATCGCCCGCGCCAACGGCACCATCGACTGGCTGGTGTACCGGTCCGTGCAGCTGGTGCGCGGCAGGCTCGCGCTCGTCCCGTGGGTGATGCTCGCGGTCTCGGCGCTGCTGACCGCCATCGGCGCGGTGCCGCCCGCAGCGGTGGCGATCATCGCCCCGGTGGCGATGGGGCTGGCTGCCAAGCACGGCATCAGCCCGCTGCTGATGTCGGTGATGGTCGTGCACGGCACGATGGTCGGCGGCTTCTCGCCGATCTCGGTGTTCGGCGTGATCGTCAACGGCGTCGTCGACGACAGCAAGCTCGACGGCAGCCCGCTGTTCCTGTTCTTCGCCAGCTTCGTGCTCAACCTGGTCTTCGCCGCCATCGCGTTCGTGCTGCTCGGCGGCCGCAAGACCGCGGAGAGCCCGGTGCCGGCGGACGTGCCCGGCGCGGCCCGCGACGACACCCTGCTGGCGCGGGTGGAGATGAGCCGCGACAAGGCGCTGACCCTGCTGGGCATCCTCACGATGGTCGTGCTGACCCTGTTCCTGGAACTGGACATCGGGCTGGTGGCGATCACCGTCGCCGTCGTGCTCGGCATCATCTCCCCGCAGGCCCACCGCGACGCCGTCAAGAACGTCACCTGGCCGACCGTGCTGCTGATCTGCGGTGTGCTCACCTACGTCAGCGTGTTGCAGGAGCTGGGCACGGTGGACTACGTCAGCCACGCCGTCAGCAGCATCGGCGTCCCGCTGCTCTCGGCGTTCCTGCTGTGCCTGATCGGCGCGGTGGTCTCGGCCTTCGCCTCCTCCACCGGACTGCTCGGCGCCCTGATCCCGCTGGCCGTGCCGTTGATGGCCGCCGGTCAGGTCGGCGTGGCGGGCATGGTCGCGGCCCTGGCGATCGCCTCCACGGTGGTCGACATCAGCCCGTTCTCCACCAGCGGCGCCATCATGCTCGCCAACTCCCGCGAGGCCGAGCGCGACTCCGTGTTCAAGGGCCTGGCCCTCTACGGCGGCGCGATGGTCGTCCTCGCCCCGGTCGTCGTCTGGTTCACCATGATCCTCCCCGGCATCAACTGATCGATCCACGTCCGATCCCGCCCACCGCACCCCGATTACTCCGGTAATCCGACCTCCGATTACCGGAGTAATCCGTGCCCACCCCGAAAACGGCCGCAATCGGGAACCCGAGAACGGCGGTATTCGGGGTTGCGCGACCGGGCGGGGTTGGGGGAGGAGGAAGAGGGGAGAAAATCACTCCGGGTGGGATCGGGGTGTTCGGCGGTCTAGATTCGCGGTGGTAGGCCCTGTGTTCGATGCCTGGAAGAGACGAGGCGATGATCTCCACCGACGCGCTGCGGGCGCTGCTGCCTGAAGGCCGTGTGTTCGACGACCCGGACGTGCTGGCCGCGCACAGCCGCGACCGCGCCACCTTCTGCCCGGCCGGAACCCCGGCCGCGCTCGTGCGGGCGCGCGAGACCAGCGACGTCGCGGCGGTGCTGAAGTGGGCCAACGACAACCGGGTGCCGGTGGTCCCGCAGGGTGCGCGCTCCGGCCTGTCCGGTGCCGCGAACGCGCTGGACGGCTGCGTGCTGCTGTCGTTGGAGAAGATGGACGCCATCCTCGACATCGACGTCGACGAGCAGCTGGCCGTGGTGCAGCCCGGCGTCGTCAACGGCGTGCTCGCCGCGGCCGTGGCCGAGGAGGGCCTGTTCTACCCGCCGGACCCGGGCTCGCGCAGCATCTCCACCATCGGCGGCAACGTCTCCACCAACGCCGGCGGCATGTGCTGCGTGAAGTACGGCGTGACCGGCGACTTCGTGCGCGGCCTGGAGGTCGTGCTGGCCGACGGGCGGGTGATGCGCACCGGTCGCCGCACCGCCAAGGGCGTCGCCGGGTACGACCTGACCCGGCTCATGGTCGGGGCCGAGGGCACCCTCGGCGTGGTCACCGAGGTGACCGTGGCGCTGCGCCCGGCCAGCGCCCAGCCGCTGACCGCCGTCGCGTTCTTCCCGGAGGTCGCCGACTCCGCCCGCACCGTCTCCGGCTACCTCGCCGAAGGGCACCGGCCGTCGGTGCTGGAGTTCATGGACGCCTCCTCGGTCAAGGCGGTCCAGCAGATCGCCGACCTCGGCTTCCCCGCGGGCATGGCCGCGATGCTGCTGGTGCAGTCCGACCGCGGCGACGAGGCCCCCGCCGACCTCGCGGCGTTCGAGAAGGTGGCCCGCGCGATGGGAGCGGCGGAGGTCGTGGTCTCCGACAGCGCCGCCGAGGGCGAGATGCTGATGCAGGCCCGCCGCCTGGTCGGCGACGCCCACGAGAAGCTCGGCAAGGCGCTGCTCATCGACGACGTCTGCGTCCCGCGCCGCCACCTCGTCGACCTGGTGCAGGGCATGCAGCGCATCGCCGAGCAGCACCGCGTGCAGGTGCTGTGCTCGGGTCACGCCGGTGACGGCAACATGCACCCGGTGGTGGCCTTCGACGACGGCGACGCCGAGGAGACCGTCCGCGCCCAGCAGGCCTTCGACGCGATCATGCAGCTCGGCCTGGACCTGGGCGGCACCATCACCGGCGAGCACGGCATCGGCCAGCTCAAGCGCGACTGGCTCGGCCGCGAACTCGACGAGGCCGGGCTGTGGGCGTCACGGGCGATCAAGCACGCCCTGGACCCCAACGACATCCTCAACCCCACCCGGGTCCTGCCCTGAGTCGGGGGGGGGGGGCCCCCCCCGCGCCGGGCCCGAGGCCGCCCGGCCGCGGGG